>NHDG01000110.1 GCA_002167285.1 Planctomycetia bacterium TMED53
ATAATTCTTGAAATTGGCGCAAGACGATTCCCTGTAAAGGAACCGTTGAATCCCGTGTTTGACCACAGGCGAAAATCAGGGCTGTCAAAAGATAAAGGCTGTTGAAAACCGGAAGAAACCGGCACCTGCAGGGTATTCCAAACCGGTCAAACCGGTGTGACCTCGACGATTCTGCCGCTGCCACACCGATCGTGACCAGAGAGGCTCGGAAACTCCCTCGCTCCCCCTTGCAAGCCCGTACCTTGCATCGGATGAGAAGAGGAAGCAAGGCCCTGCCAAAATTCTCTGGGCCGTGTAAACTCCTCCCATGCAATTAAGTACTCCCGACCTTTTGATCCTTGGCCTTTACGTCGCCTTTGCAATTGGCGTCGGTGTTTACATGCGCCAAAGGGCTAGTCAAACCGCAGAAACATTTTTCCTCGCCGGCAGAAAGTTGCCGTGGTGGGTCGTCGGTACATCGATGGTCGCCACCTCTTTCGCGGCAGACACTCCGTTGGTGATTACCGGCTGGGTTCGAGACAGTGGTATCTGGAGAAACTGGCTGTGGTGGTGCTTTGCCGTCGGCGGAATGCTGACGGTATTCCTCTTTTCACGCTACTGGCGACGTCTCGGCGTGATGACACAAGCGGAGTTTGCAGAGTTGCGTTACGGAGGCCGCGAAGCATCGGCCCTGAGGGCGGCGTTAGGAGTTTTCCACGCGTTTCTCACCAACCCCATCGTGCTCTGTTGGGTGCTGTTGGCGGCAGTCAAAATCAGCGACGTGCTCTTCGACATCGACAAGTTCACCGCTCTCGGCGTCTGTTGTGCCATATGCCTGTCATACTCCCTGATGTCAGGGTTTTGGGGCGTCGCGATCACCGATTTCGTGCAGTTCATCCTCGCCATGACGGGCGCGATCGCCCTCGCTACCATCGCCTGGAGTGAGGTCGGCGGGCAAGAAGCAATCCTCAGTCAATTGTCACAGTTGGGGGAGCAAGGGGAACGCATTCTCGGCTTCCTTCCAAGCCCCGGAGATCCGCTTCAAGAAGGTTTCTGGACGGTTCCGCTGGCAGCGGTCGCAGTTTACTTGGGGGTCTCGTGGTGGGCGACTTACGGCGTCGACGGTGGCCCGGTAGTGGTGCAAAGAATTGCCGCCAGTCGTTCTCCTGCCCACGGATCTGTGGGGGTTCTTTGGTACAGCATCGCCCACTACGCCCTGCGTCCGTGGCTGTGGGTTGCCGTTGCATTGGCCTCCTTACTGGTGGTCCCTCACGTCGAGATTTCCTCCCCCGTCAGCGGCACGATTCAAGAGATCGGGGTGAACGACCCAGGGAGCGGCCAGATGATTACCGTCATGAAAAGTGACGGTACTACAGAAGCCATCTCCTTCGACTCTCCTGAAGGTTGGGCAGGTGTCCAGCCGACGATTCGAGTCAAAGTCGACCAGGAAGTCAGCGCCGGATCGGTGATCGCCTCCACCGATTCGGAGAAGGCTTACGTGGTCATGATGGTCCGATATTTACCTGCCGGCCTCCTCGGCCTGGTCGTCGCGAGCCTCCTCGCGGCATTCATGTCAACGATCGATACCCATGTCAATCTGGCTGCGAGTTACTACGTCAACGATTTACACCGACGATTCATCGCTCCCGATGAAGAGGCCGGTAAATATGTCACCGTCGCCCGAATTGCCAGTGTGTTTATCCTCATCGAGGGCGCACTGCTCGCCTCCATCTCCAATTCCATCAGCGACCTGTTCACCTTCTTCCTGGCGTTCCTCGGTGGAGTCGGGCCGATCTACATGCTTCGTTGGTTGTGGTGGCGCATCACCGCGTGGACGGAAATCGCAGCGATGCTGACCTCGAGCATCAGTACCACTGCGATCACCTTCCTCTTCTCTTCAGGCTGGCCAGTGACACCTCTATCCCCCTTGGGAGCTGTCGCCGCTGAAGGGGGACAGCTCAGCGCGGAAGGTCGCATCATCATCGTCGCTACTTTATCGACAGTGATCGCATTACTGGTCACCCTCTTGCGCAAAAAACCCGACCCAAAACGTCTCGTTCCTTTTTATGAAAAGGTTCGACCCGCCGGTGCTTGGGGCCCAGTTCGCGCATTGAGTTCGGGGGAGACCCCACCCCATGAAGGCTGGACCATCCTCGCCGGCATCATCGGTGGGCTCTGTCTCGTCTGGGGTTTGACCCTCGGTTTAGGCGCATTGATGCTCGCCAAGCCATGGTCATCGATCGCTCTCGGGCTGGCAGCTCTCGGAGCGATCGTCGTTGGAATCACCCTGCCACCTTTGCTGAAACAGGATGAATCACTGCGAAACCCGACTGAATGAACACCCGCATCCAAAGCTCTTCGATTCTGCTCTTTGCCGTCGCTGTCTGGGCCGGCTTTCTCTTCGTCCGCGCTACCGGTCCCGATGATCTCTATGGACGCGACCAAATTAAAGTCGCCGGTTACGTCCTCGACATCGTCGAAAACGACGCATGGCTTTGGCAAGAAGACCACGAAGGAAACTTTGCCTCGAAACCCCCGCTGACCCAATGGCTTGGCGCGCTGGCGACGGAGGCATACGGAAAGTTCCATCGACTCACACTAACCTTCCCCTCATGGCTCGCTTCGCTCATCACCATCTTTTTATTGGTCGGCTGGACTGCAGAGCAGTTCGGTCGCACCGCTGCGATGTGGGTGCCACTGATGCTGCTCGCCAACAATATGGGACTGCGCCAGATCCTCCTTGCTCGCAGCGATACCCTCTTCCAGTGCAGCATCGTTTTGTTGGCTTTGGGGGCGTGGCACGCCTGGATCGACCGTGGCAAATGGGGTTGGATCTTCGTTGGATCTCTGGCTGCGTTGATGACCAAAGGTCCTTTAGGAATCCTTATCGGTCTATTGGGCCTCTTCGCTGTATTCCTGCGCCGAAGAGAAGATAGCAGCGAAGCCTCTCGTGAAAGTACCCCCTCACTACCCTGGAAGGGGATCGCCTTGGCGATCGTGTTGGCTTGCATTCTTCCTGCAGCATGGCTGTACACAGCAAATGCCGATAGCGGGGGAAGAGCCATCGAAAAACTGCTCCACGAAGAGTTGATCGCTCACTCCGTGGGCGAACGCACCGCAGAAAATCAACAGGTGTGGTGGCATCACCTCTTACCCATCGCCTGGTTCCTGAGCCGCCTGGCTCCAGCGGGCCTCTTTGCTACCGCCGCCCTCATTCGTATTTGGCGCAAACCTGCTGTGGATCACCGTCAACGAAATGCGGAGCTGTTCCTCGCCTCGTGGCTCATCGGCGGACTGTTTCTTCTTTGCCTCGCCAGTCATCACCGCTTTGTTCACCTCCTCGCCATCCTTCCACCCGCTGCCGTTCTCGCTGCACAGCAAATCTCGATGTGGTGGAGTTCGGAACGAAGATCCTGGATGTGGGCCCTGGTGACCTGCTCGTCAATCTTGCCGCTGGCTGCAGTCTACCTCGACGTTATCGATTACCATTCCCGCGACATCGTGAGCACTCGTGAGTCCGCCATTTTTACTGAAGCCGTGATCGAAGAAGCGGGGGCCGGTGCGCGATTTGAGTTTTTCCGCTGCCATCCTGGAATCCAAGTTCATCTTGCATCCCATCGAGACTCCGTAGCCATCAACGATCTCTCTGCAACTTTGGAATCGGAATCACCACTCTATTTGATTACGGCTGCCGAGAAGGAACTCAAAGAGAGGGCAACTCTTCAGGGGGTTCAGTTTTTCGACATCGCAGTGCGCTCCGATTTCGGGGATAGCGAGGTGATCCTCCTCGCCAGCAAGGGTGCATCCGGCGCAAATCGCCCCATCAGCTCACGACGACCAGCGCTCATGATCCTGACTCTTCTCTCGATTACGACAGCTATGGCCACCTACGGCGCTCACAAATATGCACTTTCGCGCCTAAATGGTTAAATAAGGGCAAAGAAACCAGTTCTTGTTCAAATGAGGCCCCCCTCTTATCTTGGGTGATGCCGACTTTGATAAACCCCGGATTGTTTCTGTTATTGATCGAACCCGGATACGGAATCAAAGAAGGAAGACGCATGTTTCCAAAATCTCTACGTTTTGCATGGGTCGCTATTCTCCTCATACTCGGATTCACCTTCTCAGCAACCCCATTGGCGCTCGCTGCGGATGCCCCTTTCCGTAGAGGCGATGTCAACGACGATGGTTCCGTCGATATCTCCGATCCCATCGTTTTGCTCGGTTACCTTTTCATAGGATCCGAAGAGCCCGGCTGCCTCGATTCGGCAGACACCAATGATGACGGCCTCGTCAACGTTGGGGATGCCATCGCGGCTCTCGCCTACATCTTTGGTGATGGGCCTGAGCCACCTGCACCAGGCCCCCTGAACTGCGGATTGGATCTGACCGACGACACTCTCGGCTGCTTCACTAGCAGCTGTGATGGCGGAGGGGATCCCCTCCGGCTTGCCGCAGGACACCTGCTTAACCGCATCGCATACGGACCAAAACCTGGACAAATCGATGAGGTCGTAACCACTGGCATCCAGCAAACGATCATCACCCAGCTGAACCCAGTTCTCGGCACTGACCCAAACCCGACGATGGACATCCTTGAGCAGAACTTTACGGTTGCGATTCCGACAGCCATCGAAAGATTCGTACTGCGTCCTAATGGTCGCTACCGTTACTTCCTTGGAACCGAAGAACCACCCGCCGATTGGACACAACCTTCCTTTGATGATTCCAGTTGGCTACTGGGTACATCCGGATTCGGTCGTGGAGATCGCGACGATGTCACCGAGATCGTTGAAATCAACAACGGCTTGCCATCGGTTTACGTCAGAACTCAGTTCATTCAGCCGGCCACTGCGGTCAGTGGTCTTCCTTATCTGAAGATGCTCTTCGATGATGGTTTTGTCGCCTACCTCAATGGAGTCGAGTTTGCTCGCAGCCTGCGAACCAATGGCATTCCCCACTTGGAAGGCAATCCGCCTACCTTTGATCAATATGCGACTCAAAACCATGAAGCCGCCTTCGCCGAGTACTACCCCATCCCGCCGGGTCTACTTCAAGCTGGGGTGAACACCCTCGCAATTCAGGGCCACAACGCGGTCAACAGTGGAGACTTCACCCTGAGACCGCAGATCGTCACGATGTCTCTCTCAGGTGGAGGACGAAGTTACTTCCCAAGCTCCGGCAACCTACAGCGATCCCCGTTTATTCGCGGTATCTATTCTGAATACCAACTGCAAAAAGTGCTCGGAGAGTTTTGGGAAAACCACTTCCTCACCGACGAAGACAAGCTGAAGGATTTCTTCAGCGGAATTCGCAATCGCTACAACCACCGGGTTTACGGCAACAGTGCCGGAGCCGACAAGATCTCCAATACTCTGGAGTTTGAAGAGTACGACTTTTTCTGCGACAACGCCTTGGGGCAATTCGGCGACTTGTTGCTCTACAGTGCTAGCAGTGTGCCGATGCTCGTCTATCTCGACAGCATTCTCAATAATGCGGCACAACCGAATGAAAACTACGCCCGTGAAATTCTCGAACTGCATACACTGGGAGTCGATAACGGCTACACCCAAGCAGACATCGAAGAGGTCGCCCGGATCTTCACCGGCTGGAGTGTCACCAGAGTTCCGAACACGATGCTTCAGCCATTCCCTGCTGTCGTCAACAATCCGGTGATCACCGATTTCCACGACATGACTGAAACGGCGATCATCGAGATCGGCGATGACTGGCACTACTTCAAAGGAACCGAGGAGCCTTCACCGGATCCAACAGGAACCAACCCCGGAGCCCCGACCACTCTTTGGACTCAACTCGGATTCGATGACTCTACATGGCTGGTTGGCCCAACAGGAATCGGCATGGGGGATGGCGACGATGCCACGGTCCTCGACGACATGGATAACAATTACACCTGCTTCTATGCACGCAAGATCTTCAACATCGCCGACCCCGCGATGCCTGAATATCTAGAACTTGCTGTAGACTTCGACGATGGCTACGTCTTCTACCTGAACGGCGTCGAGATTCAGCGTAGTTCCAATATGAACAATGCCGGAACCCCACCGCCCCATACTGCAGTGGCAAGTGGTGGCCACGAAGCCAGTGGGCGCCCAGACCTGATCGACCTCAACCATCTGCGGCCATTGCTGGTAGCAGGAGATAATGTCCTCGCTTTCCAGATTCACAATTTGAGCATTACCAACAACGATGCTTCCTTCTTACCGCGCCTGACCGCAGGAATTCCCACCCCTCGCCACGTCGATCTCAACGATCGCCAAGGCAAGTGGGTTTTCCGATTTAATCCTGGCAACCATGATTTTGGATCCAAGGCAATCTTCCCTGGGACTCCCTACGAGCTCAATATTCCGGATGGACGCACAGGTGTAGAAGGTGTTCAGGATGCCTTTGACCTGGTCGCATCGCTGGAAGCACACCCGGGCACTGCCCAGTTCATCTGCATGAAGCTAATCCAAAAGTTTGTCTCCGACGACATCAGTCTCGCGAGC
The DNA here is from genome assembly GCA_002167285.1 of Planctomycetia bacterium TMED53. GTDB lineage: Bacteria > Planctomycetota > UBA8108 > UBA1146 > UBA1146 > UBA12191. The sequence continues at coordinate 6,489 of NHDG01000110.1, forward strand.
CTTGCCGATGGAAGCGCGCCCCTAGAGCTGCAAGGGCTACTCGCCAGCATGATCTCCGCTTGGTACTCAACCCCGCGTCCCGGAAACATTGGCGTCGTCATGGAAACCTTGCTCGATCCCATCGACCAAGGAAACGCCTTCTGGGATCCACAGTTCCGTAGGAACAAAGTCAAAACCCCAGTGGAGTTCGTGATTTCAACCCTGAGATCACTGGGTTCACCGGCAGACAGTGACAACTTGGTCGGGTGGGCTTCCGACATGGGCATGGAGATGTTCGAACGCGATGACCCCGATGGATTCCCAGAGGTGGGCAACGACTGGATCGGCACAACGACGCTGCTCCAGCGCATCAACTTTGCCCGACGCTTTGCTTCAAATGCCGACAATGACTTCCCATGGAATCTCGCCGACATCATTGGTGACACACCACTCGGCGCCCAGGAAGTCCTTGATATCTTTGATGAAGTTCTCTTCCAGAGCTCCCTGACCGAGGCGGAACGATGCCTTGCGTTGGAATATCTGGAATCGGGACTGGATGGCAACTTCTTGCCCCTCGACCCCACGGCCGCCGATTATTCTGCGCGTGTCCGTGAAATGGTGGGGTTCCTCTTCAGCTTGCCAAGATTCCAGTTCCAGTAAGAAAAGGAGAATAGAAAATGATGAATCGCAGAGATCTCCTGAAAACCGGTGGCCTCGCTGCCCTTGGCTTGATCTTGCCACCTCTTTCTGGCCCTGACTTCTTCCGTCGCAAGCTCCTGGCGGGATCCGCCGGTGGTGGCAACAAGAAGATGATCTTTATCTTCCAACGCGGCGGCAACGATGCCCTCAACACCGTCCTTCCAAGAGGCGATGTCGATTACAGCACCGTCAACCGACCAACTCTTTTTATCAATGACAACCAAGCCATCGACCTCGGCAACGGCTTTGCTCAATTACACCCAGCGATGGCGCCAATGATGGAAGTCTACAACCATTCATTGCTGAATGGGGTTCCGGGGCCAGGCAACCTGGCGATCCTTCACCGAGTCGGCTATCCCCAGCAATCGCGCAGTCACTTCAGTGCACAGCACTTCTGGGAGAATGGCGTTCCTGGAGATGAACAACTCGACGAAGGAATGCTTTATCGTCGCTTCGCCAGTACACCTGGTTTCACTGATCTGCCCTTCGCCGGAGCCTTCCTCGATGACAGTCTGCCGACAGCCCTCAGAGGCTCTACACCTTTGCCGGCATTCCCTGGTACTGCTGATTACTCTTTTGCTGGCAGTTTTGCAGAGGTAGAAAAGTTCCTCGGCTTACTTCCAAGCACACCGGGCGGAACTGATGGAAGAGGTTTGTACGGCGCATACGGCGGCAAACCAGATATGGAAAATGGACGCTACCGCGACCTGCTGATGCCGACCGGCGTCAAGCTCGGCGAGTCGGTCAGCGTTGTTCAACAAGCCTTGGCCCAGGGGCCTTACGTCCCTGAGAATGGCGCGGTCTATCCGACCAACACCTTTGGTACACAGCTCAGCGAAATCGCCATGCTGATGAAACGAACTCCCGCGCAACTCTTAGGAGTCAACATCGGAGGTTGGGATACCCACACCTTCCAAGGGGGCACCCTCGGAACCCATGCCACAATCCTCGGCAGTCTCGCCCAGGGGATTCAGGCGCTGTCACGAGATCTTCAAGATCAGTGGCAAGATGTGGTCGTCGTCACCGTTTCCGAGTTTGGCAGAACCTCCATCGAAAATGGCTCCAGAGGTACGGACCATGGAGCCGCCTCGGTGATGTTCGTCGCCGGCGGAGCAGTGCAAGGAGGGGTCTACAACTGCGATCCGACCACTTGGGAGGCTGGAGCGATGTTCACCGAGAACGATCGCTACTTGGCCGCAAACACCGACTTCAGGGTAGTCTTCTCTGAAATCTTCCAGCAGGTGTTCGGCGATGATCCGTCGATGATGGAACAGTTTATGCCGGGATACGATGCAGCCGCTGCTGCTAATCCAGGTCTGTTCACACCGCTAGGGTTCCTCGGATAGGGGTAAGCATGAGGAAGTGTCTGCTACTGATTCCGGTTTTTCTACTCTTCAACAGCACTGCTGTGATGGGTCAACCCACCAATCACGTCATCAATTTTTTCGACAGCGCCTTCCTCCCAACCAGTTTGATCATCGAGGCGGGTGACTCCGTCACCTGGAATCATATTGCTGGAACTCATCAATTGACCAGCGGAGTTCCAGGAGGAACACCTGGAACGATCGAAGAGCCGGGCTTTCTCTTCTCTGCACCTATCGATAGTCAAAATCCCAGCTTCACCTACACCTTCGATCAGCAGGGAACCACCATCGGATTCTTCGATGCCAACAACCCCGGGCTAGTGGGATCGATCACCGTGCTCGACGACACACTCGTCTTCGATGTCAGCGTCGTCGATAATGCATACATCCCTGTCGTCATTGAAATCTTTGAAGGAGATAGCGTCCGTTGGGTTCATGAACCGATGGAAGCATTCCACACGGTAACCAGTGGGGTACCAGGTGGGCCGACTGGAACCATCGAAGAGCCGGGGCTACTTTTCGATGAAGAGTCTTCAGACCTCAACCCCATCTTTCAATACACCTTCAACAATCCGATGGATCTACCATACTTTTGCGTCCCGCACTCAAACTGCGGAATGATCGGTGAAGTTATCATTCAGGATCGGTTTATTCGTGGCGATTCTGATCGCGATGGAGCGCTCACCATCGGTGACGCCATCGCTATTCTCTCTTACCTGTTTCAGGGCACAGCCACACCAGACTGCCTCGATGCCCTCGATGTTGTCGATGATGGAGCCGTCAATATCGGCGACGCGATCTCACTGCTGGGTTACCTCTTCTCATCTGCGGCTGCTCCTGTGGCGCCATTCCCGAATGAAGGGCCTGATCGCACAGCGGACAGCTTGCTGTGCCGCTGAAAAACATGGCCAGAAATCCCAGATAGAGACGGGTATGCCCTTAGCTTCCGTAAGTGAACCTTGAAAATCATCCCTTTCGGGTTAGGTTCTAATTGTGGGCCAAATACACATGAGATTACTGCTACTGTTTTTGTTCCTCAGTGCTTCTGTACCAGCAGTTGCTCTGCAACAGCCTGATTTACCCACTTTGCAAAGAGCTTTTTCACAAGGTAAATACCCGCAAGCTCTTCAAGTAGGTCGGCTGTTACTGCAAAAGTCTCCAAATGACACCCAGGTGCTACTACTAACTGGCGCTACTTGCATCGAACTGGCAAGACTTCTGACCGATGACGTGGCGCGACTCGAAGCTCACAAGGAAGCTCTCGGATACTTTAAGCGCTACGAAATCCTCAAACCCGACCATGGGGATACAAGGGTTCACCAATCTTTGGCACGTTGTTACTTGGTAACAAAAACGAAGACTGAAGCGATGCGCCATGCCCGCACCGCTGTGCAGTTGGATCCCAATTCGGCCATGGCTCAAAGGCTGTTGGGCGAAGCCTATGCCATGATGGGGAATCCAGATAAGGCTCTGTCCGCGTTAAAAAAAGCGCAGCGATTAGACCCTGGAAATGCCGAATACATCGAAGCTGTCCAAATCCAACTGCATGCGATGCGCCGATTCGGAGAAACACTGGTTTTCATCGAAGAGCACCGCTCAAAAATCCTCCCCGACAATCAAAATCAGTACCTGCTTCACTGGGTCCTCCACGTCACTCATTTAGCACTGAACAACATCGAAGAATCGCACAAAGCCATCCTTAAAGCTCGCGAGAAAAACCCCGGTCGATCTCTACTACTCTCCCCACTCGCGGACAGCCACTACCGCATCGGTGATCACGAAGGAGCAGAGAAGTGGGCGGACGCAGCTCTTGCCCATCCACGAACAACACCTATTGCCAAAGCAGCAGCTTCGCGTACCAAAGGGCAAATCCGAATGCACCAAGGGAACTACGAAGAAGCGAAAAGATTGCTGGAATCAGCGATTGTCGTTCTCAATGATGACGGCCCAACGACCTTGGCTCTGATCGCTACTTATCGCCGCCTCGGCGAAAAAGAACTCGCAAAATCACTCGCCGACAAATATCGCGAGTCGCTCAAGGAGAAGCCTTGAGGTCTCATCTTCTGCTATTCCTGCTCGTTGGCGTATTCGGATGCACTGGCAATCCGCCTGCTCTACCACCACAGGCAGCGAAGGGTTCTACTGATCCAGAGAAGCACGCATTCCCTTTCGTCCTCGAGGAAAATGCGATCCCCTTCACCCACGATTCAGGAGCGCGTGGAAAGCGATACATCGGCGAAGCAGTGGGCTCGGGAGGTGCGTTAGTAGACGTCGATGGCGACGGCATCCTTGACTTGTATCTGGTTCAAGGTGCCCCCGATGCTGACGAGCCCGATGGCAAGCAACCAAAATCGAACATCCTGTTCCGTGGAACAAAAACCGGCTTCGTTCCTTTCGCTGAAAGTTATGCCAGCGGTGATACCAATGATGGCATGGGCTGCGCTGCCGGAGATTTTGATGGCGACGGTGATTGGGATCTCTACATCACCAACGATGGGCCCGACCGTTTATTGATCAACGATGGTCGTGGAAACTTTACCGATGAAACGGAAGCCAGAGGCATCGACCAAACTCGCTTTGGCAGTGCCGTGAGCACTGTAGATATCGACCTCGATGGTGACCTCGATATCTTTCTGGGTCACTACCTCGAATTTTCCAAAGACAACTTTAAGCCGTGCATGCGTGATGATCTGGAAGTGTATTGTGCTCCAAAGGTCTATCCTGGAGTTCCCTGTGCATTGCTCATCAACGACGGCTCCGGAAATTTTACAGACGTCTCCGAAGAGGCCGGCTTGAACTCTCTCCCTTCAAAGGCCCTAGGAACACTCACCACCGACATCGATCAAGACGGCGATACCGACATCTATGTAGCGAATGATGGTGAAGCCAACTTCCTGCTCTTGAACCTCTTCAAGGAAACCGGAAAGGTTCGCTTTTCTGAAGAAGCTCTACTGTCTGGGTGTGCACTCGGAGAGGGTGCAAAGAAGGAAGCGGGCATGGGAGTTGACGCCGTTGACCTCGACAGGGACGGCGATGAAGAAATCCTCGTCACTAACTTTGAAGCTCAAACCAATTCCTGTTATCGAAATGACGGAGATGGGCTTTTCCTCGAAACCAGTTTCTTTAACGGCATGGGAAGCCCTTCACTACCGTGGGTAGGGTTTGGAATCCGCAACATGGACGTGAACCTGGACACCATCCCCGACATCTTTGTGACCAATGGTCATGTCATCGACAACATTGGTGAAGTCTCTAGCGGAAAGATACTCTTCGCCCAACCGGACCAGATTTATATCGGAAGCGCTGAAGGATTCGAAGTTTCTAATCCTCACGAAGATGCGCCATTAAAAGTAGGTAGAGCAGCCATCAGTGGGGACATCGATAATGATGGCGACCTCGATCTGATCGTCACCTGCTGGCAAGACTCCCCACGAATTCTGCGCTCAACTGCAGCGGGATCTGCTCCAGTGATCGGGATCGAGTTGGTGGGAGACGGAATCACCTCCACCACGAACGCCATCGGCGCGAGATTGAAGGTTAAATCAGGGGGCCAAGAGTGGACACGAGAGCATCGGGTGCAGTCTTCCTATCTTTCCAGCCACGACCCCCGGCAACTCTTCGCTCTACCGAAAGGTGAAACGTCCGCTGAAGTGACGATCCAGTGGCCCGACGGTTCACAAGAAACGAAAACCCTCGACGCCGGTTCATACCATCTTTGGGAGATGGGAAAAGGCATCACCACAAAGACCGCCTTCATGCCGGCAAAGCCCTGATCACTCCTTAGGCTTCAGCTCAGACGCCAGATATCTTTTTTCATGAACGGTGACACCATCTGATTTAATCAGCCGGCTCCAAAGCTCGGCATCCCCTTCAATATCCTTCGCCTCAATACTGAGGAAGACCCCTTTCTCCCCACCATCAAAGACCAAAGCAGGGTGCGCGACATTTGCTGCTTCGATCACCGAGTTTCCAAGAGGAGAGCTGATCCACTCATCGATCGGATAACCCGCACCTTCTGCCGGTGGATAAGATAGGTGACGACATCGATGAATATCCCCTGTCACGATTAAGACTCCGGGAATCTCCTCCTCACCAATAAATTGGAGAAGCCCGTTACGCTCATAGGGATACTGCATCCAGTGATCGGTTTTCCCGGGGCGCACCGATCCGTTGAAGATCATCCCCGAAGAAATAATCTTGAAGGGTGCTGTCGAGTTTTTAAGACCTTCCTTAAGCCACTCCCATTGCTCCACACCGAGAAGTGTCGGCTGATCTGGATCCAGTGGGGAGGGGCCCGTTTTTCCGTACCACCGCGTATCGAGCAAAAAGACTTCCACCGGCCCGCGACGAAACCGGGTGTAAATCCCTCCGCCCTTACCATCTCCCAAAGGCCCCATGGCGTGATATTCGAGGAATGCGCGACGGGAGCGATGACGATTGCTAATTTCGCCTACGGCATCATTGAGGCCGTAGTCATGGTCATCCCAAGTAGCCGCTATCGCTGTACCACGAGCGAGACGATCGAGCCCCGGATACTTCCAAAACGCTCGATAAGCAGATCGCTGACGCTCCAATTCAGTGCTGTCGATGTATGGGGTATCGCCGAGAAAAACCAGCTGCTGCGGCTTTCGGTTTGCTATCGCCTGCCAGACTCCATCTTCCTTCACATACCGATTGCTGGCACAGGAACCAAAGACGAAACGTGCCTCACCTGGACCCGCCGGCGGAGTTTCTATCCGCTGATCCTTCGACCCTGCGGCGATCTCTCCATCCACCTCGATCCTGTATCGATACGATTTCCCACCTTGAACACCAGCAGAAAATGTCAGGTCCACCGTGAAGTCGGAAAGGGCACTGGAAACCCTTGTTGCCCTGGCGACCTCGCGCCCCTCTCCATCCAACAACACCCCCTCCACCTTGCGGTCAGGGGCATCTACTCGACACCACAAATGAATCTGATCCGTTGTCACCCGACCAACGACTGGGCCGGAGGTGATGACTTCCCGATCAATATCGACATTTGGCCCCTGCAGAAGCATGGAGAAACAAAACAACAGAATCGACATCGAAACCTCAACTCTAGGAATCAGCTTTTGTAATCAGTTGTTCAACGAAGGGCTCGTCTCGAATATCCTTCGACAGCAGAAAGGTGCGTTACCCGTGAAACGTTCGGACCCCGGCGGATTCTGGTTACTGTTGATCGCGCTAGCGATCCTCTTGCCATCGATTTGGCTCGAAAGCAGCCTGACCGGCGGAGATGAACACCGCATCTCGTTTCGCACCGCTCTCGAAACGCAACAGGCTGACCAATGGCTGGTTCCAACTTACGAGGGAGAACCGCGCCTGCGCAAGCCTCCTCTTTTCTATTGGGTATTGGCAGCCAGTAGCGAGTACCTGGGATCATCTCTCTTCAGCATGAGAATCTGGGGCGTTTTATGCGGTGCACTCTTGGCCATCTTCGTGGCACGTTGGGGACATCGCCAATTTTCAGCGGACCCTGTGTTGACCTTTGTCATCTTTGTTTCCTGCCTGGGACTCGCCACCGAATCAAGAAGGGCAATGCTCGATATTCCGATGACGCTGTTTCTCGTGCTGGCGCTGGAGCGCTGGGGGCGCTGCATGATGGAAGGCCGCAGCATCGATGCAGTGATTGCCGGTGCCTTCCTAGCCGTGGCTGCCATGATCAAGCCGCCGGCAATCTACTTTGCAGCGACAGCAATCATAGCAATGACACTCTTTCAAGTGCGGGTAGCTCTCGCCTCAGCGATGATAAAGCGCTTTTTTGGATTCACCCTCTTCATCATCAGCTTCTCTCTCTTCTTTTTCCCTTGGTGGGTTTACGTTCAATCGGTTTATCCAGAACTCTTGCAGGCCAGACTTGAAGAACAAATCACCAATCGCGAGATATCCGCCTTCAAAGTAGAGTCGATTCCCTCATTACTTGGTGGTTGGCTTGGGTTGGTCGCACCATGGTCAATTACTTTAATCTACGCCTCTCTGCGCTATCTCCGTAAAACAAAGGATGGAATCGAATCGCCTGAGCGCTGGTTAGCGATTTTCCTGATTCTTTCATCGGTGCCATTCCTTTTCATGAAAACCTTTGAACGTTATCTGATCCCACTCTTGCCCGCTTTCTCGATACTCATTTCTGCATACCTCGACACATTGAAGCCGAGCGCGTTGCGGCGTCACTTGTTTGGGGCTGCATTTTTGACATCGACCGTGACGTTGGTGCTAGCGGTGATTGTATGGTGGTTCTTCTCACCCACCCTTGCCCTGATCTCTGTGGCTATTCTTTTGCTTTTGTGGCGTATGGCCATGCAAGCAGATGCAGTCAACACCGCCTTAGCGGCAGCCTTGAACTGGTGCTTCTGCCTGGGAGTTCTTTTGCCTAGTATCGGCATCGGTGAAGGCCCTCCTTTGTCGAAAGAAATTCAGCAAAGGCCCATCTATCAAATGGATGGACGACACTTACCGATGCTCGAAATCACTGTGGGGAAACCGATTGAAGATATATCCAACGATCTTTCGTCACTGGGTCAACTCCCCGACGAAACCTGCTATCTGATCCTCACCGAAGCTGATCTTCCAAAGCTTGAAGTGAATCTTGCTGAACTCGACCGGGAAAGCGAAGTGCTTCGAAAATTTGGTGTTTTCCGTTCAAGAAAAGTCTTTACCCGTTTCGTTAGAGAAGACGCCACTGCTGAAGATTTGCAGAAAGCAAAAGAGGAGCGCTCGCTAGAGGGGCTCAAAAAGCGGTGCGTGATCGTAGAAATCAAAAGCCGCTAATCGTGATTACGCCTGGTCGGCCCTACCCGCATTCTTCGCTTTAAAGAATTGAGTGACCTTTTTCTCGATGGCGTCGGTGTAGCGATAAAGCACAGGCACCACGAGCAAAGTCATCATCGTTGCGACCAACAAACCTGCAACGAAGACTGTAGCAAAGGGGCTCCATCGCACATCGAAGCTGGGAATGCCGATAGACATCGGCAGCAACCCTGCAATCGTCGAAATCGTCGTCATCAAAATAGGTCTCATCCGCTCATGCCCAGCCAAACGCAAAGCCTGATCGAGAGGAAATCCTTCATCGCGACGTCGCTGGATAAAGTCGACGAGCACGATGGCATCATTAACGACGATTCCTGTGAGACCGACCAAAGAGATAAATGCCAAGACCGTGATCCAAGCCCTCTCTGGGCGAATCAATCCCTCGGGAAGAACGTCCCCGAGAAACGCGATCACCGTCATGACCAAAACGACGCCCGTAAACGAGAACGCCACATTCGAAATGATCACCATCGGATGAAACAGCGACTTAAACTGAGTGGAGAGAATCAGGTAGATGATGAAGAGAGAGATCCAAAAAGCCAAAAACAGGCTTTTGAAGGAGCGAGAAGTCGATTCGGCTTCTCCCTCAAAGCTGAACCCGGCTCCCGGGTTCTGGCGAATCTCTGCGCCAAATCGCTCTCCCAGTAGCGCCTCTACTGTGGCAGCAGAGACGATGGCATCCGCTGATAAATTCCCTGTGATGTTCACCGATCTTTGATAATGGCGTCGCCGCAGGATTCCCGGCTCTTCCTGATCTTCAATAGAGCCGATCTGGCTGAATCGCACCATGCTGCCATCCCTTGATCGGGTGACCGGGAATTCCATCGCCTGAAAAGGCTCCACTTCTCCTTCCGGATGAACGAAGCGAACCTTGATCGGGATCTCATCATCGCTACGCAGGTACTCTCCCGCGTATACACCTTCAAAGAGTGAAGCAACAAAGAGACGTGCTTCTTGTGGATCTAAGCCGAGCTTGGAAATCGCTTCCGAATCGGGAATGAAGTTCAAGCTGCGGGATCGCTGGTCGAGGTCGCTGGAAAGATCGACGACACCTTCTAGCCGCCCCCCTTCCTGAGATTCTTCACGCAGGAATCGATAAGTTCTCTCGGCGAGGTCAAATACACGCTGTTGGTCATTACCGTGTATTCGAACAGTCACAGGCGCACCGGTGGGGGGGCCGTCCTTTTGGGCGGACACCTCAATGCGCACACTCTCCTTACCCCACTTCTCGCCCAACTCTTTACGGATCGCTTCGATCGCAGTGTTGGGGTTATCAAAACTTCTTTCTTCTCGGACAGGAAACTCGGCGAGGATTAAGCCGAACTGATGGCCAAACTGGGGGCGATAGGTGGTATCCAACTTCATCCCCGAAAGGCCAACCGCAGCTTCAACATAACCCGTCTCTCGCAAATCCTTGGAGAGCTCGCGTACGACCCGGTCCGTTTCCTTCAAGCCAGTGCCGGGAGCGGTATTGACAGAGACATTGAGAATAGAGGTATCTTCGGGGAAGAAGACCAGTTTCAGCATCGGTCGCATACCTAAGCTTGGTCCAACCATGCTCTGATAGACGATGCCAATCGCTGAGAAGAACAGGAACAGCGCCAGTAAAACGACCTTGCCGCCATTACGCTGATTCCACATGAAGATACGATCGTAAAAACGGGATAAGCGCCCCGCCATTCCCTCTCTCGCCAGATAGGCCTCGACCCCTACCAAGCCTTCTTCACTGTGAACCTTTTCAGGCCCCGCCAACTGATCGAGGTCGCGAACGTGAACTGGCAACACGATCAAGCATTCAAACAAGCTAACACCCAATGCGGTTGCAACACTGATCGGAAGAATCGAAAAGAAATCGCCAACGGTTCCTGTCATCAGCAGCATTGGCAGGAAGGCAGCGATGGTGGTGAGCGTAGCGGAGAAGATCGGCACAAAGACTTCCTGAACTCCCTTGATGACCGCATCCATAGGAGATTTCCCGAGCTCCCTTTGCCGACGGATGTTTTCCAAAACGATGATGGCGTCGTCAACGATGATGCCGACCGTCAACACAAAACCTATCAGGCTGACTTCGTTGATGCTTTGACCCATCACCTCAAAGGCGACCAGGGTTCCAAGGAATGCGAATACGATGCCGCTGACAGTCAGCACTGCAGATCGACATGTGAAAAACACGAACAGTGCCAATGCACCAAGAGCAGACAATTCGATAGAGATATTTCTGCTCGAAGCGATCACGACCGTTGCGAGAATCGCGAGAATCAACACCGCTATCGAAGACGCTTTGGATTTGTTGCTGAGAAAGAAGTAAAGCGCGCTGATCACCAAGCAAAGCGCCAGCATAAGGCTGTCGTGCAATACCGACATCGACGCATTAATCTTGCGTGTTGAATCAAGAATCATGTGAACATCGAAAGGAATGTCTTTTCTCGACTCTTGGAATTTCGCAGTAACCTCAAGAACCGCATCTCGTATCGTTGCCGCGTTGGAATCCCCATCTTTGAGCACCCTGCAGCCGATGGCTTCTTTTCCATCGAGGCTATTGCCTACCGTTTCACGGATGGGAATCACTCCCGTTTCACTGGGTGTCACAAGGTCTGCAACTCGAATTCGAGATCCCGAGCCTTGGCTGGAAACGATGATGTCGAGGAGGTCTTCAGGAGCCCGAGGACGGGTGTCGACCCTGATCGATCTTTCACCTAGATCGGTTTCTATTTGCCCGGCAGGTATTGACCCGCCATGACGATTGACCGCAGACAGCACTTCTTGAAAGCTGATTCCGTAGCGTTCCAGAAGTTCAGGGTTGAGAGCAATTTGAAACTGGTCGAATTCTTCCCCGGCAAAATCGATTCGTTTTACTCCGGGTATTCGCTCTAACTCATCGCGTAGATCCTTGGCAAGCAATGTCAAAGCTCGCTTGCTCAACTGATCGTCGGGGCGGTTGACGAGCATCACCTGAATCACAGGGACCCAAGAGTCAACATCCAACTCCATAAACATCGGTTGTAGCGGCTTACCATTTACTTGTGGTAACGAGTTCAGTGCAGACAGAACCCTCAAGCGAAATTCTCGGTAAGGCGTCTCCGTTGTCAGATCGTCGTCGATTTTGACGAGGACTTCACTGCGTCCCGGTACCGATGTACTGGACACATACTCTGCTGACTCCAAACCTCGAATAGCATTTTCAATCGGCTTGGTGACAAGTCGCTCAACTTCTTCGGCAGAGGCCCCCGGATAGCGAAGGGAAACCTGAACCTGCCTGAAGGACATATTGGGGAAGACTTCAACGGGCAAATTGGGGATGGCGACCAGCAGAGCGTAAGCGATCAACCCAAAGAAAACGATGTTGACCGGCACCGTCGATCGAAGCACCAATTGAAAGAAAGCGCGCATGGTTACTCCGTGGTCAGGGGAACCAACTCAATGCCAACAGGCATGTCGCCGGGAAGGACGATCCAACTGGTTTCATCTTTACGAACGGGAAGAATCGGGTAAACCTTCCCCGCCGCATCTTTGACGATCCACTGCTCTAGCCTACGACCAATGAACTCCAGCGGAACCCTGACTCCGCCCTTGCTATCGCGAATATTCAAGATGGCTCGAATTTCTAGACCACCTCCGGTTTCTTGGGAGGCTAAGGAAAACTCTTCCGCCGGAATTTCGATGGTTACGAGGCGCCGATGAGTCACTTGATCAGGAACAGATCCCACTGTGATGCGTGAAGGCTTTAGAGGGATACCACCGAGAACTCTTTCTAATCTCAATGACTCCGCAGAAAGTTCACGAATCTCCTCTTCTGACATTGGGATCGTGACTTCAAAGTGAGATCGATCGACCAAAGTCATCATTTGTTGTCCGACAGTCAAGCCGGATCCTTTGACAACCTCACTGCTTTCTACGTACCATCCCGCAGGGGCCAAGAGGGTCGATTGTCCTATCTTTTCGTCGATCACCTCCATCTCTGCCTCAACCAAACGCACCGAAAGCTGTGAATCAGCGAGAGCGATTCGAGCTGAATCAGCAACTGCGGTCGCCTCTTCAGATCTCTGAAGTGCCTGATCAAAGATGCTCTGGGAAGCGTCCCCTTTTTCCAAAAGCGCGGAGACTCTTTCTAGCTCTTTGGTCGCAAGTCGCGCTGCGGAATCAGCGCGCACCGAAGCCAATCGCGCTCTTTCAGTAGCGCTTTGCGCCAATTCGAAGCGGATTTGCAATGTTCTCTTTTGTGCCTTGTCGATGGAGGCATCCACCTGGATGGCCGCGACCCATTCGCCGTCTCTTCCGGGAATCCGATCGCCTTCCTTGAAGAAAACCTCTTCGACGCGAAAAAAGCCCATAGCGCCGCTGATGAGAACCAAGGTCTCGCCAGGATGAGTGTACGCGGTAAAGCTTCTTTCGATGACCGCAGGGTGGTCAAAGGGTTTCCAGTGATCGCCATCCGCCGTTTCGACGGCAGAAGAAAAAGCAAAGTAGATGAGTGACGCAGCCAAAAGGTTCATCGATCTCTCCGAGGATTCGTAAGTGATATCGATTATGATACACCAGCAGTGCTGACATGGTGGTTTGATTGAGCCAGATTTGAAGAATTGGTGACGGATTTGTTCACGTCGCAGGAAAGGGACTTTGTGAGATCCTTAGACCCAGTGCGCCTGCGTATCATCGGCAGCCTGCTCGATTCTGTCGCAGAGGATATGGGGATCGCCCTCGAGCGATCGGGAATATCCCCCAATATCAAAGAGCGCCTCGATCACTCCTGCGCCATCTTCGATGGTGCGGGCGAAATGGTCGCCCAAGCGGCCCACATTCCTGTGCATCTGGGTGCCATGCCGATGGCGGTAAAAGCAGCGCGCCAACACGCCAAATTCGCCGAGGGGGATGTGGTTCTCGTCAACGATCCAGCCATCGGCGGAACACACCTTCCAGACATCACTGCGATTCAGGCGTTTCGACTTCACCCCGATGACCCCCAACCGATGGCATACGTCGCCAACAGGGCCCACCACGCTGATGTTGGCGGAACTGTTCCTGGATCGATGGGCATCACGGATCGCCTTGAGGATGAGGGAGTCATCATCCCGCCGACCCGATGGATCGCTGCCGGGATCGTCGATGAATCCATCGAAGATTCCATCATTGGGCCCATGAGATTTCCTGAGGAGCGTCGTGGCGACCTACTCGCACAAAGAGCAGCACTGCAAACTGGAATAGATGGCCTCCGTCGCCTCGTTGAAAGGCTCGGGGAAGACCAACTCACCGCAGGTTTCAGGGAGCTTCAAGATGCTGCCGAAAGACACGTGCGCTCCCTCATCGATCAAATCCCCGATGGGCGCTACCTCGCCTTGGAGCAACTGGACGGCGATGGTTACAGCGATGAGCCGATCCTGCTAAAGCTCGCCATCGAAGTTTGTGAAGATAGCGCCCGCTTTGATTTCACCGGAACATCCCCGGCATGCCGAGGACCAATGAATTGCAGTACTCCTGTAACCCACTCGGCCATCCAGTACGTTCTTCGCTGCTTAGCTTCGGAAGAGATCCCCGCCAGTGGTGGCACTCTACGGCCCATCGAGATCGTCATCCCTAAAGACAGCATTCTTGATCCGCCTGTAGACCGACCGGTGGCTGGCGGCAATGTTGAAACCTCTCAACGTCTCGTCGATCTCATCTTTTCCGCACTTGCACACCCGCTGCCGGATCGAATCCCCGCCCAATCTCAAGGCACAATGAACAACGTCGTCTTTTCTTGCGATGCGGGGACACACTACGAAACCCTCGGTGGGGGTTGTGGTGGAGGCCCGACTAGGGAGGGGGCAAGTGGTCTTCAAGTTCACATGACTAATACACTCAACACCCCCATCGAACGTCTTGAGCAAGTTCTGCCAATCCGCGTCACTCGATATCAACTGCGAGAAGGCTCGGGCGGTGCTGGTCAAAACCCAGGGGGCGAAGGGGTGGTCCGTGAGTTTGAGTTTCTCGCCGATATGGACGTCTCAATTTTGACTGAAAGGCGGATCTTATCGCCCGCGGGATGCTCAGGTGGAGAAGCGGGTTCTATCGGCAAGAACCTGCGAATCACCTCCACCGGAGAAGAGCAGCTTCCTGCAAAGTGGCAAGGGCGCTTTCTCTGCGGGGAAAGATTACGGATCGAGACCCCTGGCGGTGGAGGCTGGGGAGCAGCCTCTACAGATTCCCTGCCCCCCGCCTCTTAGCGAGCTTATACTGTCAACATCCCGACCCCCCGCCATTGGAGGAGAATTCAGACGTGACTGTTGCCATCGAACTGAGCAATGTCGTCAAAACTTACGGTGACTTCCGTGCGGTTGATGACGTCTCCTTTGCTGTCGAAGAAGGGACGATATGTGGATTTCTCGGCCCCAACGGCGCCGGTAAAACCACTTCCATCCGCATGATCCTCGACATTCTGCGCCCCACTTCTGGCTCGATTTCTGTCCTCGGCCACAACGTTGCATCAGAGGTTCGCGATCGAATCGGCTACCTTCCGGAAGAGAAGGGCCTCTACAAAAAGATGACCGCCACTGGAGTCATCGCCTACTTTGCTACCCTTAAAGGGGTTCCCGGCAGAGAAGCCACTGCGAAAGCTCGCGAACTGCTCGACCGCTATGGTCTTAGCGCTTTCAAGGAGCACAAGTGCGAAGCGTTGTCGAAGGGAATGGGCCAAAAGGTTCAAGTCCTCGCCTCCATCGCACACGACCCTGACTTGGTCATCCTCGATGAGCCCTTCAGCGGGCTCGATCCGGTAAATCAGGAAGTGATGGAAGAGGTGATTCAGGATCTGAAATCCCGCGGCAAGACGGTGCTCTTTTCGACCCACGTCATGTCTCATGCGGAGAGGATCTGCGAAAGCATCGTCGTCATCGCAGCGGGGAAGATGGCCTTCCATGGCTCCGTCGCTGAAGCGCGCGCTCTGCTCCCAAGCCGAGTGCGGGTTCGGGGAGAAAATATTGAGGAGCTGGTTTCTGGATTGCCCGGCGTCAACGCGGTTAAGCCTTCCACTGATGGCAGAGCCGACGTCCTCGAGTTGCACATCGATGAAGAAACCGATCCCCGTTCTCTTCTGAAGTTGTTTTTCGACTCAGGGAAAACCCTCGACACCTTCGAAGTGGTACAGCCTGATCTTCACGAAATCTTTGTCCACTTGGTAGGCGAAGAGGCGAGAGAGGCGGCGGATCGATGAGCAGGATTTTCCGAGTCGCCATGAGGGAGTATCTGGAAAACGTCAAAACCAAGGGGTTTTGGATCGGCATACTTCTCTTTCCTGTGATGATTTGGGTCATGATGGAGGTTCCCCAATTTCTCGAAGAGAAGGGAATCCCAACCCGACACGTCGTCATCGTTTCCAAGGATGCAGAAGCGGGAAAGCTTGCCCGTCAGCGGCTAACTTTGCTGAATCGTCAAAAGATACTCTTCTCCCTGCAGCAACACATCGCCGAAGCCACTGAGCCGATGCGGCAAGAAATGCTCGAGGAGCAAGAAATCGACGCAGCCGAGCTCCTCGACAGGCTTGAGGTTGGCCTGGAACAGATGAATCAGGGCTCCGCCGAGATAAACCCCTTCAACCCAAAGCAGCTGATCGACATCGGAGATTTGGTTCCTGAAGAATACCTCCTGAATGACGGTCAGTGGCTGGCGATGCGAAACCTGATGCTTTCGCAACTACCGAAAGACACTGCTGAATTCGTCGAGCCCGATGCGAGGTTCATGGAGGTGAGCCTCCTGCCCGGACTCACGGATCAAGCCACCGACGAAGAGATTGAAGAAGCCCTTCGCCCTTACCTTAGGGCAGAAAAGCTATACCCTGCCAACGGCAGAAATGTTGATCTCTTTGCCTTGGTATTGATTCCTGAAAACGTGCTCATCGAGAAGAAGCCAATTCGGTTTTGGTCTTCAAATCTGGCTGACACTGATCTTCTCGATGCCATCACTGGCGCGCTCACCGACAAAGTACGTCAAATGGAATACGACGATCGCGGCATATCGCCATCAGATGTCGCCGAGATATCGCAGTTGAGCGTGCGCTCCAACAACTTCAATCCCAATAAACAGGTCGGGGAAGAAAAGGTCGGCATCCGTGACAAGATTCGCCAGTATGCTCCGATCGGCTTCGTCTACCTGCTCTGGATCGCCATCTTCACGGTCGCACAGATGCTTCTCAACAACACCATCGAAGAGAAATCGAACCGCATCATCGAAGTGCTCCTCTCTTCGGTAACGACCAATGAACTATTGTTGGGTAAAGTTTTCGGCGTCGCTGCCGTCGGAGTCACCATGCAACTGGCATGGATCGGCTCTCTGATCGGAATCATGCGGCTGAAAGCAGGGCCTGGCGCTGAATGGGTCTTCGATCTGATGGCAGCGGTCGTCTCTCCGGAGTTGTTGATCGGTTTTGTCTTCTACTTCATCACCGGCTACCTCTTTTACGCATTCCTGTTTGCTGGAATTGGCAGCATTTGTAACACCATCAAGGAAGCCCAAAACTTCATGGGCCCAATGATGCTGATTCTCATGGTTCCCCTAGGAACAATGATGTTCATTCCCAATGATCCCAATGGAACCATTGCAACGGTGATGTCGTGGGTTCCACCTTGGACTCCATTCATCATGATGAACAGAATGGCGGCGAACCCGCCGATGACAGAGATCGTTGCCACGGCGATCATGTTGGTCATTTCGGTGCTGGTGGTCTTTTGGTTATCCGCCAAAATCTTCCGCATCGGCGTACTGAGGACCGGTCAGCCGCCAAAATTGATGGAGCTGCTCGGTTGGCTGAAATCCAGTAGACCTTGAGTTCTCCCCGCCGCCCCATGCGCTACGTTTGGAACCTGCTCGGCTTCATTGCCTTGGGGTTGGGGATCATCGGGATTCCTCTACCAGTCTTGCCGACGACTCCCTTTGTTCTCTTGGCAGCATACTTTTTCGCCAAAGGTTCGCCGCGCTATCACGCATGGCTGCGGAATCACAAAACTTTTGGGAAGATGGTGCGGGATTGGGAAGAGCATGGCTCTATCCCGCCGCGAGCAAAGCTACTGGCCACGGTCATGATCGCCATCGCGATTTCTTTTCCACTCTGGATCACTCGGGATAAGGTGCCTGTGGAAGCGAGATGGGCAACCGCCATCCTCGCGGGTATCGGTTGGATCTTTGTGATCACTCGGCCGTCGGGGCCGAGTGATCACAAGACCAAGGAACTGGATTCAGAGTGATTACTCTTCCTCTTCGTCGGCATCTTCGATACCGAGATAGAGGGATCCGTTGATCGTCGAGAGATAAGGCTCCAGGGGGATTTCCTCCTGCTTGATAAAGCCTTTTTCCGGTAGCGATCCAGCTCGAACCATCTCGACGACAGCGGCGACGGAGCAAGCAGTGGTCCAGCTAATCGCACGCCACTCGGTGTCATTGACGTCGATGGGGCGGTATTCGCCAACGAACTCTTCGCGCTGGAGATCGCCCGATTGCCAGCCTTCCACGGCTGCGTGAACGTAAACCACGTCGTCCTGCACAGGCGGACAGGCTTCCACCAGAATACGCCCTGCTTCTTCGCGATTGCGATGCATCCCCAACTCATGGAGGAAGAAACGCATCCGATCGCAATGCCCGGGATAACGCATCGTCTTGTAGTTGAGGGTTTCCAGTTTGCCATCCCAGGTTTCGCACATCGTTCCAAGTCCACCGGATGTCGTGAACGCCTCAAGACGCAAACCGTTGATATGGATCGTCTCCACTGCCTCAAGGGATGGAACCAATGCCCTCTGACCCATACTGATCACTTCGCAGTCATTCAGGTATTCATTGATGACTCCAGCGGAAGACCAGGTAAAGGAGTAGCCCATGCTGCCGCGGGGATGCTCAGGAAGTGCACCAACCCGCAACTCAATAGAGCGAACCTTTTCGAACTGACGCGCGAGATCCGCACCTACGATGCCGATGAAACCGGGAGCCAATCCGCACTGGGGCGCGAGCACAGCCTTCGCATCGCCAGCCATCTCCTGAATAGCGTTCGTCGTCGGTACATCTTCGGTGAGATCGAAGTAGTGAACACCCAACTCGAAGGCTGCTTCAGCTACTGGCAAATTAAACTGGTAGGGAAGGCAGGAGACGACGCCTTGACAGCCATCGAGGGCAGTCCTCAAGGCCGCTGCGTCGGAAACATCGAGAACGTCTGCAGGGAAGGTCAAGCCTTCCACAGGTCTGGCATCTCGACCGATGACTTCAAAACCGGCTCTCTGCAGAAGAGTTCCCACTAAGCTGCCGACCTTGCCGAGCCCAACGACGAGTACCTTTTCAATATTGGCCATCATCCCGTTCCTTCCACTCTTTCCGTCGCCGTTTCCCTCCGGCCGAAAGAATCGAGCCTTATCCTATCTCTGCGTCCAGATCTGACAAGTAGACCGCAGGAAAGGGTCATAGCCACCAAGGATTGGCACTTTATGGGGAGGAGGGGTCGCTTCTGAAAGGCCTGTTTACACTCTTCTGCGACATCTCCGAGAGAGACCAGATCAGACGAACCACTCGTAGATGGGGATGTACTTACCGAGGAGCCAACCGCAGACCCCACCGAGAAGTGCGCCGAAGATAGACATGGGCAGGGAGGTAAAATCGCCCAACCACACGGCCCCAACTCCGGCAAATAAGACGGTGAGCAGAATTGTCCAAATCATTTTCAGCATGGGGCTCCTTTTAACGGACGTCGATAACGGCTTCGGGAAGACGGGTAATGTGGCCCTTCTCCTCCGTCTCGATGCGAATCGTTACCCTGGTGAGGTCAGCGGTAGGTATTGCATCGACGGTCGCACGAAGAACGAACTGTCCATCTCCAACCTCAACTTTTGCAGGCTCGTTTTCGATGAGCCACACTCTTGGCGAAGCCACTTTTTCGCCATCTTTTGACAGGGTGAAGTAGACGTCGACTTGATCTCCTAAAAACTTGCGAGCGGTCGCCTCGACTTCCCATCCTGCCACTTCGAGAGTGGTATACCCAGGATCGCCTGGCCCCAATGGTTTCTCAACGAACTTCATCTCCAACAAAACAGCGCTGTGATCAGATGGAAATTTTCGCTCAGGAACCGGAATGCTCAGGTCTTCCCAAACCAAGGGAAAAACGGTTGTCGATACCGGCTTCAATTGCCAATCACGACTGAAGTCGTGCATATAGAGGCGATCGATGCGATCGAAACCCTCCTCCTTCTCATCGGTCCCACGGAACATCGGCGACCATGTAATCCCTGGGTGATGTACCGGGTCAGGATGGAGCATGCGATAAACATCGCTAAAGTCGTTCGACTCAACGAGCATGCTCACAGGCAGATCGAGATCGCGCCTTCTCTTGAAGACGGACGCAGAATCGCGTGTCCAATCGAGATGGGAAGGCGTGTTCCAATCCCCACCCACCAGAAGCGGCAATTGGGAATCGAGGTGGCCCAACTCCTCAATCCGCTCAAGAAGTCGCTCTGCTTGAGGCAATCGCTGGGATCCTTCGAATTCTGATTTCAGCAAGTCCTCATCGGAAATCCCCGGGTTATCGCGGATGACATAGGGGATGTAAGCGCGGTAATCGAGCCAGATACTCCAAGCGAGAAACTCTCTGCCACTCGAATGCACCAAGCGCGCACCAACGCCGTGCCAAGGCTCATGATCAAAGGTTTCAGCAATCTCGTAACGAGTCAGCACACACAAGTGGGGACTCTGCCCTTGATACTGATTCCAGCCGAGCTCCTCCGCGAGCCAAGCACCCAGGAGCGGACGATCTCCATTGATGTCGTAGCTCTCCTGCATCAACACTACGTCTGCCCCGGAATCGCGAATCACCGCCAAGATTTTTTCAGGGCCCTCTGTGACTTCGTTACCCCCACGCCAAGCATTCCAGACAAGAACCTTGAGATCGTCATCGGGTTTCGCCACTTCATCAGAGTGCAAACCGCGAAGTGGTCCCATCGAGCACCCCGCCAATAGCAGTGCAGTAGTAAAAACGAGCAGAAGAATGGAAAAGAAATTAAATCGATGCATGACGGTCGCTCCTCACGATTATTCCACCACCAAAAGAAGAGACGGAAAAGGCCCGATCCGGAATCCGGAACGGGCCTTCTCTTCAATTCAAACTATCCCAGACTGGATCAGGTGATCTCATCTGGCGATGGGTAGCACTGGCGCCCGGGACGACAGCCGTCAGGGCAAACGTCATCACCATCGGGACCGTGGTAGGCCATCGTCCTCAAGCAGTGGAAGAAGGCCGTATCCGCAGTAAAGCTGTCCTCAAACGCACTGCGCCGGTACTCGGTATTGAGTAGCATCGTCTTGGTGCGCAAACAGGGACAAACATCTTCAGGCAACAGTTCCGGTTTTTGCATCGCCATCTTTAGCCCTCCTCTCTCGAACGGACCGTTCGCACCGCACGGCGCATGAGGCCCTGGAGCATCGGTACTTTGTATGCATTGTGGGAAAGAGGGTTAGCTCCGACACCGACGATCAAAGAGGCCTGAGTCGCTTCGTCGTCGGAACCATCGAGCTTCTTTTCGATATCTTCGCGTCTCAATGGTGCGGGAGAAACCGCTCCAAAGATCACCCGATGGTCTCCCTTGCGACCGCCTCGATCGAGAAGAATCGTCACGCTCGCCTGGGCCCAGTCAAAGCTCTGCTTTTCGCGTGCCTCTTCGTAAGCCCAAAGGGAGGTCTCCGTACTAGCAGGAAGAAGCACCCGACGAACGAACTCACCCTGATCAAGTTTGACTTCCCTCAATGGGTCCTCTGAAGGGCCGATGAAAAACTCGTCGGCCGTCAGCTCTTTGACCCCATCCTTGCCCTCGATTTCGATGATCGCATCGTGAGCGACTAACACCGGAGCCAAGTTGGACGGTTGGGTAGCGGAGCAGATTTGATTGTCGTAGATGGCGTGAAATTCGTTCTCCCCATCCTTCGCCCAGCAGCCGGTACCGCCATTCTTGATGCACGGGTAACCCTCGTGACGCAGATACCAACAGCGTGGCTTTTGGCACATGTTTCCACCGACGGTAGCCATATTTCGAATCTGTGGCGTCGCCGCATTGCGAACCGTCGTGCTGACCGCCGGAAAACGGCGCTGAATCTCTTCGTGATCAGCGACATCGGTCAGTTTGACTAAAGCCCCTAACCATATTCCGCGCCCATCCGATTCGATGGTGCCCATCCCTGGCATTTGCTTGAGATCAACGACGCTGTCAGGACTGGCCACGTGCTCTTTGATGCGATTAAGCAGATCGGTGCCCGCAGCCATGTAAGGAGCTGCGTTTCCTTTCTGTGCCTCCATCGCTTCTTTTGCCGTCGTTGGCCTGATCAATTTGAAGGGTCTCATAGACGCTCTCCCTTCTGTTTCGGCTTGCTTTCCGAATCAGCTCCCCTTGCGGCATCTCGCCTTGCGATCGCCTCAAGGACCTTCTTCGGTGTGATGGGGAGATCGTAAATCCTCACTCCCAACGCATCAGAAACCGCATTCGCTACCGCTGCCGCAGTAGCGACGATAGGTGGCTCACCCAAACCCATCACTTGAGTGTTGGATTTTCCGTTGAAGACATCGAGCAAGACGACATCGATCACCGGACAGTCGGCAGCCCCTAGAATCTTATAGTTTTCAAGATCGTCGTTGAGCATGCGCCCTTTTTGTCGATCCATGATGCGGCGTTCAAAAAGCGCAAATGAAACTCCCTGAATCACGCCGCCGCGAACTTGGCTCTCAGAAGTGAGTGGGTTGATGATTTTGCCCGCATCGGCAACAGCAACGACCTTCTTGACCTTGACCTCGCCGGTCTCTTCGTCGATCTCAACCGTCGCAGCCTGCACCCCTGCATTCGTGTCGCAGAAGCCTTCGTAATTGCGGCGAGGACGCCCTTTGAGCACCTCGATCGCATCGTCGTCCATCAAAGCGCAAGCATCTTTGAAGTTCAGGTTTGTTGACCCTTTACCGACCTGGTGGACCTCCTGGTCTTTCAAGTCCAACTCACTCGCATTCCAACCCTTGCGCTCAGCAACGATCTCCAACAATTGTCTCTTCGCATGGTGTGCTGCCAAACGAGCTGCTGGGGTAATCGTGCCGATAGTCGTAGAGCCGCCGCTGGCGGGCCCTTTGGGATCATCTGTATTTCCGATACGGGTCGTCACTTGCTCCAAGTCGAGACCCAACTCTTCGGCAACAACCATCCCCATCACGGTACGAGTGCCGGTACCGATATCCTGGGCACCGTTACGCACTTCAACTTGACCATCCTTGGAGATACGTACCAACGCGCTCGCACCGCCGCCGCCGGCAGAAAACCACAGATTGCTGGCGATACCGACACCGGTGCGCTTGGTCTTATCAGTACTAGAGCCGACTTTATCCCAGCCGATACGCTGCTTCGCGATGTCGTATTCAACGGAGCGTATGGGATGGTCATCGTTTTTCTTACGAAACTCGACTCGGTCCATGCCGATTTCTTCGGCAGCCATATCCATCATTTGCTCAAGTGCAAATGCTCCTTGGGGCCACCCCGGTGCCCGGTGGGCGCGTGCTCCACCAGTGTTGGTGCGAACTCCGTATTCAATCTTGTCTGTTTCGCCGATGTTGTAGATAGCATCGTTATGCGCGCCGGCACCGCCCGTTCCCGCTCCAGGTGTTCCCCAGCTGCGAATACGGGTACCAACGATTTGGCCGTCCTTGTTGACGCCCATCTTCATCTGTTGGATCGAGTCCGGGCGATTTCCCGCACTCAGTTGCTCGCCAGAACGATCGAGCATCATATGCACAGGCACACCCGCTTCTTTGGAAAGCAGGGCACCCAACACACCTTCACGCCCGGCGCTAAACTTGGATCCAAACCCGCCGCCAACAAACTCTGCTAAAACTTGGCAATCCTTCGCTTTGACGCGGCTCCAACCGCTCGTCATTTCGTTGCGGAACCCAAAGGTCGCTTGGCTCGACGCCCAAAAGATCAGGCGGCCATCCTCCCAGGTGCAAACACCACCGTGCGTCTCGAGGGGAGCGTGGGTTTGTACTTCTGTACGAAATTCTGCTTCGATCGAAGCGTCCGCCTCATCGATAAGCTTTTTGACTTCAGCTTCTTGGCGGGCAAGGCGTGAATCCGCATTGCCTCCACCCCGACGCCCCATCCTCGGGCTGGTACGAACAACATTCTTCTGGCTGCCGCGGCCTACTTGCGGAGCATCTTCCTTAAGAGAATCTTCGACCGTCACACTGTGGGGCTTGATGTCGTATTCGACCTCTATGGCGCGCAGAGCTGCTTCCGCCTGGGCCTCCGTCGTTGCCGCAACTGCAGCGATCTCAGCGCCAGCATAGCGAGCGGTTTGATCTTCAAAGACGTCGGGAACGGTCAGCACAGCTTTGACACCCGGCATCTGGCTCGCCTTTTTAGTGTCGATTGAAACGATGTCAGAGTTGGCGTGGGAGCTACGCAGAATCTTGCCGTAGATCATACCCTCAGGTTGCTGATCGTAAGCATAACGCGCAGTGCCCGTCACCTTGGCGACGGCATCTACTCGCGGATAGGATTGACCGATCAAATGCAAACGATCCGATGGTTGCCAAGGTTTGACATCATCATCCTGAATGCGAACCGTCAACTCTCTGAACTGATTGCCGAAACCGACCTTGATGGTGATCTCTTGTGGCATCACTTACCTCCCGTCCGGGAGACAGACTCCACCGCTTCAACGATGTTTTGATACGTTCCGCAGCGACATAGATTCCCGCAGAGACCATCGCGAATCTGATCGCGGGTCGGCTTAGGGTTCTCATTGAGGATAGCAGTACAGGCAACGACCATTCCCGGGGTGCAAAACCCACACTGCAAAGCGTCTTTTTCGATGAACGCCTTCTGCAGTTGACTCAAATTGTCCGGCGTTCCAATTCCTTCGACGGTGGTCACTTCCTTGCCGACCGCATCGACGGCAAGCATCGAGCAGCTGTCTACTACGCGGCCATCGAGAAGAACGGTACATGCCCCGCAAGATCCGCGGTCACAGACTCGCTTCGGCCCCGTGACTCCCAGGTCATTGCGCAAAAAGTCGAGGAGGGTCGTACTCGGAGGTGCAGCCGCAGACTTGTCGCTGCCATTCACCTTGAGAGTGATCTTCTCTGCTTCCGGGCCGAGCTCTGTGATTTCGCGAGAGCGCGCTTCCTCCGCCAGGACCTCCCCCGGTATTCGAGAGATGCCGGCTGCAGCTGCTGCCGCACCTGCACCCTGCAAGAAGAGGCGTCGGGAAACCCCCTCCTTCTCCGCTGAATCCAACGGCTGATCTTCCATATTCAGTGCCCTTCCTTCTGCTCCGGTGGCTCCGAAGCCCAATGCGTCAAATGCTAATCGGAGGAGCCGTTCGGCGAAACAACGCAGTTGGAAGGCGGTTTGGGAGGGCAAGATCCTGATATGGAGGGGCCTGTGGGGGGATCAAGGCCCAAAAGAAAGCGGGCCGCAGGAAAACCTGCGGCCCGAATCAGTTCTAAAACGATCTCTTGTGATTCGAGAGCGGATTAGTAGCGGGGCGGCCCTCCTGCGCCACGCTCAGGACGGGGGCGAGCTTCGCTAACGCGAACACTACGTCCACCCAGCTCGCTGCCATCGAGGTTATCGATAGCGTTAGCTGCCGAATCATCCGTTGCGAAGGTGACGAATCCGAAACCTTTGCTACGGCCAGTATCGCGGTCTTTGACCACGACGGCGTCGGTGATTTCTCCACAAGAATCGAAGTGAGCACGAAGCTCAGCTTCATCCGCTGACCAGGGGAGACCCCCGACAAATACACGATTACCCATTATGCTCCCTGACCTCTCAAAAACCCCCGGCAAGACCGGGGAGACGACCTGGGGAGTGTTGGTCGCCTGTCAAACACGAAACCCGGCGAACCGGGGAAAAGACATCCGGACCCGAACAGACGAATCTGCACCGGATAACCGGATAACAAAATGATCGAAAGAAGAAAAACGTGGGCACGAAAGGGGCGCACGGTCAAACACACTGGAGAACAAAGAAGAGCGCCTCGATCTTTCGCAATCGGCTTCCCTCGGGGAGCCGCAGAAGGTCGGTAGTGTCTGAAGCACGAACTTCGTGATTAATCAGCAACCGACGATTCCTTAGTGTCCCTCTTTGTGTGGAAAAAGCAAGGAAAGGCACGAAATACTCAACGATTGAGCCATATCTCCAGTGCTGAACGAAGCTTGAGATCCCTGATTTCTGGCAATATACGCCTTAGAAGCACTTCTGCAGAGGGATCGGAGACTTGGGTCAGGGCGCTGATCACGCCATCCCTGTTATTGGTCGAACGATCCCAAAGTTGCTCCAAAAAGCGCACAACCGGCTCCCCCGAGATTCGGGTGATCGCCGCCAACTCTGCCTGCGAGAGCCAACCATTCTCTTCAAAGCTGCTCCTCATATGCTCGAGGAGGTTGGCTTCGGTCTGCTCGGAGAGCTGGGCGCTGGAAAAAGTCGCCAAAGTTAGAAATTCATCGATCTGGAACGAGCTCAGTAGGGGGCCGAGGGCTGCTCCATCCCACCCTAATTTTCTGACCTTGATGAAGAGCTGCAGCCATTGGTCTCCGGCACCCTGGCAGGAAGCGAGAACTTGGGGAATCCAATATGCGAGAACATCTTCGAAGAGCGGCTCCATCCCAGAGAGGGGGCCCTCGCCGTCCGGGGCTTGCAGCGCCGATTCAATGAAGAGCAAGCCCTCCACCGCTTCATCCAGCTCCCCTTGTTTCACCCACTCAGCAATCGCATCTAAAACAGCCAGAAAGCGCGCATCTTCAAGGGCACTCTGCAGATCTTCACGTCCCTCTATAAGCCGCGTTATTGCCACCTCTGCAGGTGTGGATTCCTCGCTCTGGTCAGCCAGCTCGACCGCATCTGTTGCAGCCGTAAGCTTTTCATTCTCAGATTGCTGAATTACCCCCGCCTGCAAGACGGCGATCTGCTCTTCCAGCTGACGCCGAAGCTGCTGCTCCGAAAGAAGCCGGGCCTGCAACTCGACCATCTGCGCCTGCGAAGGATCGGTCTGCGGGATTTCGCCGGGTGGTGAAGAGCTATTCCCATCCCAGATGCGCGAAATCAAGATCCCGCACAATACCGCAAATAGGTAGGTAAATAGGCGCATCCGCCAACTCATCGGTCTCCATATCCAGCTCAACATAAGCTCCATTTGAGTGACGGGTCCCATGAAGGCCAATCCCGATGGTATCGTCTGGGCTGAAATCAACAACCGGAAGAAACCTAGGATCCTGCACGCTAGAGTGACAGATGACAGGTAAGGACACCGATGAAGACCTACAGATCGACCACCTCTCCGATGACTCGTGCCGCAATGGGTGCGCTTTTCATCTCTCTCTGCTTCCTCTTCATCGGCGGTGTCACAGAGCAGGGCATTTACGCTAATCCAGCAACAGCTGAATCCAACACTTCAACCGCAGACTTGTTGACCGCCCTCGATGAAGGTGATCTTGAAGCACTTTCCAAGGCGAGCCCCTCCAAGATCATCAAAACCCTCGGCAGAACGGTTCCAAAAGGGCGGCTCAAACCGGGGCAAACCACACAGATTGAGTTTTCAGCTGAAGATGGCCGCGATACCCGCGTCTCCATCTATGGCCCCGCAGGTCGTCACCGCAGCTACGGACTGATCGTGATGCTCCACGGATATGGCGGCAACGGTCGCTCCTCAGTTACCCGCAGTTACCAGAACTTTGCCAATAAAAATGGCTATATCATCGTCGCCCCGGATGCCCAGCGCCCGGCAAAGGGAAAATGGAACGAGGATCTTCCGGAACAAATTCTTGGGACACCCACCCGGCACTGGTGGTCCTACCGCTCTGACGGGTTTGTCAACGGGCTCATCGATGACCTCTGCTGGAAGTACCCCATCGATCGTAATCGTGTCGTGCTCTCCGGCATGTCGATGGGCGGCTTTGGAACCTGGAATCTGGGAAGCCGTTTCAGCGATCGCTTTTGTGCCCTCGCCCCGCTGGCTGGGGGACTGTGCATGAGAGATTACGAAACGGACGACCTCGACGAGCGCTATAAACTTCTCCTCGGCAACCTGCGCTGGCTACCCTCCTACTTTGTCCATGGAAACACCGACAACCTCGTCCCCGTCGTTTTCTCGGAAATGATCGAAGAGGTCCTGCTCGAGCGGGATTTTGACCACGTCTACAAGGAGCTGGACGGCATCGGCCACCAACTTGACCTTCGTGGGGGAGGCACGATTCTTCCCGATATTCATCAGTGGCTGACCAAGAAACGCCGGGTCCTCGAGCCCGCCGAAATCGAACATCATGCCCTGACCACCGACCACGGCCGTCAACACTGGGTCCGCATCGACAGCTTCGACGCTGATAAACAGCCTGCAAGAATCAGTGCAAAGGTCGAAAAAGGCAACAAGATCAACATCGAGAGTGACAACGTGAAATCCCTGACGATCTTTGTATGCAACAAACTTCTCAAAGAGAAAAACAAGATCTTCGTCGAGTGGAATGGTAAAGAGGTTCACTCTGACAAGGTCAAAGAAACCCGCGAAGCGCTCGTTGAATCATGGAAAGATCGCCGCGATCCTTTTCTGCTGCATACACGGATGATTCAGTTGGGCCAGTCGGAATCCGAGCAGGCAGCCGCTGTATACCGACCAGTATTCCAGACAGGGATGGCCCAATAGCCTGACAGGGTTCTTACCGTTTCTGACAAGAGCGCGCTCTCAACGAGGTGTTGAATGACATGATGGGGACTGATCGAGGTTCACCGAATGTCTTCCCATTTTATTGCACAACTCCGCGATGACTCCGTCCTCCAACCGAAGAGATGGCTTTGGGTGGCTCACGACCAATTGCATCCGCAGCTCAACCCCTGGGCCGGTGAATCCCCCGAAGAAACAGGGCTGATTTTTATTGAGTCGAAGCAGCGGGGGAACGCACGACCCTACCATCGCCAAAAACTGGCCTTCCTGCTTTCAAACCTGCGACACCGTGCGCTCGAAGCCCAAAGTGAGGGGCACCCGGTTCGCTATCTGTTCAGCGATGACGACTACGGAACGGTGTTGACTGAGCAAGCCAGAGAATTGGGTTCGGTCCACGTGCTGCGCTCCCCCGAACGGGAAATTCGTGAGCAACTGAAACCCGCCATCGGTAACAGCCTGCTGCAGGAGCACGAACATGGTGGCTGGCTGACTACCCGGGAAGAGTTCATCGACAGTGTCGGTGATACTCCTCCCTTCCGAATGGATGCTTTTTACCGCCACTTCCGCAAGGTTTCCGGAGTCCTGATGGAAAACGGCTCCCCGGAAGGGGGAAGATACAGCCACGACGGCGACAACCGTCAACCTTGGAAGGGAGATCCTCCCGCACCGGAGGATCCGGCCTTCGATGTCGATACCATCGATGAAGAGGTCACTGCGATGGTGCTGGCGGAATTCCCGCACCACCCCGGAAACATCGATCTCTCCAGGTTGCCCACCACCGCCGATCAGGCCGAAGATGCTCTGCGCTTCGCCCGCTCGGTGATCCCCGAGTTTGGCCCCTACGAAGATGCTTTCAGCGAGCACTCGCGGGCCCTCTTTCACACGCGCCTCGCTAGCCTACTGCATCTGCATCGGGTTCTCCCGGAGGAACTTCTTCAGGTGGCCATCGACACCCCGGCACCCCTCAACAGTCGGGAAGGCCTGATTCGCCAATTGATCTGGCGTGAGTACATGCATCACATCCATGAAATCACCGATGGATTCCGCACTCTGGATCTTCCGCGAACCACAGCCCCTTGCCGGGATGCACGCTGGGGTGATTTCAGCGGTAACAAAACTTTTGGCAAGAGTGGGGGGCGTGAACGACATCCGAACCGCCTGTCACAAAAGCAGCCGCTGCCACCCGCCTTCTGGGGTCAGGAGAGTGGATTGCGTTGCCTCGATGCGACGACCGCTGCCGTCATGGAGGAGGGGTGGACCCACCACATCCCCCGACTGATGATCCTCGGCAATCTCGCCAGCCTTCTCGACATCCATCCCCGTGAACTCACCGACTGGTTTCATGTCGCCTTCATCGATGCCTACGACTGGGTCGTTGAAACAAATGTTCTCGGAATGGGGACCTTTGCGGTGGGGGAATCGATGATGACAAAACCCTACATCTCCGGAACGCCCTACCTTCACAAGATGGGAGATCACTGCAAAGCGTGTGCATTTCATCCAAAGAAGAATTGCCCTATCTCATCTTTGTATTGGGCATACCTAGAAAGACACAGCAAAGCATTTGAAGGCAACGTGCGCATGGCGATGCCACTGAGAACTCTGGAGAAGCGCAGCAAAGAACAGAAAAAGGCTGACTCCGAGGTGTTCCAATCAGTCCTATCGACACTTCAGCGCGGAGAAGCTGTCACTCCCGATTGATCCGCGCTCTCTTCATCGATAGCCTCAAGGGTTGAGAAGTTCTCTACATGAGCCAGAAAGTGGTGCCATGATCGAAAAAATGAACTGGGTCGGTGAAATCAACGGACACCTGGTGGTGACGGATGATTCCGGCGCCGAAACGACCCTCGATCGACCAGGGGACCTCGTTGCTCACATGATGCAGGCGGAGTGCCCCTCCGAGCTACAAGCGTCAATCCTCGTTCACGGTTACTGCCTTGCAACCCAGGGCGTCAGGCTTCCGCATCTCGTCAGACAAGTCTTGAAAAAAACCGGGGTATTTATCCGCAGTGTCGATATGAACTCGATGCCCCTTTATCAAGCGACAGAACATTTCCAAAGCTTCTTCGCCGATTGCAAAGAAGAAGGCGTTGAACTACAGGAAGCGGTTCTCGCTGAAGTGAGCCGATACTGTCGAGAAAAAGTTTCCTGAACCTCAGTCGAGGTACAAAACTTCCCCGGAAGCGATATCGAAGACCGCGCCAACAACCTGGAGTCCCGTGGATTCATCGGGGCAGAACGCCCTAACAGCTTCAACCGTAGCCTGCACATGCCTTGCCACTGCGTCATTCACCACATCGGTTTGTTGCGAGCCAGTCGCCTCCAAGTAAGAGGCTTGGCAAGCTTCCACAGCTGGATGAATCGCTGCTCGTACCTTTCCAAGAAATGGGATCTCTGCAGCTTCCGGATCAGCGCTGGCGAGGGTCGCTTTCACCGCACCGCAGTCACGATGGCCGAGAACTAAAACCAAACGCGTACCGAGTCCTTCACACCCAAAGAGGATGCTCTCGCGCATAAAGTCATCGACGACGTGCCCTGCAACCCTTTGCACAAAGAGCTGCCCGCAACCTTGCTGAAAAATAACCTCAGGGGGAACGCGGGAATCGGCACAGGATAGAACCACCGCGAATGGCTTTTGTGCTGGAACTTCACCGGGCACTGGAACAGGGATCTGAACGCTGCTTCCATCCCTGCTTCCATCCCTCTGCATCGCGGCCATGAATTCGGCGTTGCCCGATTTCAAGCGCTCTATCGCCTCTGCTGCCGGGATCATCGCACCCCCTTTCCGTCATTAGAATAACGAAAGGGGGCGCGCCTTGCCCGCGATTTCGCGCGATCAGGAGGGGGGAGGAAGCAGGGTCGTGCGTATCTTGCGCTCTTCCCCATCCCTTTCGAGGGTGACTTCGACCTCTACTCCGGCGCGATATCCTTCCAGCAAGGAAAGAAGTTCGCCGAGGGATGGGGTGGGTCGCCCATCTACTGCTACGATTTGATCGCGCACGGACCCCTCATCGACTCCCAGGACTCCCTTCTCAGCGAGAGGACCATCGACTTCGACGATCACTACCCCCTTGAAACGGGAAGCACCGCTTCCGGTGTAGGGAACAAAACCAAGGATCGGCCTCTGCACCTCACCATGTTCGATGAGGTCTGGCACTGTTCGCGTCACCGTGTCTACAGGGATCGCAAAGGATATACCGGCGTGAGCTCCCGTCGGACTGATGATCGCTGTGTTGACGCCGATCAAACGGCCCTGGCTGTCGAGCAGTGGCCCACCCGAATTTCCTGGATTGACCGCCGCATCAGTCTGAATCACATCGTGAATCGTTGTTCCCTGCAATGATTGAATCTCCCGACCCAAAGCACTGATCACTCCACGACTGAGTGATTGATCGAGTCCAAACGGATTTCCAATGGCGTGAACAAATTGTCCGACTCTCAGATCATCACTTGTCCCTACTGGAATCAACTCGAGCCCCTCGGGGATCTCTTCCACTTTCAGAACAGCGAGATCTTTAGCGCGAGAATAGCCGACGATCTTCGCCGGGCTTGTAGTACCGTCGCTGAAAGCGACACTGACGCCACCGCTACCACGGGCAACGACGTGATAGTTGGTGACCACGTGCCCATCGAGATCCCAAATGAACCCGGTTCCCGTACCTGCGATTCTTTGGAACGCCTCTCCTCCGAAGAGTTGATTGACCTGCTGCTGCGCCCTGACGTTGACGACCGTTGGCGCAGCACCCTCAAAGAGCTGAACGAGGCGATCCTCCTCCGAAGCTAGCGGTCCTCTGGGAGTTACGCTTCGATCCAATGCGGACACTTCCGGTCCGAGTGCGAAAAACCCTGCCACGGCGATCAAGGCAGCGGTCAGTGCGGTGGACATATTTACTCCCTGAAGAAAACGAAGATTTCCTGACATGGATCACTCCTCTCTGGTGCAGCTCTCAAATTCAAAGCTGCTGCTTCAAACAAGCCTCGACAGATCCCTCAAATCCGGTTGTCATGGTGTCATGAGCAACTCAGCGGAAAACCACGACCAGCCCGAAGGGGCCACAAAGATGACCGGAGATCCGGTGGGGGGTGAACCGAAATCTCCGGTCAGGGGTACCTCTGCGGAACCCCCCCAGGACGATTTTCAACCTGCGCACGCCGCAGGTGTCTTCACCCTGGTCACGGGATTCTTGTTGTGGGCTGACTTAATGACGAAATCTGCGGCGTTCAAGTTCCTGGAAGTTTCCATCTTCACCGCACCCTCTGGTTTTCCTGCGGTCACCCGTTCACCGATTCACGAAATCTTCCCTGGGTTTGGCCTCGAAGCTGCTCTCAATCTCGGTGCATTTAATGGCTGGTTCGCTTGGGCGCCGTGGCTATTGATAGGCGTATCAGTTCTGGCTGTTCCAGTCTGTTTCTACATCGCCGTGTATCGATCTGATCGTTGGCTCTCTGTGATCGCACTCGCGTTAATTGCTTCAGGTGCTGCAGGAAACTTGTACGACCGTGCGATCATCGGCGGAGTACGTGATTTCATTCGCTGGTCGATTCAATGGGGCGACAAGGAATACGTCTGGCCCAATTTCAATATCGCTGACAGCGCCATCGTTTGTGGAGTCGCCCTCATCATTTGGATGGAGTGGCGCAGACCTGTCGACGATTCAGATAGCCCTGATACAGAAGAAAAGCCAGCGGCAAGCTAAACACCCATAGCGCGTTCCACTGCGGGGACTCCCAAACCCCCATCGCACGCCATTCATCGAGAACCCGGTAATTGATTAATACGGTAATCGTCAACAGCAGAGCACCTCTGCAGGGACTGATCACCGTCGGCAACAGCAGCCATAGTGCATACCAGGGGTGAAGCGTCGGGGTCAGCAGCAAAAAACCCAGCATCAAGAGGCGCGCAGCACGCCAAGTCTCCTGACCACGAATCGCCCAAGCGAGGCACCACCACGCCACGATCAACAACACCCGGAGGCCCCGAGTAAGCGGATCCTCTGAGTTATAAACATCTGCGCCAAGCAGCTTTCCCAGGGGCTCAAACAACAACCCCCCCGAATACCAACTTCCGGCGTAGGCTCTCAATCCCTGCGCGCCTTCATAGCTCCATCCTGCCCAATAAAAGGCGGATACAGCGATCAACCCGCCCACAAAGATGGCGACCGCCTTCCAGCCAACCTTCTTCAGTAAATGGAAAACCAAACCCGCAGGAACCAGCAAAGTCGCTGTCGCCATCGATAAAAATCCAGCACTACGCCAGCGCTGATTATTTTCGATCGCCAGCAACGCCAAAGCCAAAAACATGATGGCGAGAAAGTGAACATGAGCCCCGATGGCACTTTCAAGAATCGGCAACGGATGCCAACACCAAAGGATACTGCGGTGAGGGTCTGATCGTTTTTGAATCAAAACCCTACACAGCAAAACTCCGATGCCTAAATCCAGCAACAACATCGCCCAGCGCCAGCCTCGCTCGGAATGGGCGAAGAAACGAAACGCGCCTTGAGCCACCGGTGGGTAAACGGTGGGGATCTGAGGATGGTTGATTTTTTCGCGAACCTTCGCCCAACGATCATCTTTAGCGATGGAATCCAAAGAAGCATCTTCAGGGGCGACTCCATATGGAGAGATTCCATTGCGCTGGACCTCGCCATCCCAGAGATACCGCCATAGATCATCGCTGAGGACCGGATCGGTACCGACCAGAAGAACTCGGGAAATCGCTGCCCCGACAAGGATCATCGTCAATGCCTGTGTACGGGAAACCCGGGAAAACCACCGGTACCCCAATGCCATCCAAAGGGCTAAAGCAATGGCGACAAAAATATGGCCTGAAATAGGATCTTCCGGGCCTAGCTGATCGAGACTTCGCGCCCACCACCACCAACTGCCGCAAAATGAGCCCGTGATCAAAATCGAGATGAAGCAACGCATTCCGGGGCTCATCGGCGATCGACCTCGATCCATAAATCACCTGCTGAATCAGCTTTCACCGTTGCCCCTTCGGGAACCCACGAAAAAGTGGTCCAACCTTCGATAAGAACAGGGCCTTCGACTTGACGACCTGCCTCAATAGATCCTTGACCAATGAGAGGAATATTTTGAAAGCCGCTGTTGGAATTGAGATAAACCCTAGTCTGTTGTGGTGCCACTGACTTTTCTTTTAGGGATGAGGTGCTAGCGGTTTGCGAGCAGGTGACCGCCACTCTCAAAGCGACTCCTTCAATTTCGCGCTCCGGCATTCGATAGCCAAATTGGTTTTCGTAGGATTCTCTGAAGACTTCAACCGGGTTCTCACCAGGATTGATTTCGAGATCGTGAGATTGGCCACGGTGTCGTGCGCGCAAAAATCTCTCCACCTGCATCTCATCAAGAGAAACCCCTGGCATCCTTGACTGCGCCTGTGCTTCCAGTCGATTTGCGATCTGTTCCAAATCAGCGTCCCAACGCTGCGGCAAATTCTTGAGCAGAACCTCTTCCGCTTGCTCACACCAAGGTGACTGCAACAAACCCCATGCGCTAAAACAACCTGCCCCAGCAGGGATGCGCACCTGTGGTATTCCACACGCCCGTGCCAATTCCACCGCATGCAACCCACCCGCACCGCCAAAGCACACGAGCGTCGTATCCCCAGGGTCTTGGCCCCGCTCCTGAGAAACACGCCGCAGCGCTCGCTCCATTTCATGATTCGAAACCTCGATGATTCCAAGGGCAGCTTGCTCCAAGCTCCAATCGAGGAGGCGAGCGAGGCGCATGACAGCCACCTTTGCTGCTTCTGCATCGATTCGAGTTTTCTCTCCGAGGATCGCCTCCTCTGGAAGGCGCCCTAGCACGACGTGAGCATCGGTGACCGTTGCTTTTTCACCGCCACGTCCATAAGCCGCCGGTCCCGGGTCTGCTCCGGAACTTTCCGGCCCCACCCTGAGCGCACCTCCCGCATCGAGCCAAGCGATCGATCCTCCTCCGGCTCCCACAGTGTGAATATCGATCATCGGAATCGCGATGGGGATTCCATCGATGAGGGTACTACGCTTACGGAAACGATGGGAATCGCCGCCGACTAAGCTGACGTCGGTGCTGGTGCCGCCCATGTCAAAGGTGATGGCGGGGGATCCATCGCCGCTCTGTTGCGCCGCAACTACGCCCCCTGCGGGCCCCGAAAGCACAGTCTTCACCGGCTCCTCAACCAATGCAGCCCAAGGGCGCGCAGAGCCGGAAGAATCCATCACTCGCAAAACAGCAGGGCTCAGTTGCTCAGCAAGTTTGTTCAAATAACCCTGCATCACCGGCGCCAACACAGCAGCGGCAGTGGTCGTGCTGAAGCGCTCCCACTCCCTCGGTTCTGCGGCGACTTCATGGGAAAGAAGGATCGGCAATTGCAAATCCTCCAACAATTTTAAAACCAGTTTTTCGTCTTCCCGCGCCTCTGTGCTGTGTAGCAACCCGACAGCGATCGCTTCAAGTTTGTTTTCGATCACCCAACGACGCAGGTTCGAGAGCTCTGCCAAATCGATGTCGGTGACAGATTCACCTCCAGCTCCACGGCGAACCGACAATCCAAAGCGATCACCGGTCTCGATCAGTGGCTTAGGCGCCACCGGCTCAAGGGCATGCAGCAATGGCCGATTCTGTCTTCCCAAGTCGAGGAGATCGAGGAGGCCTTCGTGACTCACAAACCCTGCACGGGCGTGCTTTCTCTCGAGAAGGGCGTTGGTAGCGACGGTAGTTCCGTGGATCACCTCTACCGCATTCATATCTCTCAGAGCCTCAAAGATGGCGCGGGCGGGATCATCCGGGGTCGAGGCCACTTTTTTCAGACGAACGCCGTCTGCATCAGCGATGACGATGTCGGTAAAGGTACCGCCGCTGTCGACTCCGATTCGCAAATTAGCCTCCTTGGGATCACTGCAAAGGTGACTGAAATCCTTTGCACAAATCATCGGTCCCATGCAGGATGATGGACGGAAGGACTGCCTCATGAAAGACCACAGAAGAAATCACGGCACCTTGGGGTTCCAGTGGATCCTCGTAGCATGCCTGATCGCTTTTGTGAGCGGCTGTTCTTCCGGTTCCAAGCGAATCTCTACGACAAGCATCCCCGATCCAGCAGTCGAATCAGAGTGGCAAAACGCCCGTAAAGCCTGGCTCCTCGATGATGTGGTCGTCGCCCAAAGTGCCTTCTCCCGCTTCGCCGAAAGATACCCTGAAGACGCACGCTCCGGAGAAGCGCTCCTCAGTGCAGGAATTTGTGCTCAGCGAAGGGGTCGGGCCGAGGAAGCGGAAGGCTTGCTGCGCGAAGCACAATCGCGCGGGGGAGCCATCGCTGCACGGGCATTACTACAGCGGGGGGCGCTCGCTATCGACCTGAATCCATCCAGGGCAGCCTCATGCTTTCGCGAAGCAGGCCGATTGGCAGTGGATACAGAGACTAAGAGTGAAGCTCTCTACCAACAAGGGGTCGCACTGCAACGGATCGGCAGATTCGATGAAGCCAGGGTGGCCCTGCAAAGCTGCATCGATCTCGCCGGATCCAGCAAACACTCAGCACAAGCGACGCTACGTCTGCAATACGACCCTTGGTTCACCGTTCAGGTGGGCGCATTCCTGAAAAAATCTCTCGCTCTCAAACAATCGACGCGCTTACAAGATGCTGGTTTCCCCACCGAAATTCGCATGCCGGGGCGCAAGGGGTCGCCGCTTCACAGGGTCCTGTCGGGGAGGTTCCAAGATCGCCCTGCTGCCCAGCAACACGCCAGTCGCATCCAAGCCGCCCTTGGGCTTGAGGAAGTGAAAGTGGTGCCATAATGACCTTTAAAAACATCATGGGCATCACTCTTACTGTGCTCATCGCCTTGGCCATATTTTCTGGCTTCGGCGCGTTCAGGGTCGTCCAACAAATGACAACTCCAGCAACAACGAACGGGTCCGCCCCCATCAATCGTCAACTCGGAGAATTAAAAGAGCCTGGATTGCTGGATGGGGGAATCCGGCATCACAGCTGCCAAGGAGACCTCCTCCTCAACAGAGAGGTAAATAACTCCTTACTGGATCCTCTCGTTGCCCTGATCGATGAAGATGGCAAAGCCATCTCGGAGGCGGTCTTCTTCGACAATCAGGATCCGCGCGGCTTTGTGATCAAGATTCCCGAAGGACATACGGGACTCGCCCGCATGGAGGCACCTGGCTCGTACCGCATGCACACCCTGTTGCGGAATAATTGTTTTTACTCTCTCTTCGATGGCGCGCTGTTCAAAGGAACCGTTCGTGGCCACGCTTTTGTGTTGGAGGGAGAAAAGCTCCCCGATCCAGAGATCCTGCCGGAAACAACGCTCATCATCGAAACCGCCAATGGTTGGCGCGAAGAAGTGGCGACCGATAGTACCGGCTCGTTCAGAGTTTCTGTTCCACCTGGGCCCTTCGCCGTACTGGTGCGCTCCGACACTCATGCAGATGCCTTTTTCGAGGACCTTGTCGGGGTCACTGGTGAAACAATCGAACGTCAAATCATTCTGCCCGCCGGCTGTGAGCTGGAAGGGTTTGTACTCGGCGAAAATGTGACCCTCGAGGGAGCAAAAATCTCAATGGTCACCTCGATGGAAGACAACGCCGAGGCCACTTCGGTCGAGAGGGGCTTCTTCAGCCTGCCAGGGCTTACCCAAGGGTTTGCCACCATCTACATCCAGTACCCCGGATATCAGGAGGAGTCATTCAACCTGCTGGTGCCGGGAGACAAGATCGGAATCCGCAAACCATTCCTTCTCAAGCCGTCCCAAGAATTTACGGCCACCGCCATTACTGAAGATGGAACCGCCATCAACAATGCAACGATTCTCGTGCAACGCCAAGGCCAGAAGATTTTCGAAGGGCCCATCGGGGAACTCAATTCGATGAACATTATGGCTGCTGGACAAACCTACCTAATTTCCGCGCAACACAATCTCCAAACGGGCAACCCGGCTACCACCTTAGTTTCACCGCGACAGACATGGACAATGCCCGCGGAGGGCTCAGGGAAAATACAGCTAACTTTGCGCCCGGGAGGATTCATCTCGGGGGCAGTATTAACTGCTCAAAGCTGGCAACCCTATGGAGGAGCCTCCGTAAGAGTGACTGCGATCAACCCAGCCGGAGAACCGATATCAGAAGAAGTCATCGTTTGGTGTGACCCATACGGCATCTTCAAAACCCCTGTGCTGCCACCAGGGAAATATGCAGTGGCCGCTTCCCATCCCCATTATGGTGTTCGGGGTAAATTGATCACTGTCGGTGGCGCCGGTGAGTTCTCAATAGGCACCATCACTCTTCCTGAATAAGTAGCCAATCAGCAACAAAGAGATTGTACTCTTCCGGGTCTTTATCGTTTCTTTGTGAAACGAAAAGCAATCGACGCCCGTCCTTAGAAAAAGCGGGATCCCCATCAAACCCAGACGTAGTAGTGATCTTTTCGTTGGTGCCAAACTCGAGATCATGAACGAAGAGATCGTATTCCCCTTCGCCTGATTCACCGCTGTACACAACGTAACGACCATCCGGCGTCAGGGTCGGCTCGCCAGCTTTCTGTCCTTCACTGCTGACAACCTTCGGCTCACCACCATCGATGGAAATGAGAACTTCGGTGACCTCCCCGATCGGGTGGGGGAAGACTCCCGAATACAACTCTTGTCCCGAAGTTCCCGCGATTGCCGTGAAGCAGCGGATCTCTTTCCCCAACTGGGCAGGGGTGGCATCCCTCACGGGTTTCGCCGTTTCTTCAGAAACTAGCTCCAAGCCAGAAGCATCGACAAACATTGCGTAGTTTTGAAATTTTGTATTTGGTGGGCGCAAACTGGTGAATCCAACCTTACGTCCATTGTCCTGGAAGACGGGGCCGCGATTGACACCGCCATCGGTCAGCTGAATCAATGTGTCGAAATGGTTTTCACCAGGTGAGTTATCGATGAGGCGTGGCAATGGCTCGATGGGGTTTTTGCCCCTCGTCGCAGTGCCGTTGCTTACCCCAGTTCCCGGATTACCGGTGCAACTCGCCAACGACATCGCTAGCAAGCAGACGACAAATATAAAAAACCGCTTCCTGATCATCAGCGTTGGCCTTTCTGGGGTCTCTCCCTTAGATTAATCGAAGTCTGATTGCCAGACACCACGAAAGGGCTCTCCATGTTCGGAGAAGATCTGACTTTTCAAACCCCCGGCAAGGGGCTCCATGAAATTACGAAGCCCCTGGCCGATTGCGTGCGCAGGGCAGACATCGAAACCGGTCTTTGCCAAGTATTTTTGCGCCACACTAGTGCAAGTCTCATCATTACCGAAAATGCGGACCCATCCGCTCGCCGAGATCTGATCTCGTGGTTTGAAAAACTGGCCCCAGAAAACGATCCCGATTACACCCACACCTCTGAAGGACCCGATGATATGCCTTCGCATTTGAAGGCCGCTGTCACAAAAACTTCAGAGTGCCTTCCTGTGACCGGTGGCACTCTGGACCTGGGAACTTGGCAAGGTGTATTCATCTTTGAACATCGAACACGCCCCCATGAACGCACCGTTAGTGTGCGCGTATGGGACTGAAGGAGGAAAATTGACAGGACCAAAAATCCTCATCGCCTGCGTTGACACTGACTTGCGTAATGGTTGCTTCGATGGAGCTGGAGCGATTGGCTTGCGCGCGGATGCAGTCGGCGACCAAAAGGGCCTCAAAAAGCGCCTCTCAAAAGACTCGTACGACCTCGTCATTCTTCAGGGAGATCTTCAAGCCGATGATCTTGGTGAGGCGAAGCTCCTTGAGCTCGAAGAGGGTGCCGATATCTCTAACATCGGAGAACGCATCAAGAGCTTGATCGAGGTTCCTGAGTTTGACCCTGAATCGGTCGAAGACCTTCCTCCTGCATCGCCACTTCCATGGAAGAAAAACATGCCAACGAAGAAGAAGGCGAAAACAAAGGATGAGCATTCAGGAGACTAATGCCCCCCGGCTGTGCTTACAGGTGGGAAAGCCAGTCAGGGATACGCACCACCATCAATTCCTCTGCACTTTTCAGTTCGTTGGCGATGTTGCTGAACTGATCCAGAGGAAGTGGTTGGCGCCAAGTCGCGTTGTCCTCAACGAACAACATCTTGGGATTCTTGAGCCACTCCTCGACTCTAAGTAGGTGCATCGCCTCGCCATTATTTCGTGCAGGCAATTGAAGCCTCAATCCTGAAGCGCGAACTGGCCTGCCCAAAGGTGCACACGACTCTTCATCGAACTGCAAAGCCTTATCGGCAAGCCATTGAGCAGCGACTCCATCGCCGGGAACCCGTATCAGAGTCCGGTGATTGCGAGTCCTGGCGATGATCACTGGGATCTGCACCTTGCGTGAAAGAGCTCGCACTACTTCTTCCATGCGGCGAACGAGAAGATCAGAGCCGATACCCGCGCCCTCCTCTTGAAAGGTAAGGCGATCGCGAGCAAAGGTCACCCTGGAGGCGCCCTTCTCGGGAGTTGCAGCTGTTTCCAGTCGGGCACCATCTCCGATGCGCATAAAGTTTTCATAACCGCATGCGCCAGAAACCTCCATGTAGACTTCTTTGTATGCCTCTAGCCCGATTTGGATCGGTAGATGGACCAGATCCACCGACACTCCCAATGTACTTGGATCGAGGGTGCCCTGGTTTTCGCTCATTCGTCCACCGATACAGCTGTACTGTCCGTTGAAATTCGATCATCGAGACGCACTAACCAACCTTCTTCGCGCAACCGATCGAGGAAGGGCGGCTCTTCACCGTCAGGACCGCCCAACCGGAACCCTGGAATGAAAAGTTCACGCCTACCCATCTCGGAGTATTTGATCTTTTCTTCGTCGAGGATTTCTGTCAGTTGTTTATAGCGGTCCGGCTTCAATCCAGTCAGGTGAATCGCTGGGGAAACCTGGATCCAATCCATGTCTCTTCCCCAGTCCCGAATAGCCACTCCCACCGTATCAGGAAGCGGGTGGTCACTCGCAGATTCGAGAATCGTTCGTATCTCTTCGACCTGCAATCCGGAACGAACCCCTGAGCGCATCGAGTCAGGAGTGGCGCGGTATCTGCGCACCCGCTCCGCTGAAATGCGCTCAGAAAAACGGGCGAGTTGCAGTTCCAAAGTCATTCCTTCGATGCCCTCGGTGATCAGCATGATTTCGAAGTCGGGATTGACCAACACCCTGCACTCAGAAGGCTCGATTTCTTGACCCAGCAAAAACTTACCCAAGTCTGTCAGCATCAAACAGGAAAGAGACCCATCGATGACTCCAACCTCACACATTCCCAAACTGAGCATCCGATTGAAGATCCAGAATGCCAAATCGGTCCCCAGTCGATGCACCGGACACTGAAGTCGATCTCTAGAGAAATCTTCTTCTCGACGCTGACGCAATTGCTCGGCAACCTCCCCCTCTTCCAAATCGAGAAGGTAGGTGCTGACGACATTTTCAATGAGCGCATCGAGAGAGATCCACCCATTGGCGCCATGCCTCTTCAAAGCCTCCAGCAAGATGACGCGCAGGCCCTCCTGGTGGAAAGACCAGCGCGCACCGGCGCTCTCTTCGAGGAACCGCTGCAGAACAATCTCTGTCTTGCGGCGGAAATCCAAGCTCCGCCACGCCTTCAATCTCGAATCGCTAACCCGCAATTCTCCAGCGAAGTTCTCTACTAAGCCAAGGCGCATCGCCACCCTGAGGATGCGAGTAACCGTATCCCCCTCTAGGTAATCCGTCATGCGCTCCATAGCGAAGGATCGGCGTAGCTGCTCAGCCAACCTTTTAGGAAAGCTCCCCGATCGGGTAAGCCGGATGGGCTCTTGTTCGATGTGAAGGGTGAGACTTTCGATATCGATCAATAGATCGACCCCAGATTCGAGGACTAAGTCCGGCTGAACATCGATCGGCAGGCGTTGCACCGATTCTTTTTGCAACCATTCTTGGAAGATGACCAGAGCCGTATCAGGCAGCGTGATACCGTAATCTTGAAGACGCCCATCGCCGATGGCTCCGATGCCTGCTTCTTGTAACAGCTGTGCCCAACGATCTTCATCGAAATCGCCACCACACTCTGCTTCGAGATAATCGACGACCTCATCAGAGTCGAGATCGAGAACTCCTCTTTTGGAAAGCGCCTGGCGGCACAACTCTGCGAGCACCGGGTCCTCAAGTGAATCGATTCGGGCATCCAAGCCCTCTTCCATCGCTGGAATCTCAGCAAGCATTCTCAGACTGATGGAGTCGGCGGGGGACACCCTTCTTTCTCCCAGATTCAGCGCTTTGGCCAGGTGCCCAGCCAACTCGTCTGGAATCTCAAGAAATTCCCCATCCCGCGATTTTGATTCTCTTAATCGTGTCACAAANCCGCGCTCCGTCAGCTGNCGNACCGTCGATTCAACCTCNATCCGCGAAGCGCCGCACTGGGTGAGACCTTGCTGAATCTCAGCAACGTGTGCACGCGGCTGAGGTCGCGAAAGGACNTCGTGAATGAGGCGTTTTTGGGTTTGGTTTANTCTTGCGACCTTTTCNGAGACACCNTCNCCACTCACAAANACCTGNTCGACNCGCTTNCGAAGATCCTCAACCNTGCTATTCGCCGACTCNCCNGGAAGCCAGAATTGATGAATCGTCTGNAGTTCAGCTTTTTTCANTTTTCGAAGAAACTTCCCCACGGCGCTCAATTNAGCACCTCCTCTTGCTCTTCGATCTCGTACTGATACCCCTGCTCCATCAAGAATCTTTGACGCTTGTGGGCAAAGTCCTGATCCCTACTATCTCGGGTCACTAAAGAGTAGAAGGTCGCCTCGCGTCCATCGGATTTAGGTCGCAACACGCGCCCCAAACGCTGGGCCTCCTCTTGTCGCGATCCGTAAGTCCCTGAAATCTGAATCGCCACAGATGCGTCTGGTAGGTCAACGGCAAAGTTGCCGACCTTGCTGACGATCAAAACGGGGACTTCGCCACTGCGGAAAGCCGCATAAAGACGCTCCCGCTCATCTTGAGGCGTGTGACCTGTTATCAACGGTGCGCCCGTTGAGCGCGCTACGTCTCGCAGCTGCTTTAGGTATTGGCCGATCACTAAAATTCGATCACCCTGGTGGCGCTCAAGAATTTTGTGAAGCCTCTGCAGCTTCATTGGGTTTTCTGAAGAGATGCGGAAACGATGCCTACGATCTGCATTGAGGTAGCTATCTCGCTCCTCTTCGGGCAAATCGAGACGCACTTCCACACAGCGAACTTTGGCAATAAACCCTTCTCGCTCAAGATCACGCCATGGCATGTCATAAATTCTCGGGCCGATGAGGGTGAAGACTTCATCTTCACGGCCATCTTCACGCACCAAAGTTGCCGTTAACCCCAAGCGCCTGCGTGCCTGAATTTCTGCGGTAAAGCGGAACACCGGAGCTGGAAGCATGTGAACTTCATCGTAGATGATCAGGCCCCAGTCGTGATCGGCAAATAGATCGAGATGGGTAAAGTCTTCCGTCTTTGACTTTCGATGAGCAGTAATCTGATAAGTCGCCACGGTGATCGGTGCGATATCTTTGCGCGCACCGGAATACTCCGCGACTTGAGACTCATCGAGATTGGTCCAGCGAATGATTTCATTGCGCCACTGCCGAACGCTGGTGATGTTGGGAGCAAGAATTAAGGTCTGACACTTGAGCTTTTCTATCAAGCCAATGCCAACCACCGTCTTCCCTGCGCCGCAAGGAAGAACGACGACGCCGGAACCACCCCCGCCCCCCTGGTCGGAGAAAAACGCCTCTACCGATTCGTTCTGGTAGTTGCGTAATTCAAACTCCGATTCTTCAGGGAAGTGTAAATCGATGGCTGCGCCAGTTCGGAAGCCAGCTCTATCTGCGATGGGGAACCCGTTACGGATCATCGCAACTTTTAGCGCACCGCGGTAAACAGGGTCTATTAGGTAACTGTGATCCCCATTTGGTTGGGTCAAGATTTCCGCAAGGGAGGGCCGATGAGCCAATTGGGCCAGATGATCGTCATCTGGCTCAGATGGGCGCAGAATTAACGACTCACCATCCTCCGCGCGAATCAGCTCGAAGCGCCCAAAGCTATCGAGCGCCTTGGCAACCATGTCGTGGAGCGCCTTCGGCACCGGGTAGCGTGCATGGTCTTCGAGTAATTGCAGAATCTTTTCTTGGCTCCACCCAGATTGGGCGGCATTCCAAAGCGAGATCGGAGTGATCCGATACTCGTGGAAATACTCTGGGCTCTTCTCTAGATGAGCAAAAGCTGCCAGTTCGTGCCGCAACCTTTGTGCTGATGGATGGTGCACCTCCAGAAGCAAGGTGCCATCGCTCTGCACAATGAGCGACTTTTCTTCGGTATTCATATTACTTTGATTTCGTCACGCTC
The DNA here is from genome assembly GCA_002167285.1 of Planctomycetia bacterium TMED53. Classification (GTDB taxonomy): domain Bacteria; phylum Planctomycetota; class UBA8108; order UBA1146; family UBA1146; genus UBA12191. The sequence continues at coordinate 51,412 of NHDG01000110.1, forward strand.
CCCCCGTCTGGGGGCCGGTATGGAAAGGCCGCGCCTTGGCGTTCCCTCCATCCCTGCGTGGGCGAAATCTAACTCCTTGATGGAACTGTGCGTCAATTCAACGGAGGGCAACTCCGAATAAAATCGATCGCGATTTCCTGAAAACGTTTGGGTTCTGGAAATTCCCCACTCCAGAACCGACTCCCCCGACCAGAGGTCACGGAGCAACTCTGCTCCACCCTGGTACATAACACTCTGCGGCGCCGACTTCCCGTCCTCCTGATTCCCCCTAATCAGCGTCGCAAAAAAGTTTTAATGCGGCGTGTTCGCTTACTTAAAAAAGCCAACGAACAGATCCCATCTCCAGATCCTCAAGAACCACTTTTAGTCCATGAAAACCTGATGACAGGATCCTGATGATATGCCACGAAAGAGGCGCCGAATCTACCACCCACTTCGGAGAAGTTTTTTGGTGGAAGTTACTCGGACGGGGGGTTGACTTCCTCTTCACCTTCGGTTGCATCGACCAGCTCCAAGCCGATGACCTTGTCGCCATCCTTGACTCGAATCAGCCGTACTCCCTGGGTGTTTCTTCCGATCGGTCGAACATCCTTCAGCGAGATTCGAACGAGCATGCCATTCGATGTCATCATCATTGCATCGCGATCTCCGGCGAGAGTTCTCGCTGAAACCACTGAGCCATTTCTTTCAGTGGTGCGAATGTCAATGAGACCTTTGCCGCCACGCTTTTGTGTCCGGTACGAAGTGAACTCTGTAATCTTTCCGTACCCGTTTTCACATACCGTCAGCAACGATCCATCTTCGACAACAATCGTCATCGATACCACTTCATCCTTATTGCCGATGCTAATTCCGTTAACACCCGCAGCATCGCGGCCCATCGGTCGAACATCGCTCTCGTTAAAGCGAATCGCCATACCACTTGCCGTAGAAAGGATGATTTCATTCTCTCCGGAAGTGATATTGACGCCGATCAACTGGTCGTCTTCGTTGATCTTAATGGCTTTAATGCCCGTCTTTTTCGGCCTTGAATAAGCCTCGAGAGGGGTCTTTTTCACCTTGCCTTGGCGAGTAGCAAACACAAGATTGCGGTCATCGAATTCGGCGATCCTCATCATGTTGAGAATCTTCTCTTCTTTATCTAGCTGAACCATATGAGTTACGGGCTTGCCCTTAGACGTGCGCGAAAGGTCTGGAAGCTCGTAAACCTTGAGCCAGTAAACCTTGCCCCTGTCGGAGAAGAGCAACAAGGTATCGTGAGTCCCGGCAACGAAGAGGCTTTTGACGAAGTCATCCTCGCGAACCGACCCTCCTGAAACCCCTGTTCCGCCTCGACCCTGGGATCGGTAGCTCGTCAACGGTGTACGCTTGACGTAGCCCTGAAGGGTCAAAGTGACGACCACGTCTTCTTCAGCGATAAGGTCAGCGTAATTAATCTCCTCCGCTGCCTCTTCGATACTGGTGCGTCGCTCGTCCTTAAACTTCTCCATCAACTCATGAATGTCTTCGCGGATAATTTCCTTAACCACGTTGTCATCGGTCAGAACAGTGCGGTGGTATTCAATCTCTTCGCGAGTCTCGCTGAGATCGTCCTGCAGCTTCTCTCTCTCGAGGCCCGTCAGGCGGCGCAACTGCATGCGCAAGATGGCGTCACACTGAATCCTCGTCAGGGCAAACTCTTCCATCAGGGCATTGCGTGCATCTTCTTCGCTGCGGTTTGACCTGATGAGTTCAATCACACGGTCGATGTTATCTGTCGCAGTAATCAGCCCCTCAAGAATATGGGCTTTACGCTCCGCCTTAGCCAACAAGTGACGCGAGCGCCTACGAATTACCTCACGGCGATGATCACAGTAAGCGTTCAACAGCTCCATGAGGCTCAGGGTTCGCGGTTTACCGTTGATCAATGCGATCTGTTGCACACCAAAGGTTGTTTGCAGTTGGGTGTGCTTGAACAACTGATTCAGGATGACTTGGGCGTTCTCGTCTTTTTTCAGCTCAACAACAAGGCGAATCCCTTTGCGGTCCGACTCATCGCGGATATCGGAGATACCGGTGACGCGACCGTCTTTAACGAGGCCAGCGATATCTGTGGCGAGCTTCGACTTCGAT
>NHDG01000111.1 GCA_002167285.1 Planctomycetia bacterium TMED53
GATGCGATCATGGCCGCCGCGTCCTAGCGATTTGATCTGATCATCACTCCAGGAAGACAGGTAGTCGGCGAGGACAGGGTCGTCCCCGATCAGCTGGGCCCGTGTCCAAGATCCATCTTCGGCATCGGATCTCTGCCAGACGCCATCGACGATGGTTCCCAATCTTCTCAGTAACCGACCATCTGGATCTCCTGTAAGGATGGGGTCCCAGTTACGATCCCAGACATTTTTGATGACACGCCAGCCTGCGCCGCTGAATGCTCCTTCTAGATCTTGAATGATCTTGGAGTTTCCCGTCACCGGGCCGTCCAGTCGCTGAAGATTGCAATTGACGACGAAGACCAGGTTGTCGAGACCTTCACGGGAGGCAATGCGCAGGGCGCCGAGGCTTTCTGGTTCGTCACACTCACCGTCTCCGAGGAAAGCCCATACGCGTTGATCAGAAGTATCTTTGAAACCTCTCGCATGGGCGTAGCGCAAGAAGCGCGCCTGATAGATGGCATTGATCGGACCGAGTCCCATCGAAACGGTGGGAAACTGCCAGAAATCGGGCATTAGCCTTGGATGGGGGTAGCTGGATACGCCGCGTCCCTCCACTTCCCTACGGAAGTGATCAAGTTGGTCGGTGGTGAGGCGTCCTTCGAGGTACGCACGGGCGTACATCCCGGGGCTGGCGTGGCCTTGGAAGAAGATCAGGTCACCGCCGCCGGGATCGTCGATACCACGGAAGAAGTGCTGCTGCCCCACTTCGTAAAGGGTCGCTGCTGAAGCGAAGGTGGACATGTGCCCACCGAGCCCATCGAACTGATGATTGGCGCGGACAACCATGGCCATCGCATTCCAGCGAACCAGGTTCTCAATCCGTTGTTCCATCTCTTCATCCCCTGGGTAAGCAAGGTCACCTTCGGGGGAGATACTGTTTTGGTAAGGCGTAATGGCATGGTTGGCCGCAGGAATCCTGCGAGCATGGGAATGCCAAAGGAGCCGATCCATCAAATCGCCGGCACGTGCGTCGCCAGCGATCGATCGGGTGCCATCGAGGGCTTCAACCCACTCCGCAGTCTCCTGGGGATCGACGTCAGGCGCTGGTGGCTGGTGTGAGTTCATGACTACTCCTGCACTTCGCTGTTCAGGATTCAGGATCCGAATCGGGAAGAATGTGAGGGATTCCCTCCACCACAGGAAAAACCTTGCCACAGGAGACACAGCAGAGTCCTCGGGGATCCTCGGTCAAGGGGGATCTCTCCGAGCAGATGCAGGTCAACTGCTTCAGCAGGTCAGGATGGACGCTATCGTGGTGATCACTCGTCACGTCTCAACACTCCCAGTCGGTGGTTACGGCAAAGATCTGGTCAGATGGGGGCTGGCCTTCACTGCCGAGGGAAACTACATTTCCTTGATTCTCCGAGAACGGTTCCAAAGGGCAACCGAATCGGCGTGCTCCTGCTGAGAGGAGTCTCGGAATGGACAGCATTTTCCGGGCTTTTACCCCATACGTCGTGGTTTCTTTCTTTATTTGCTTCATGGTGGCTTGCCCAGGAATCGCCCTGGAGGCCGCTTCTCCAGTCACCGTTGATCCGATTTCGACAGATCCTGTCGGTGTAGAAGGGGATGATCTCCGACGCCTGACTTATTCAGACGTCGATCGCGGTCGAGCGCGATTTTTCCCCTCCCTCGAAAGATGGAGTTTTGTCGGTCCTGATCACGCCATTCGCCAAGGGCGAGGTGGTGACGCATTGGATCCTATGACTCTGGAGCCAGTAAAAGTCAGGCAAGTGCCCGCAGAGAAGAAAGGCTGGGAAGGCCCGGACCCTGCTCTCGGTTTTGATGCCGCATTCAAATCGAGCCTTGGCGATCGGCAACCTTCCAAGGGAAGGCCTGATCTTCTTCTCAACGATGATCAAGGCATCCGTGTCACCGCCCATGAAAATTTGATTGCCGCTCGTCAGGGGGATGGCCCCGTCAAGATCACTGAGATGCCCGGTAAATTAGAACTCGCCAAATTGGCTCCTGGGGGAAGGTTTTACAGCGGCGTATTGGGATCGAATTTGTATGTCGTGGACCTCTTCGGTGAGTCTTTGCAGCAAGTCACACAAGATGGTTCAGAAGACTTACTCAATGGCAAATTAGATTGGGTTTATCAAGAAGAAGTTTACGGCAGAGGGAATTTCAACGCCCAATGGTGGAGCCCCGATGGCAGATTCTTAGCATTTTTAAAGTTGATGGAAGAAGGGGTTCCAGAGTTTCAAATCATCCGCCACTTACCATTCGCTCAAAAAGTCATCACTCAGCACTATCCGAAGGCGGGTCAAACCAACCCTCGTGTTGAGCTTTGGGTTTACGACACCCAGACCGATCGTGCTCGTCAAATGGAGATTTCCGTGTATGACGAGGAGCGTCTGATCGTTCGAGTCGATTGGTCTCCTGATTCGGCTCAACTTCTTCCCCAGGTTCAGGATCGAATTCAATCCGGATTGACCCTACTCACCTGTGATCCGCTCACTGGTGGATCAAAGGTCCTGATCGAAGAGACTTCGACCTCGTGGGTGAATGTTCTCGGATCTCCACGTTGGCTCTCAGACGGAACATTCCTGTGGAAAAGTGAACGCACCGGATTTGCTCACCTTTTCCACTATCGACCTGATGGTGAGTTGATCAGGCAAGTCTCCAGGGGAGAGTGGGAAGTGGGGTCGATCGCCCGTCTCGATGAGGATCGTCAAGAGCTTTGGCTTACGGGAAGTCTTGGTCGAGCGATAGAGTCTCACCTCTATCGCCTCGATTTGGGGGGGAATCTGCTGGTTCAGATCACCCATGAGCCGGGGAGCCACCGAACGACGATTTCTCCAGACGGAGAATATGTTCTCGATCGTTTTTCCAGTGTCGAAAATCCCGGTGAATATCGACTTCTCGATCGTGACGGACGAAAGTTGAAAGTGTTGGCCGAAGGTCGAATTCCGGCATTGGATACTTTTGAGGATGTAGAGGCCTCCCTTCATGAGGTTCCTGCGAGGGACGGCTACTCGATGGACGTCATGGTCATGAAACCGGTGGGACTGGATCCCAACACTCCATTGCCAGTGTTTATTAGCACCTACTCGGGCCCGAATGCCCCGACGGTAAGACAAGGTTATCCAGGTTCGGGGTGGCTGCGTTTTCTGGTGCATCAGGGGATGGTGGTTTTACAGGTCAATGTGAGAAGTTCGAGCAGCAGGGGACAGGTCGATACTGCGGCCTGTTATCGACAGCTGGGAGTTCAGGAGCTGCTGGATATTGAAGACGCATTGAGCTGGCTCTGCGAAAACTCTTGGGCAGACCAGAATAGAGTTGGAATCTCAGGTTGGTCTTACGGTGGTTTTATGGCTGCTTACGCATTGACTCACTCGAAGGCCTTTAAACTGGGGATCGCTGGCGGAGGCGTCTACGACTGGCGTGACTATGACACCATTTACACAGAACGCTACATGGATACGCCCCAGCTCAATCCAGATGGATACGCCAAGTCGAGTGTGATCGAAGCGGCTGCAGATTTGAATGGGCATCTGCTGATTCTTCACGGGGGAATCGATGACAATGTTCATGTTCAAAACGCCATGCAATTAGCGCATCGCCTGCAGGAGAATCGGAAGTCTTTTGAGATGATGATTTATCCCGAATCGGGTCATGGTGTCAGGGGAAGGCCTGCAAGACACATGCGAGACCTGGAGTGGAAGGCGATTCAAGAGCACCTTTTAGCCCCATTGAAAGAGATGCCGTGAGTCGAAATCCTGGATCTGACCTCATCGAGGGTCGGCTTCTGAAGAGATACAAAAGGTTTCTTGCCGATTGCAATATTCCAGTTGTGGGGGAGGTGGTTGCTCATTGTCCCAACTCTGGGTCGATGAAAACTTTGATCGATGGCGAGCCTAAAGCGTGGCTGCGCCATGTTCCGGATCCGGCCCGAAAACTAAAATGGACATTAACCCTCCTAGGGGTGAGAAGGAGGGGGAAAGCCCTCGTTGATACGGGCTTGCCAAACCAGCTGGTTGCCGATGCCATCAGTACTGGAAAGATTCCTAAGCTTTTACTGAAATCAGGTCAGAAGGTTCACAGGGAAGTGAAGGTTGGCGAGAAGAGTCGTCTGGATATCGTCATTGCCGGGGAGGACCGCCCTGATGAGACGAATGGAGACGTTTATGTGGAGGTCAAAAATGTCACCATGTTGTCGTCTGTCGATGGCGATCGCGCAGATTTCCCGGACGCCGTGACAGAGCGAGGCCGTAAGCATCTCCATGAGTTGATCCGTCTTCGCCACATGGGACACAGAGCGGTGTTATTCCTACTCCTTGGTCGGAGTGATTGCACTAAAGTTGGCTTCGCTAGTGAAATTGATCCCGCATACTGTGAATCTCTCAAGCAAGCCGCTGCTGAAGGGGTTGAGATCATCTCCCACCAGTTGCGTTTTCGTGGCAGTAAGATCTTTATGGGGGATGAAGTTGTGGTTGAATTGCCCTGAACCTATATGATCGCGGGAGCTGGCCCCAGGCCTATGATTCGCTTATCCTTCCTCGCTGAATGAGAGGCCCTTCCATGAATGATTCGTCCCAGGCTGCCCTGTCTTTACTCAAGGAACTTGCGTTGGCTTTTGGCCCCCCCGGTGCAGAGGGTGAGGTTCGCCAAGTCGTTCACCGTGAGTTGGCGACACTTGGCAAGGTTCAGCATGACGCATTGGGTAGTGTCATCGTCGAGTCCGAAGGAGACGGTCCCAGGGTGGTCCTCGATGCCCACATGGACGAAGTTGGATTTTGTGTCCAATCGATCGATGAGGAAGGGCGGATCTACTTCGTACCTCTGGGGGGCTGGTGGGGTCACGTCCTGTTGGCCCAGAGAGTCGATATTCTTGCCAGTAGCGGTCAAAAGATTCCTGGATTTATTGGCTGTAAGCCTCCGCATTTTCTTTCTCCTGCTGAGCGTGACAAAGTGCTTTCCCTCGATCAAATGTACATCGATGTAGGAGCGAGTGATTTGCAAGAAGTGCTGTCATGGGGGGTCAAGGTCGGAGATCCGATAGCTCCTCAAGGAAACTTCGAAGAGATGGCTTCTTCCGGAAGATATTGCTGTAAGGCATTCGATGACCGCGTTGGAGTCGGAGTCATGATCGAATCTTATCGAGCAGCAGTCGGTGGGGGTGACTCTCTAAGGTGCCAGCCGATTGCCGTCGCTGCAGTTCAGGAAGAGGTCGGTTGTCGAGGGGCGAAGACCGCCAGTGCTTTGAGCAAGCCAGATTTGGGGATCATCCTTGAGGGGACTCCAGCGGACGACTTGCCAGGAATGCCAAGGAGGCAGTCGGTTCTAGGAAAAGGACCACAGATTCGGTTTATGGATCCGACGGCCATCTCGAATAGAAGATTGGTACGTTGGACTGAAGCGGTCGCAGAAGAAGCCGGAATTCCGATCCAAGTGGCGGTTCGAAAAAGTGGAGGAACCGATGCGAGTACGACTCACCTTCACGGTAGCGGAGTTCCGACCATCGTGATCGGTGTTCCCGCTCGATCGATTCACACTCACTCCAGTCTCATCGACTTTGAAGATTACCAGCATGCTGTACAGCTGGTGACTGCGATGCTCAGAAAGTTGGACGAGGCGACAGTGGCCAGCTTCAAAAGCTATGAAGAGTAGTCAGGCGCTGGTTCGTGAGCTGAGTTTCTTCATTTGAGATTTAGTCTTCTCGTAGCTGAGGTACGATTCCGGCATCTTGACAGATACTTTCGATATCTTGCAGTCGGTGAGCGTGCATCGTCGGTAGTTCATCGCCTTTTATATCTAACTGACGAAGAGCTTCTCGGGCTTCTTCCCATTGCTCCGCAAGACTGAGTAATCGGACTCTCGCTTCCATGGCAGCGAAAGCATGCTCGGCGCGGATTCCACCGTCTCCCAACTCAAGGCTGACATTTGCTTCCCGCAAGATTTTGTTTGCAGTGTCTTTTTGGCCTGATTTGAACAATATGGAAGCGAGGCGTGCGAAAGATCGAGCACACAATGGATGCTGCACGATGTGGATCTGTCGAATTGCGATGAGGGCCACCCTAGCGATTCTCTCCGCCTCATCGGTGTCATTCAGTCGTTGCATGCAACATGAAAGAGCCCTTTGGTACCTGGCGGTATTGCTGGAGCGCTCTCCGCTGAGCTCGATTTGAATTTGAATCGCTTCTTCGAGATATTCTTTCGCTTGGAGTAAGCGCTCTTGAGAAACTTCTTCTCTGTCGCACTCGAGCTCTAACCCCGCCATATGAAAGAGCAGCTCACCATGCTCGGCGGTTCCAATCCCGTCGCAGAGTACCTCGGCCTGTTGGAGTACTTTCTCCGCTTCCTGCCAATCCCCTTGGTAGGAATAGCAGCGAGAGAGCCCCAGTAGCGCCTCCACCATTTTCGAGTGATTGGTTTTGTCCAGATTGAGAAGAAGATCGCGATAGATTTCCTCTGCTTGGAACCAGTCGCCGCGTAAATTCAGTAATTCTGCGAGCTCCCATTGCACTTCTGTAAACAGTTCCGGTTCTTTACTGAGAACCTCTTGCTCGATGGCTTTTTGAAGAGTTTTTTCTGCCTCGGTCAATTTTCTTAATTGGATCTGGGCATGGGATAATTTTTGTAAAGTTAGAATGAAATCCTCTCCCGGCCAATGGCAATGCTCTGAACGTATTCCGACCTCTTTCTCCAATAAGAGCTCGGCAGTGTCGGGATTACCAGTTTTCAGAAGCACCGAGGCCATCGTCGCAAGAAGAGTCACCTGAATTTCCGGTTGTTCGGGGCCGCCTTCGACCAATTGGTTCGCTCCACGGTCGAGGAGCTCATGGGCATCGATTCGGTGGAGGGAGGGGTTTTCTTCTCCCGGTTGAATGAACAGATTTGTCAGGAATCGAGTGACTGCTCGAGATCGCTTGGCGACTTCGAGGGCTTCTTGGGTGGCTCTTGCATCTCGAGCGCGAGATCTCATCACTTCACGAATCAGCTTTGAGACCTCTCCGCCGCTCGCTGGCCTTTTGCTCCCATCCCTATCCATCGTTTTTCGACAGATTTCTGCCAAATCGCTGGGGGTATCGGGTGCCAGTTCAAGGACGTCTGCGGGGGGGCCTTCTTTGAGTTTTTTGAGGATTCGGTGGGCAGGCATCGGCCCACCTCCGGGAGTCCGATAGGGAGGGTGTCCTGTCAAAATTTCATAGAGGAGTGAGCCGAGAGCATAGACATCGGTCCATGGACCAATTTCACCTATTTCTGGGGAGGCCTGTTCCGGTGACATGTAAGAAGGAGTCCCGACGACCGCGCCGTCCCGGGTGACGATGGTGGATCCTTCATGTTTGAAGGATTCGTGGTCTGCGATGACGTCTTCGATGGGATCTTCTCCCGGGTCGTCGGTTCTTCGTGCCAATCCCCAGTCCATGACATAGGTTTCACCAAATCGTCCCACCATGATGTTGGAGGGCTTGATATCTCGATGGACGATGCCGCGATCATGAGCTGATTCGAGGGTGTCACAGACCTTCAGGAATGTTTCTAGCAGTCGGTTGAAATCCCAGTATCGATCTCCATCCCGATGAGCGATCATCACATCTCGGAGTTCTTTCCCCTCAATTTTGTCCATCGTGAAGTAGTATTTGCCTTCATCGTCACAACCCATTTCGTGGACAGAGACGATACCCGGGTGGGGCAACTGAGCAGTGATTCGCGCTTCTCTAAGGAATCGGCGAATCCTTTGACTGGGGGCAACACCTTCGCTGTTTCCAAGGATGACCTTCATTGCCAGGTTTCTTTGCAACACCGGATCCAGGATTTGCATGATGGCTCCCATACCTCCGCGCGCGATCTCTTCGAGAAGGTCATAGCGCGCACCGAGATCGGGGATTAATGGGGTTCCAGATGGATCATCGAATTCTGAGTCGATGGAAAATTGGTCGCTGTAGCGATCGAGGATCAGGCCGGCAAGACCTTCAGGGCTTTGACTCTCTTGCTTCTCTTTTTGAGGTTTTCCGAGTCGTTCCTTGCGCCGTTCGATGTAGTTGGCCAGCTGCTCCAGCAACTCCGGCTCAAGAGCTGGATGCGCCTTGCATGCACGCTCGACCGCCTCGTCGATGGAGGTGTTACCGGCGAGAAGGCGGGCAAAGATCAGTTCCGCTTCGGTGAGATCTGGCTCATCGTCGTCTATTTCGTGGTTCACTTCGATCCACTTCCCGATCTGGGGATGTTCCCCGGCTGCTTTTTCGCTATCATGCCCGTCAGGAGGCTCGCATGACAGATCCTGATCAAGAGGAAAATCCTTCGAATCCGGAAGAAGAATCGACTTCGGAAGAGTCCAATGACGACATGCCCGTCGATGAGAGCGCCGAGAATTGGTTGCCGGAGTTTGCTGAAGGCGAAAAGGACGAAGCTTTCGACAGGTTGGTTCACCAGGAACTTCCTCGATTGAGGAGACCGGTCGAAGATCGATTAGGGCCTGATCTGCGCCGCAGGATCGATCCCAGTGACGTTCTTCAACAAGCAGCCCTCGATGTCTACCACCTCAGGGATTCCTTCGAAGATCGGGGCTTACCCGCATTCCGAGCTTGGCTAAAAAAAGTCACGATGAATAACCTCAACCGCCTGATCGAGAAGGAACTCGCGCAAAAGCGAGATCCTCGCAAAGAGAAGCGCAGAGCCAAGGAGGCGGGACGGAGCAGGTCTCTCGATCCTCTAGGCCATCTGGCGGCATCCATTTCTTCCCCATCTGCCGGGGTTCATAGAGAAGAAGCTCTCGACATGCTCGAGCGCTGCCTTGATATGCTCGGTGATGATGACCGTGAGCTCTTACGCTGGATTGACCAAGAGGGTATCTCGTATGAGGAGGCTGCTCGCCGACTCTCCATCAATATCGAAGCGACCCGTCGTCGGCATAGCCGAGCCATCGCCAGGCTCCGAAAGTTTGCAGATGCCATGAGATCTGGAGAAGCGGGGGATTAAGCGGTCAATGCCATAGCCTGGCAATGGGATTTTCGTGAGATTATTGGTCCATCTCCTCAGGTCTCCTTGACCCTGTTTTCCTGAGTCCTAGCATCTCTATCAAGGCCTTTCGGAAGGCCCATGACCGGGGCAAACCATAAGAATCGCCCCATTCCTCTGCATGTTGGAGGCCACGTGGATCGCTTTGGATCAAACTCGGGATACGTCGATGCGTTGTATGAACAATTCAAGCGCGACCCTTCCAGTGTCAGTGCTGCTTGGAGGGAATTCTTTGACGGCTATGAAGACGTGGATTCTCAGTCAGGAGCCAACAAACCTGATTCCAAAGGAGTGGACCCTGTTTCTACGCCCGTCGATGTCCTGCGGTCTGCAGGAGGCCCCGCCGAAGGCGTAAGTTCGACCATCACTCAAAGTTCAGCTCCACCGGTAGCCAGTGATACGGGTAAGGGAGACGTCGAAACAGGGGAGCCAGTACTCGAACCTCTCAAAGGTGTTGCAGGTAAAATCGCAGAAAATATGCAACAAAGCACAGAGGTGCCCACCGCAACGACGGTTCGTTCAATTCCTGTGAGACTTCTCGAAGAGAATCGGAAGATCATCAACGAACACCAGTTGGCGTGGGCAAGACCCAAAGTTTCATTTACTCACATCATCGCTTTTGCACTCGTCAGAGGACTTGCGGCCCATCCAGGAATGAATCATGGATTTAAGTATGTGGATGGGGTTCCGAATAGGATTACCCGGAAACATACACAAATTGGTATCGCGGTCGATGTAGAGCGCAAAGGGCAAAGGTCCTTGGTGGTGCCGAACATCAAGGTCGCTGAGACCCTCGGCTTTCGAGAATTCCTCGCCGCATACAACGACTTGGTTTCCCGATCTCGAAGAGGGAAGTTAACCCTCGACGATTTCGCTGGAACTTCGGTGTCGATCACCAACCCAGGAATGCTCGGGACCACCATGTCTGTACCCCGCTTAATGGCGGAGCAAGGAGCCATCTTTGGTATCGGCTCGATTGAGTATCCTCCATCTTGTGCAGGGATGTCGCCGAAGCAGGTGGGAGCATTAGGACTTTCCAAGGTGATGACCCTGACCAGTACTTACGATCATCGAGTGATTCAGGGGGCTGAATCGGGGGCATTCTTGGGAACAGTAGAGCGCTTCCTTCTCGGTGAGGAGCGTTTCTACGAACAGATTTTTGAAGAACTGGATGTTCCCCACGAGCCTTACCAATGGTCCCAGGAAGAGTTTTCTGCAGCCGGTTCTGACGACACCAATTCGCTCGCTTATCGCCAGGCAAAGGTGTTGCAGTTAGTGGAAGCCTATCGAACTCGAGGACACCGGGTTGCACATCTAGATCCACTGGGGGGTAGCCCTGCACCCGATCCTGACTTAGAGCTTTCCAGTTATGGGCTCAGTATCTGGGATTTGGATCGCTCGTTCCTCTGTGGGGGAGTTGCTGGTGAAAAGAAGCCTCGCCAACTCCGTGAAATCCTCGATGTCTTGCGCAGAACATACACCGGTTATGTCGGTGTCGAATTTGCTCATATCTCTGATTCGGATGAGCGCATATGGCTGCAGAATCGTATGGAGCAGACTGAGAATCATGAAGAACTCTCCATCGAAGAAAAGCTGCACATTCTACGCAAACTCAATGAGGCAGAAGCCTTTGAAAAGTTCCTTCATTCTAGTTACGTCGGAGCCAAGCGATTTAGCTTGGAAGGAACCGAGGCGCTGATACCCGCTCTCGATGCAGTGCTCTCCTGTTGTTCAGCAGAAGGCGTACATGATGTGTTTCTGGGAATGGCTCACAGGGGAAGGTTGAATGTCCTCGTCAACATTCTTGGAAAATCACTGCAACAAGTTTTCGAAGAGTTTGAAGATTTTGATTCTGATACCCCTGAAGGTTCGGGAGACGTCAAGTACCACCTCGGATCCGTCGGCGAATACAGTGGCCAAGCTGGAAATTCTGTCAAAGTGACCCTTGCGAGTAATCCGAGTCACCTTGAATCGGTATGCCCCGTCGTGACAGGAATGGCTCGTGCCCTTCAAGATCGAAATGGAAGTCTCGAGGGAGTCTTGCCATTGCTGATTCATGGGGATGCTGCCCTCGCCGGACAAGGTGTGACATACGAGACTCTGAATATGTCTCAACTCGATGGTTATGGCACGGGGGGGACGGTCCATCTGGTGATCAACAACCAGATAGGGTTCACGACTTCTCCAGCTGATGGGCGTTCAAGTCGTTATTGCACCGACTTGGCCAAAACCATCGAAGCGCCGATCTTCCATGTCAATGCAGATCACCCTCAAATGGTCGTACGTATGACTCGCCTCGCCTTTGAATATCGCAAGCGATTTGGCAAGGACGTTTTCATCGACTTAGTGGGCTACCGAAAGTGGGGTCACAACGAGGGAGATGAACCTGGATACACCCAACCGCTGATGACGGTGAGTATCGAGAAGCACCGCTCTGTTCGCAAATTGGCGACTGAGAGGTTGCTGGCTCGGGAAGAAATCGATCTTGAGACTGCCGAGCAAATGCTCGCGGATTTCCAGACGATCTTGAGCGATTCGCTGAAATCAGTGAAGGAAAGTGTTGCGGTGGAACGTCAAGTTGCACTTCGACCTGATAATGAAGAAATCGAAGGAGTTGCCACCGGCTCTGTTTCTACGGCGATCAGCGCTGAAGAATTGCAGTTGTTGCTGGCTGAGGTGACACGTACCCCAGATCGTTTTCAGCTACATCCTAAATTGCTCAATCAATTCCAACGAAGGTTGGAGTTGGCACGAGAGGGCGCGATCGATTGGGGACTGGCAGAATTATGTGCTTTCGGTTCGCTCGTTAGGGAAGGCGCGCCTGTTCGGTTGTCTGGTGAAGATAGCGGGCGGGGTACTTTCAGTCATCGACATGCAGAATTGATGGATGTGACGACAGGTGCTCGGCATGTGCCCTTAGCTCATCTCGTCGGAGCACAAGCCCAGTTCCAGGTATACAACTCTCTTCTGTCAGAGTTTGGCGTCCTTGGATTCGATTATGGCTATAGTGTTCAATCGCCAGAAGCGTTAACGCTTTGGGAAGCTCAATTTGGAGATTTTTCCAATGGAGCTCAGGTCATCATCGACCAGTACATCTCGAGTGCTGAAGAGAAGTGGCGTCAGAGTTCCAATTTGACGATGCTTCTCCCTCATGGTTACGAAGGACAAGGTCCTGAGCATTCCAGCGCAAGATTGGAACGATTCCTTCAGCTTTGTGCAGAAGGAAATCTGCGCGTCGTTCAACCGAGCAATGCCGCGCAATACTTCCACGCTTTGCGTAGACAAGTGCATGAATCGAGCAAGAAGCCATTAATCGTATTGACTCCCAAAGGGTTGCTCAGGCTTCCAGCTGCGAGAAGTTCAACCGCAGAATTTACCGATCGAGGGTTCCAAGAGGTTCTCGTCGATGGTCAGCCTGGAGCTCACATACGCAAAGTCTTGATTGCATCAGGAAGAGTTATTTACGACCTGTTGCAGGAACGTGCCGCTCGACAGGCGGATGATGTTCTCATCGTCAGGCTGGAACAGTTTTACCCATTCCCGAGGACAGCATTGCAATCGGTGATGCAGCTACTTCCAGAGTCCTGTGAAGTCCGCTGGGTACAAGATGAGCCTCGCAACATGGGGGCATGGTCCTTCCTTCGAGATAGGGATGGCGGCTTCCTTGCCGGTGGGCGGCGAGTCACCTTCATTGGCAGGGCTTGGAGCGCGAGTCCCGCCAGCGGATCCAAGACGTTACACGACCAAGAGCAAGCGGACTTGATCCAAAGAGCATTCGCTACAGGCCCGGGGGGGGTTTAACGATTGGTTGCTTCCCAGAGTGAGTACATTGAGTCTGTCGATGAATTGAGGAGCCTGCTTCGGCAGGCCCGGGTTGATGGACGTTACGGTATCGACTTGGAATTTATCCGGGAAAAGTCGTACTACCCGAAGCTGGCATTGATCCAGATCTCCGTGGGTTCCACTTACAAATTGCTGGATCCGCTCTCAGAGATGGACCTCAAGCCGTTATTGGAAACGGTGAGTGATCCAGCAATCGTTAAAATCGTTCACGCGGGTGGCCAGGATATGGAAATCCTCGAGCTTGAATCTGGCGTAACTCCGGCAAACGTGTTCGATACACAGATCGCAGCGGCTTTTCTCGGACTGGGATTGCAGCCGGCATATTCTGCGACTTGCGAACGAATCTTGGGGAAATTTGTGCAAAAGGGAGAGTCGTGGACCAATTGGCTCAAGCGTCCATTGAGTTCTAGTCAAGAAGCCTATGCTCTCGATGATGTTCGTCACTTGATTCCATTGCACGATGCCTTGACCAAATCTCTCGAAGAAGAAAATCGACTTTCTTGGGCTTTGGCAGAGATGGAAAAGTACTCCCTCAAAGAGACATATCATCCGCCATTAGATCTACGTTTGAAGAAGGTCAAAAAAGCTGGCAGCCTTGATCCGAAGGGGCTCGCCATTCTCGGTCCATTATTCGAGTGGCGAGAATCTGAAGCGGGCCGTCAAGATCGTCCGCGAAGACGAATCCTCAGCGACGAATTGCTGGTGGAGTTGGCGAGAAGGGCTCCTGGGGATAGAAATTCATTGAGTGGACTTCGCGGCATCGACCCTCGAGACGTTAAAAGATACGGGGACGGAATTCTCAAGGCGATCTCCCGGGGTCGATCCATCCCCAACAGTGAAATTCCGGAGATAAAACGCCGTCGTCGGCTTGAGCCGGCTGAGGAAGCTGCCCTTGAGCTAGCGACTTCCGCACTGCGCGCCCTTTGCCGAGCTGAGCGAATCGCTCCACCACTCGTGGGGAATCAAGGAGACGTCGAAGATCTCGTGCGTGCAAGGATCAATAAGGACCCGTACATCGATAGCCTGAAGCTTCTTTCTGGTTGGCGTGGAGAGCTTTTTGGGCAGCGATTACTACGCTTCCTCAGCGGAGATTCTGCACTCCGAATCGATCCACGAAGTGGCTATCCGAATTTGGATGAAGGCTAGGCTTCTTGTTCTGGAACGTGGATGACATCCATAAAGCTGGACACGCTAAAGATGGCATTACCCACTCCGGGTGGCCCATAGCNGGGAGGCACCGGCAGGCGGTGTTCTTTGTGGCAGTCCCGCCACGCGACCAAGAGTCTTGCGTGGTACTCCAGCGGAGCAGGGGGTTGTCCTTCACCGGCATTTTTTCTATCGACGACCAATGGTGATAATGGTTCCGGGCACCAAACCGTGAATCGTGGGCACACTCCCTGACTCATGAAAAACTGTAGGCCTTCTCGGGTGGATTCGACCGCCTTTTCGGGATCGGTGTAGCCGTGGGGGCGAGACATCTCAATCCCAGCGACAAAGTTGGGAATGACATTTTCGGCGCCAAAGATATCAGTGGCGGCAATGATGCGACGGTGCCACTCATCGCGCCCCACATAAGCGGTTTTACCTGGGCACAGAATCGGGAAGAGCTCTTCATCCCAGATCTCGTAGTTGGGGTGGTAGATGCGAATGCCTGAGTCTTTGAGGATTTGTTGCTCATCTTCTGGAAGCGCTTGGGTCACTGCCTTGGGAATCCAGCGGCCGGGAAACCGTTCCTCGATAGCACGAGCGTAGCTGGCGTAGAACTCAGCCTCTCCCTGACCTTTAAGACTGCGGGTGACGGATCCACCAGTAAGGGTGTAGGCCTTCGAAGGTGAGTTGACTCTATCCAGAATCGCCAGACCTTCGAGGACTTCTTCGAGCGGTTTAACGGTTCGGTATGGGCGACCCGCTTTGACCTGCTGGCGGTAGTTTTCATTGATGTCGCAGAATCGACACTCTTCTTTGAATCCGAAGTACTGACACTTACGGTAGACGGTCAGGTAGACCAAGTAGCCCCATTCGATGGTCGGGGCCACTTCATGGACCGGTTGTCCGTTCTCAAGGGTTTCCTGGTAGTACTCAGGGACCGGTTGAAGATCGATGTGTGAGATGGACTGGTCTCCACAGGTTAGTACCAGTTGATCACCACTCAAGTCTGCGCGCCAGGGTGAGAAGGGGTTGACCCGAACTGAAACAGTCGTCCTGCGGAGGTTCCAGTCTCCGCCAAACAATTGAATCTCTTCGGGAGCGCTCAGGTTCTCTTCCTGGGCCATCTCATCGATGGGAACCATGTCGAAACTGAATATGAAATAAGACTTCCGTTTGAAGTCGGCGCAAAACTTCAGCGCGTCTGCGCTGAAAGAGATTCCAAGACGAAGCAAGTCCTCCTTGACGAGGGCTTCGACAGGCAGATCTGGGAACATGCCCCGCAAGCGTGAAATGTCATTCAGTCTCTCTTCCCCTTGTGTGAGAAACAGATCCTGGCCGGTACCGGCATGCGATTCTGGGGGAAAATTCATGGATTCACCTCGCCGTAATGGGGTTCCAAATCTGCTCTACACCCATTGTCTCGCCGGATCCCCTTGCGGCAAGGGGATCCGGCCCAAGAGGCTGAGGATTAGAACGATTTCGAGTAACCGACACCGAGCAGGAATTCGAGGTCATTCTCACGGATCCCCGCCGGAGGGCTGCTGTCGTGGCGCGCGTTGATCTGAACATTCAGGCCAAAGCCCCCAATCNCCTTGGTACGCAAGCCAAGTCTCGACTGTGCCAGGATGTCATCCGGATCATCGAGTGACACAAACAGGGTGTGATCGTGAAAGACTGTCATGTCACCATCTCGAAGGGTCCACTCGGCATTTCCGGCAACCCTTAACGTGCTGGCAGAATCGTCTTCGGCAACTTTGAAGTCTTCATTGAGCGCAGAGATTCCCGCTTCTTCTGACCAGGTGAGGTCAGCTCGGTCGATGACCTGGATTCCTGCACCGATACCGGCGGTGGTTCGTAACGACAAGTCTGCAAAACCATCATTACGGGCTCCGAAGCTAGTGTAGAGAAACCAGTCCTCCTCCGGGAAGAAATCGTACTTCAACTCTGCACCTGTGGATCGTTTGCTAACGACAAGATTGTCTTCGGCATAAGTCCAATCGATTTTTGAAACAAACCGGTGGGTCAAGTAACGAAATTTGTAATCCAGATTCATCACCGCTGAGGTCGTTTCGGTGTTGCCCGATGTTCTCGAACCATTCAGCGTGATGGTTGCTTTTTGAGTCGAAGTCGGTGGACTTTCGGGAGTCGGATTGATGGCCACCAGGTTCTGGTTCAGCAATCGGGTCTCGAGAAGTTCATTGGTGACTCGCCACTCGCCGTCATCCAAGCTCAATATGCCCTCGATGGAGATGCCAGAATCGGTGACGAGGGTGGCTTTGTTGTGGAATCGAAGCCGTTTGACATTTTTTGCTGGAATCGACACTTCGCCGAGGCCATCGACCTTCATTCGATAGTTACCGTCTTCAAACTGAAGAAGCTGTCCAAGAAGTGAAGAGCCGTCCACCAACTCTAGAGTGTCTTGGGTAGGGAGGTCTGCGGATGCTCCAGCCTGGAGAGTCAGAAGCAGCAACAATGCAGAAATCGTCATCGAAGATTCCTTTCGGGATGGTATCGGGCGGGAGGACCGGGAGGATACACTGTCCGAAGATGGCATGGCATAGGAAATTTGTTTGCCGGGAGAATGAAATCAGAAGTGGTGGAGTGAAGTGATGGATTCGACTGAGCCCCGCAGAAACCCTCAGCGATATGGGCTTGGCTCACTCTTCGCCGCGTTTTTTGCCCTGTTGGTCGCATTGCCCCTGGCATTGTTACCTGCTCGCTGGGCGTGCTGGTGGGCGAGTAGGTGGGTGACCCCTGCCTGGTGGCTGGCACGGCGGCGTCGGCGAGTCACGCTCAGTAATCTGCGCCAGGTCTATGGGCGAATTTGGAGCGATGCGAGGATTCATCAGGTCGCTCGAGAATCTTGGCGCAGGGTCGCATTGAGCGCGGTCGAGGCGTTACAGATTCGCCGCTGGCTGGGAACTCCCGGTTTCCACAATCGCATCGAATGGGTCGGTCCATGGGAGGAAATCGAACGCAGGCATCAGGCGGGTGAGGCTTTCCTTCTCGTCAGTGGCCATCTCGGCCCATTTGAGGTGATCTTGCCGACTCTCGTCCACAGAGGGTGGCGCATCGATCTGCTCTCGAGGCGTATCAAGAATGGTTACGTCCACCAGGCGATGCACTGGCTTCGTTCGGGGACCGTTCCGGGAATTCTCGATCCCTCGGGTGCACTGCCAGAGATGGGCAAATCGTTGCGGTCCGGACGCTGTCTGGCCATGCTCGTCGATCAAAATACCCGTGGGGGGCTTCATGTCCCTTTTCTTGGCAGGGAGGCGGGCACGATCCCCGTGGTCGGAGTACTCCAGCGTCGTTACCAGATTCCGGTGATCTACCTTCATTCACGTCGCATCGAAGAGGGATCGAGATACCGGATTCACTGCGAAATTGCAGAATTCCCCGAGGGTGACAATCTGCGTCAGCACATCGATGGGGTGACCCGGGCAGTCAATACGAAGATCGAACATTGGGTTCGTGAGAATCCCGCTGACTGGCTGTGGATGCATCAACGCTGGAAGCACCGTGCGGACGGTACCCGGGAACAGCTTCTGCCGGAGAGTTGAGGTTTGCGGAATCCCGACTGAGAGGGGTAGCGGCCACCCCGGGGCAAGGTAATCTGGGCTTTGGGTCAGGTGGGGCCGACTTTTGTGGTCCCGACTCATGAGGAATTTTCAGAAAGGATCCACGTGCATCCAACCGCCATACGGGAGATCAGTGTTCCCGGACATGAACCGATCCTTCGCGGCAAGGTACGCGATATTTTTGATTTGGGTGATCACCTTTTGTTGGTGACCAGCGACCGGGTCAGCGCTTATGACGTGGTCTTGCCCCAGGGCATTCCTGAGAAGGGCGCGATTTTGACCCAGCTGACTCGCTGGTGGCTCGAGCGTCTTCCCCAAGAGATTCGTCACCATTTGGTGTCGACGAATCCTGCCGATTTCCCGGAACCATTCCGTAGTGCTGCGGAAGAGTGGGGGCCGCGGGCAATGCTGGTGAAGAAACTCGATATGATCCCAGTGGAGTGTGTCGTTCGCGGTTACGTGGTGGGGAGTGGTTGGAAAGACTATCAGGCCACCGGTTCCATCTGCGGCATTCCTCTGCCAGAAGGACTTCAGCAAGCGGATCGAATTGATGATCCGATCTTCACCCCTGCCGCTAAAAATCATGATGGGCACGATGAGAATATTTCGATTGAGCGTGCTGGTGAGATGGTTGGCCACGATTTGATGACGAATCTCAAGAATTTGTCAGTGGAGATCTTTTCACATGGACGTGAGCATGCGGCCACCCGCGGGTTGATTCTCGCCGATACCAAGTTTGAATTTGGAATGGATGGAGATGGCCCTGTCCTGGCGGATGAGGTTCTCACAGCAGACTCTTCTCGTTATTGGCCAGCGGACGAGTACCGTGTGGGTACCAGCCCTCCCTCCTTCGACAAGCAATACGTCCGTGATTACCTCGCCTCAGTCGGCTGGACTGGCGATGGGACCCCACCAAACCTTCCCGATGAGGTGGTCGAGGGCACGACAGCCCGTTACCAAGAGTTGTTTGAAAGGGTCACTGGTGTGGCCTGGGATACCTGGAAGGAACAGATGTCATGAGTCACAAGGTTCTCGTCGTCATGGGTAGCGACAGCGACTGGTCTGTCATGGAAACTTGCGCCGATCAACTGCAGAAGTTTGGAATCGAGGCGGAAGTGCGAGTCTGTTCTGCCCACAGGACTCCAGAGGTGGCACACCATCTCAGTAGCACAGCTGCCGACGAAGGTTACTCAGCGATCATCGCTGCTGCCGGTCACGCCGCCCATCTTGCGGGGGTGATGGCCGCGAGCACGACGCTGCCAGTGATCGGTGTTCCCATCGATTCGAGTGCACTCGATGGACTCGATGCTCTGCTGGCAACGGTACAAATGCCTCCGGGTGTACCAGTGGCAACGGTGGCCATCGGGAAGCCGGGTGCCACCAATGCGGCGATCTTTGCTGCACAAATCATCGGAAGTTCCGATGCGTCTATGAGAGCACGTCTCGACGAGTTCAAAGCCACGATGGCGAGCAAAGTTGCTGCCAAGGATGAAGCTCTTCGGGGCAAGGTCGCGGGCGCTTGATCGTTAGCTAAAAACTAGGTCGTAGCCTGTCCAAAGGGTCGCGCCGCCGAGAGCCACCGCAAGAGTTGTGGTGAGCTGGGCGGTGAGACCCTTTTTTTCATCTTTAAACCCTAACCATACCCAGTATGACTGGATCCAAATCGCGGAAAGGATGACTTGGGCCATACAGATCACCTGTAAAGGGACTGGCATGAATAGGGCCGTTATCCAAATCAATCCGCTACTCAGAACGCTACTCACCAAGAAGACCCAGGACTGAACTGCCAGGAGATCGACAAGGCGTCGGATACCCAATGTCGTGACGAAGAGGGCGTTCCCGATCAGAATCGTAGCCATCAACAAAATTGACATCGACGAATCGAGACTGATCACGGTCGCTGGTTCAGCGACGAGCCCTATATTTGATCTCGTCAGAGAGATTAGGAGTGGCGTGATCACGATCACCACCAAGGCAGAGAGACTTCTGTAGATCGAGACCCAGCTCGGTTCGGCGAAGAGTGGGTCAGGTTCCATCTGCGGAGGGATCCAAATTCGGCGAGAAGAGGCGACTAGTCGGTAACCCAGGGTCATCAGCAGGAATATTGGCGGCCAACTGAGGGGGGCCGTGAGAGCCCCGGGAAATCTACGCTGCAAAATCCAACGAAATGCGGCGGCACCTGTTAGAGCCTGTTGGCGATGATCCACCAGGAGCACGATTTCACCGGCTCGGCGATGTTGGTCCAGAACTTGGCGATCCTTCCCTTTGACAAGTGCTGCTGCACAAGTCTCAAGATCTCCAAGAATCCCCATTCGTTCGAGGCCGCGAATGCTTCCGACACACATTCGGCAATCACCATCAAAGGCGAGAAGAGGTAGGGAGGATTCAGTGTGGGACGGCTCAGTCGAACTCAACGAATCTCCTCAAAAGGCGGCTGCAGAATTCCTGCTTCGGTAATCCAGCCCTCGATCAAAGTTGCTGGCGAGATGTCGAAGGCAGGGTTTCCATAGCGAATCTCTCCGCTTGGGCGCTGCTCACCGAGTGGAGAATAAATCTCCACTTCAGCTCTTTCTTCGATGGGAATCTCAACCCCGCTTGCGACTTGAAAGTCAAATGTGCTCGATGGGGCTGCGATGTAAAAGGGGACCTCGTGGGCTTTCGCCAGAGTAGCCAGCATGTAGGTGCCAATTTTGTTGGCGGCATCGCCATTGGCAGCGACCCGATCCGCCCCTGTGATCACGATATCTACTTTATTTCGCTGGAAGTAGCTTCCAGCTGCTCCATCGCAGATGACCTCAACCGGAATCCCATGACGTTGCAGTTCCCAAGCGGTAATTCGTGATCCTTGAAGCAAGGGGCGAGTTTCATCGGCGATCACCTTGAAGCGACGGCCAGATTCCCACGCCTGATAGATCACGGAGAGAGCGGTCCCTGATCCAGCGGTTGCCAGGGCCCCTGCATTGCAATGTGTCAAAACGGTTCCACCTTCAGGAATGA
>NHDG01000112.1 GCA_002167285.1 Planctomycetia bacterium TMED53
AGGTGCAGAGGGGCTCAAGGCATAATTTTGTTTGAGACCACCAAAGCAGCAACGATCTTTAGAAGTGTCATAAAAACCCACAAAGGACTTCATCAAGATGGTCAACTAGGACTAGAAGCTGATAGAAGTATATCACTTTGTGAGATTTGCTGTTTCAAAAACAGAAAAATCAAATGTACTACTGTGAAGCCTGAAGCAACTGATAATGATGATGATGGCGATGAAACTGAAGAAGAAAATACTGATGACATCGGGCCATTTGAAACAACCCCAATTATAATAACAGAAGAACAGTTGAATGCGGCTGCATTAATACTAATGGGAGCACTTGGTCCATCTTTGACCATGCAGTGTACTACGCTGGTCACGAGAATCAAAGGAGCAACCATGAGTGGCGCATATACAAGTATAGTAGCAGGAGTACGAGAAATCTTTAGCAATCCAACAAACGAGACCGTTCTACCCAAGAAATTCAGTGAAGAGGTCTATAGAAATGCAATATCAAATGCAGTAAGCAAGATTATCATAAATATGAATTCTAATGTTTGTGTTCAAAAGGCCACAGAGTGGAGTACCAAATTTGCTGTCTGTGAAGATGGCAAAGTAGAGATGCCAGAAGCTGAAGAAGTTGAAATGGTTGCTGGCGATAACAACAATGGAGGGAACGATCTCAACAACAGTGGATTGCTGGATTCAGAAACAGATGCTAGAATACCTGAAGTAGTGAGCGAACAGGAGCTAAATAAACAGTATTCAGAAGCAGAAGATGTACTGGATATGTGTAAGAGGTTAGAAATTGGAAATACTACAGGATTTAATGCAGCAAATACAATCTTAGATCGGCTGAAAACATCTAAGGCCAAAGCTTTAGCTATATTTATCAAATTAGAAAAAGATGAAAGAACTAGATTGAAAGCTAACCATTGTAAACAGCTGGACATAATGACTGATGCCATCAAAAGGGTGCAGTACCAGATGGAGTTTTATAAGTTCACAAAAGAAGGTGCAGCTCCTCTTGTTGAAGGCGAAGGAATCAAGAAAGCATCTGAGAAAAGTCATGATTTACCATCAAAATCTGAAATCAATGGAGACATCAAGAAATTTGAAGTAAGTGTTAGTCAACTTGACCTTGCTATTCAAGATGTCAAAGACATCATCTATGATGACGAAGTTGAGGAGAATAAGAATGAATTCAATACTATTCACACTAGAATTAAACCAGACATAGAAAGAATTATGGGAATACTAGCAAAATTGGCAGAAAAGTTCCAGAAGTGGACTAATAGAGCGAAAGAAATGTCAATGGAAAAGGATATGAAGAAAAAACTGAATGAAAAGATAAAGGATGAAATAAGGTATTTTGCTGAAGTCGGAGAGTTAAACTCAAGAATAGCAAAAATTGACAAGAAATTCAACCATGGAATAAAATCCTATGAAGGTAGTGGTTTAGGAGGATTGTTAAACCAACAAAAAGTTGAGATGTTCTATGGCGAAGAGCATGTGCCTGGGAAAGCCTGGCAGTCATTGTTTGACTGGCTGAAGAAGATCGAGATGCAGGTGTGTCGCAACATCAACGACAAAGCCAGCCAGCTCTTCGAAGTCATGTCATATCTATCACCAAATATTAAGAAAATTGCTATGGCATACAGGCCAGCTTTTAAAACTTATAATGAGTTGAAGGTATGGCTGATTGAAAACCATGTTGATGAAGCTAGAATAGTTAGAGAACTGCAGAACAATATTGCCTCTCTGGTTCCAACAAAACTGAAGGATTTAGAGGGCTATATTGTGCATACCCGAGGCATTCTAGCNAGTATGGAAGAACACTGTGAGTCCTACCAGAGACTGAGNGCTATGCTGCACTCAGAGAAGAATGTGGCATCACTGATCAGNTTNATTCTCGGACAAATTTCCCAAGTNACTGGGAGAGATGAGTTTGTGTGGTATATCAACATAAGCTGGAGACCGTTTGTGCGNGAAATGAAGGCTGAAGGNACTCCTACTACACCGGATCAGGANCTCAAGAAGATGGACGANTTCTTTGATGAAATTCTGGAAATGGCTAAGAGCATAGAAGAGTTTGATCAGAAAATAAGTACAAATCAGCTGAGTGGTCCTGAAATAGGCAATCCAGGGAGAGGTCACGGAGACTTTCGTGGAAACTACAGGCGCAAAGGTGGACGCCGTGGAGGAGCAAGGAACTCATTCTCTACTTATGGTAGGGGGAGAGGGAATTGTTTTTCAAAAGATAATAGGGATAACACGAGAGATTCCGGTGAGTACTGTCTGGTAGCAATTGGTGGAAGAGATAGATTGTCTGTTGGGAATGCCAAAGTATTAACTACTGACGCCGACGAAGGATATAATTTACAAAGTTCCAAAAGGAAGGATGCTAAGTCAATTTATGTGCAAGTAACGGAAGACGACCTCAGTAAGGCTAAAGCATGGGAGAAGATGAGAAATAAGCAGTTGCTGGCTTGTTGGTTGTGTGCCAGTCAAACCCCACATGAACTGTGGAATTGTCAAGATCACGAAAGTACAACAAGCTGGGAAAGATTTAAAAAGGCCAGGGACAAGAATTTTGGGCCTGGAACTCAGTGCTTCTCATGTTTGAGTGGAGTTTGTTTCATCACAAGAGCTTTAGAAACAGCGAAGAACTTCAAGGATTCCGAAGGGAATCATCTAAAACCATGTGACAATTATAAAAAATTGAACCTCGAAACTGAAATTGCATGCACAGGGTGTGTCGACGATGCTGCTAAGAGTTCTGATGGTCTCATCAAAAAGCAGAGACCGATGCACGCTGTGATTTGTCCAAAAAAAGAACATTGTGACGGACCAGTCAAGGGATCAAATATCAAGAAAATTAGGCAAAAGTTTGGAAACAAGAATGCTCCAAAAATGCAGATACAGTATATCATGCATGCTTTAGAAAACCAAAATAATTCAGAGTTTGGGATACAGACAAACAATGTCGATAATTCGAGTGACAGTCAGTACAAGAATGACACCAAAACTAAAAAAGATCCTGGCCCTCACAAAATTTTACCTGAAATTAGTGAGAAAGAATACAAAGGCAATGAAACATCAAGACTGCTTGATACAACCAATGGCGAATCAACCCATCTTGACATGCAGAAAAATGAAATCTTAAAAACACTGATCAAAGCGTCGAAAGGCCTGCCCTTGTATTTCATGCAAGAGTTCAATTTGGATGGAATCAAGGTGCTGTGCTTTTTTGACTCCGGTGCGATGTTTAACCTCATAAAAACTGCTATTGCAAGACAATTGAAGCTGAAGATGACAAGCAGGAAGCCAATGTATGTAATTGGTGCAGGAGAGCACGTTCATTCTACTGGAGATGGAAAGTATGAGTTAGTCTTAGGACAAGGAAACCATGGCGAAAGGTATTTACTGGAAGTCGCAGGATCACAAGAACTAACCGGGTACATGCTGGAGGCAGACTTCAAGCCTTCCCATGAGGAAGTAAGAGATCTAGCCAAACAGTACGCTGATAAAGGTCATGAAGTTATGAGTGAAGATGAAAAACTCCCTCTTCGTGTCGGAGGTGCAAAGGCAGGAATGATCATAGGTCTGACAACACCAGCCCTGCAGCCAAAGATAATCATGTGTTTACCTAGTGGTTTATTGGTGGCAAGGAGCAGGTTGAAGGATACCAACGGGTCCCAAATAGTGTTTGGCGGTATGTTCAATAACTATAAGAGATTCTTTCAAACCAACTATATTGGGCATCCAAATTTGACACCGGGCTTGTACAAAATGACACCAGCACAAGTTGATGAATATACAGCGAGGCATTTGATCTGTTGGCAAGAATACTGCACTTACAGAGACTCCCTCAGAATGGATGTGGTACATTTTAGTCAAGGCAGAGAACATAACTCCAAATGGAAGAATGTTATTGACGAAGAATCTGATGCCATGGTTGAGGATGCCCCTGTCATTATCGCTGGAAGTGAAGAAAAGAGAGGTGATCAGCTTCGAAGACAAGAAGTAACAAGAAGGCTTATCAATGCAGGCAAAGAAATTGTTTTTCAAAAGAAGGTACATGAAGAAGTGGAACCTTTGGGACAATTTCAAGTAAGCCCAATAAGAGAAAATTTAGCTAGAGAGGAAGTCGAAGCTCGCAGATTTCAGAACTCAGTGTGTCAGCCCAGAAATACAGTCATCAATGAGACACTGGAGCATAACATTCTAATGAAACATGAAGAAGTGGACGCTCGTAAGGCAAAAATTGATGAACTAGTAAATGAGAGATTTCACATTGAGAAAGAGAAACCTCCAATTCAAGAAGGAGTCTACTTCCAAACCAACGCTGACAAAATCAGCTACTATGAGGAACTTGGAGATGAACCAGAATTGGATGATTTGTTGTTGAGAAATACAACTGTACAAAAAATTGCCAATAAAGATTGTACTATAGATACTAAAGGTCTAGTAGTGTGTCAGAAGTCTACAAATTCATATTTGCGGGTTAATGACAATGTTACGGTAGGACCTGAAGAGTGTACTATAGGTGCTAGCGGGTTAGTAGCGTTTCAGAAGGCTGCAAACAAAAGTTTGGGGTCTGATGAAGATGCTACGGTAGTGTCCGAAGAGTGTAAAGTAGATCACGGTTGTTTGTGTTCCACTGGAGATCTCGATTTCATTTTCGACAATATTGCTGATGATCTAACAAACGCTGATAAAGTACATTGGAATAAGATGAAGAAGGCAATTAGAAAATGGGAAGATGACGAAACCATAGGGACTGGCGTGGACTACCGATGTAGCAAGTGTCTTAATTGTAAAGATTGCTTGAATTCCGGTAGGACTAGGGCCAGATCTCAGAGAGAGGAAGATGAACAGAGGGTGATTGAAAGTAGTGTGAGGATAGATTGGAGCACCAAGAAGTGTTACGTGTTTCTCCCTTGGATCAAGAGTCCACAAGAGTTGGCCTTAAAATGGGGTGCAAAATCCAACTTCAAACAAGCTAACCACTTTTTGAGAAAAATGTTGGCAAAAAGTCCAGAAGATAGAGCATCCTTGACAAGGTTTTGGGAAGAACTAAAGAAGAGAGACGTTGTGACCAGGCTCAGGGATTTGAGTGAGGACCTGCAGAAGCAAATATTAGGCTCTGCAGTTCACCACTTTTATCCCTGGAACTGCGTCTTTAAAGAATCCATCACTACGCCATGCAGGATGGTTGTTGACTCTAGAACATCAGGGCTCAATGATCATCTTGCAAAGGGCCTAAACACATTGAACAACTTGCAGCAGTTATTGATCAAATTCAGAAGTTACAAGCATATTGGCAGTTTTGATATCTCTAAGATGTATAACATGTTATACATCGAAGAGTCACACCTACAATATCAACTTATTCTCTGGGTTGATGAAATGGACCCTAAGAGGGAAGTTGAGGTGTATGTCATGCTTAGAGCCATTTATGGAACTGTAAGCAGTGGAAATCAAGCTGAAGTAGCCATCAGAAGAGGTGCAACTAAGCTTCAAGAAGAATACCCACAAGGTGCACACACCATCATCAATGAGACTTATGTTGATGATGGGGTCCCTTGCAGGGATGACAGATCTGAGTTAGAACAAGCATTAAAAGAAGTAGAAATAATTTTAGACAAAATTGGATTCAGCTTAAAATGTGTAACAACATCAGGTCAAGTAGCTCCATTGAGTGAGAAAGCTTCATCGGATGGAACCACCATTGGGTTGGCAGGATATTGTTATGAGCCCAAGAAGGATCTAATTTCCTTAGCCTTCAAGGAGTGTAATTTCAATCGTATCACCAGGGGCACGAAAGCACCGAACAAGCACCCTGTAAAATTTGGTAGTGATATCGATGATGAAATATTTCCAGAGAAGCTTACCCGTGCCCAATGTGTCGGGAAACTGGCAGAATGCTTTGATTTACTAGGTCTATTTATGCCTCTAACAATGCAAGGAAAAATAATGGCCAGAAAAATAGCATATTTAGATTGGGCAGAATATATTCCACAAGAATTGATGAAAGACTGGCTTGAAATCTGTAAGAAGATACAAGATACAAGGCATGTGAAAATCGATAGATGTGTAATTCCTCCAGAAGCCATAGATGCAACAACTACTGACCTTATGGAAGTCCATGATGGATCTAAGGAAGGAGCTGCAACTGTAGTGTATGCTAGGTGTCTACTTAAAGATGGAACTTATAGTACTAGGATGGCGTTTTCCAGAAGCTGTTTGTGTCCAGTAGGCCAAATAGTACCTAGAAATGAACTTGCATCAAGTCACTTAGGTGCAACAGCAGCCTACATTACGAGACTAGCACTAGCAGGAAAAGTCAAGAACACCTATACCTTTGGTGATTCTACTGTTGCACTACTATGGTCTGAAAACCCTGAGTTGAAGCTGAAAAGCTGGATGTTTGCTAGGGTCCAGGATATAAAAAGACTTAATGGGCAAGCCAAAGCATTCTGGATCAAGGGAACTATGAACATAGCTGATATAGCTACAAAGGGAGTAGTGGCAATGGAGGAACTGGGAAACAATTCCCACTGGCATTCTGGTCTACCATGGATGCATCTCAGCATCGAACAGCTGCTCGAGCAGGACTTGATAAGAGACTTTGAGGGGGTCATGAAGCACCTTAGTGCTAAAGACAGAGACATTCTGAGAGAAGAGCAGAACCCTTCTCTCCCAGATTTGGCTGCAAGTTCAAGAAAGAATAAAAATCCCGAATTTGACATAGCGACAATTGAAACAGTCGAAAATAATCAAGATTTTTCCCAAATAGTGCAATGTTATAAAATGTCACATGACGAGCCAAATTCTCAGTCGGACATATGCCAACCAGTTGGTGTACTGGAAGATCTGAGAATTGTAGATACTAGGGATGAGGTACCACCTGAGTTTTTTGCCGGAATGTGGTTTGGAGTTACTCCAGATATGATGATAAGAAATTTTGTGGAGATTCCTGAAGATTTATCCAACGACCTTTCTCTGTTGGTAGGAGGGATGAAACTCAAAAGAGCAAATCATTTCGAAGGAGAAATCTCCAGAAGACAGGTCACTAGGTATGGCTGGGAGGTGACATTCAGGGCATCATCAGTTCTGGCTTACTATAGAATGAAAACACAGCACAAAGCACATCAAACACCAGCCCCGGGTCATCATTTGTATGGTAACATTTCACCACACCAGCAAAAGGTGAGGGACAAGTTGGCTGAAACATGCAGAATCTGTGGAAACGTTCCAAAGTTAAGCAAAAAAGATGTCAACATGGCGTATCTGGATTCCCTGTGTTCAGGCCAAATGCCTGATGTCAACAGAGAGGATAAAATCATAAGAAAATCCGGGAACCAAGATTGGAAACCTTCTTGGACAAATACAGCTAAAATGAAGGAGTACCAAACTGAAAGGGCCTGCTTTGTAACAACTAGAGCTAAAAGTAAAGGTTGGATCTCACCAGGAAAATTTTTGAGAAAGAATTCTGGAAAGAAAGATTACAAACCCAAGTCTAGGAAAAGACCTGTCAAACCTAGCCAAAAACCAAAGAAAGTCCAAGAACCTGCCAAGACAGAGGAAGAAATTATAGAAGAGATTAGAATTGGAGACCAGGTGAAAATAGTGACTTGGAGATACTTCAACAGAGAGATGTCTGAAAAAGTCACTGAAAATTTGACAGCGAAGGAAAAAGAGAAGTTCGAATATGATGAGAATGATCAAGTTTGGAAACACTTCGGACGCCTTTTAGAACGCAGGGAGATAGAATATAGAGATGTGGAGGTGGAAGAATTTTTGGATGCTTCTACAATCTCATTTGTTCAGCCTGTGGGCATGGCTACAGATCCGCTAGTCTTTCAACTGCTTCTACATATTCACTGGAAGATTCACCCCCACAAGGGTGTTCCCTCTACAAATAGAGTAGTTGCCAACATATTGTATGTCATACGGGGAGGATATGTAATCAGAGCACTACGAGATGAATGTCAACGCTGTCGAATAATATTGAAAAAACAAATAAAAGAATGTATGGGATCAATCCCACCAGAAAAACTGATCGTCTCCCCAGCATTTTCCTTTTGTCAGATTGACATAGGGGGTCCTTTCAAAGCCTACTCTCCACATGGGAAAAGAAGTGTCCTTGAAGTCAACGCTCTTGTGATAGTATGCATCACTACTGGGGCTGTGTCTATACTAGTTTTAGAAACCATGGAGGCTCCTTGTGTAGTGAAGGCACTAGTTCGTCATGCCTGCCGTTACGGGTACCCGATCATCGGGTACACCGATAAGGGAACAGGATTGAAGAAAGGCCTTGGGGTCCAACTGGAATTGATGAATTTTGAGAGAGTAATCAGTAAGGAAACCGGCATGAAGCTGGTTTTGAAACCCACCCAAAGTCATGAAAGCAGGGGGAAAGTCGAAAGGGTGGTGCAAGTTTTGAAAAAGTACATTCAGGAAAGGAAAGGAGAAACCTTAACCCAATCAATCATGGACTGGGAGACAACATTTTGTTATGTTAGCAATTTTGTCAATAACCTCCCCATGGCAAGAATGACCAACACAAGATCCCTGTCATATGATATTGCTGAAATTGTCACCCCTAACAGGCTTTTGTTGGGCAAAAATAACCAAAGGTCACCTAACTGTGTGATTGAGGAAAAAGGGGTGACATATAAGGACAGGTTGTCCAAAAATAACAAAATCATGCAAGCATTTTTCACACTCCTCAATAGGATGACACCAGATCTGGTAGACAGGCCTAAATGGCACAAGTCAAGCGACATGCTCCCAAAAGTTGGGGACTATTGTTTGTTCAAACACAAAGAGAGCAACATGGGCTCTGAGCATGAGCACTGGAAGATTGGAAAGGTCATTGAAATTAGAGACAGTGAATCAAATGCTGAGTCAAAAATTTACATTCTTGAGTACAGGACTGCAACTAAGCAGAAAAAGAAAAAAGCAGAAAGCTGGACTGTTACAGTGCAAATAACTGATAGAGCTGCGAGGGAGTTGGTGATTTTGTTCACACCAGAGGAATTGAACAGTGAAGTGGGATCTGAAGAACACTTGGCAAGGTTAAAGGAGAAAATTGCTAAGGGAACCAAGAAAAAGTCTTGGAGAACCGGCAAAAATGTCAGAAAAAACAGAATTCCAAAACACTAGAGAATTACTTAGTTTATAAGCAGGTAGAGTTTAGTTGAGGGGTTGGCATGAATCATGCTGGACTTGAAATTAAATTCAATAGTATTACTCTAAGAATGATTACTCGAATAGTAAAATTGTAAACCAAGGGTAAGAATAACCAAAAAACTTGTAATTACGCCACAGTACCCGCAGTATAAAAATATAAATCCTGTAAGAATGCCAAGCAATTGTAAAACCTACATGGCTGCAAATATTGTAAAAATGTATGTAATCAAGGCTCGAACTTCTTGTAAATAGTGGTCAATTATATTTAGACTATTGTTTTGAATTTCCCGCCATTATTGCAGTCGCACCAGTCAATGTTTGTAAATACAAATAAAATAAATAATGCGTTTAGTGTTGTTTATATAAAAA
>NHDG01000113.1 GCA_002167285.1 Planctomycetia bacterium TMED53
ACGTTGGGGAACGTTGGGTTCCGCCTCGGATGCTGCATCCGAGGCGGAACTAGGTTGGGGAACTCCCCATACTTTCTCCGCTCTTGGTCCTGGGGTCTGTTCGAAACGGTTCATTGGAATTTAGATCCGAGCCCTGGCAAAAACCTCGGATGCTGCATCCGAGGCGGAACGGGCTTGAGGAATTCCCCATCCTCGTTCCGCTCTTGGTCCCTGGGTCGGCGTGGCGACGTCGTTTTCGTTTCGCGTGGGGGTCGTTAGCAACGGGTTCGTTTCCCAAAACCTTCAAATCCATCGTTTGGGGGATATTGGTTCCGACTCGGATTACGACTCAGGTCTTGGGGTCGTTGCGGACGATTGTCGCAGATGCCGTTTCTGCTTCCGACGTATTATCGCCTTTCGCATCGTGAACGTGTTGCACCTGCTGCGGTGGTTATACCACCACCAGAAAACCTTCGTCAAGAGCTGCTTAAACAAGGGCAAGATATTGTTGATACCGTGGCAGATGGTAATTGTGGCCTTGACGCGTTTGGCCATGGACTTGCGTCGGTGGCCTCACGCAATCGACGTCTCTACCAGACGGATGCTTACAAGAAGTTCAGTAAGGCAAAAAGTGCAGGCCACGGAAGGATGATGCTTCATCTTAGGCAAACATGCATTGCTCAGATGATGAAGATGAAGGATACGAAGTTATGGGATGGCGTTGATTTCAAGTCGCTGGCGGTGATGATGTCTTCAGAGAGAGAAGACTTCTCTTCATATATCAAGCGCATGGGCACTGATCGTTGTTGGGTGGACGCGTCAGCGCTGCACGCTCTTGGTTGCCACTTTCGCATCGATGTATTGATATGGCAAGAAAACGTTGATCCATCTATTGTTGGACACTCCTTCTCAAACTGCAATGAAGAACCACTTGCGATGATCAGCGTTGTCATGGTCAATGATTTCCATTTTTGGGGCGTGGTCGACACGTCACGCGAAGAGGCTCGTCTTCTACGCGGCCTTGATCCACCAGCACACCCTCCGCAATGGAATTACGACAGCGACGATGATCGTGATAGACTTCAACGCAGAATTGGTGAGGCGCCCAAGAAAAGGAGTGCTAACTGTGTGGAAGCTGAACTTGCTGTCTGCCAACAGATTGCTGCGTGGGAACCCTGGGATGAACCATCGGCCGATCTCGTTCTCGCGCTGCGACGGTACAGCGGTCTTGCTCCTGATAACGAAACTGTTGGTCATCAGTGTCTTCTCCGACAATCCGTGATAGATCAACTGGCATACGAAAGAAATAATGCCGATTCACTCCCAGAGCGACTCCAGTACAATGCTGGGAGCCGCTGGAAACTTGGAACGGGCATCGTGGCACCGAGAACTGCAAAACGTGAGCTGATGACATCCGGCGATGGCCATGATACTTTGTCACTGGAGAAAATCAAGGACCGCATTGCTGTTCCTTGTGCCACAAAAAAGCATACCTGCTTAGCTCGCTTCGTAGAGGCACCTGAAAGCGTACGTGTATGGCGAATACTTTGGAACTCATTGCCAGCATCGACGCGCAGGGAGCATTTGATGGTAATGTATAAGAAGGGCTTGTTTGACTCGAATAATGATAAGCTCTCGTTCCAGATTATGGGCTATCACGTCTGCAAACCTGCGTGGCTCAAAATTACTGGTATTGGGAACTGGTCTTTAACGGAGGCGCTCAAACGGGTCAATGCTGGCCAAGTGTCGAGTTGCAGCCGTCGTGAAGTGGGTATTGCACGCAGTATTGAAGCAAACCCCAAGGACGCTAAATATCTCGACGCACGCGCTTGGCTGGAACACTACGCTTCAAAATTTGGTGATCATAGCCCGACTGACTTTGTGACCTACATACCGAAGGGTCGGAAATCGGCATTGCATGCGCTCTATGCCCACGAGCGTACATGCCAAAATCGCGAATACGCATCGGTGGCTGTGTTCCTCGCCGCTTGGAGATTCGAGTTACCATGGCTGATCATGGCACCGGCCCTTTGCAAATTCGTTCATTGCGGTGTATGTGATTTTCTTCGGGACCAAATTGATCGCTGCCCTCGCTCTTCTACTGTACATCTGAACGCGCTGATTGACCGCTTGGGAGCGCACTTCAAATTTCAGTCAGCACAGCGGCTCAAGATGGACGAGATTTCTGAACTTTGCAAGCAATCAAAAGGCAAGCAGTGGTTTGTGAAGGTTGACAAAATGGACCAAAACGCAGTAAACCTGCCACAAAGGTGGTCGATGCAGCGCACGCAGTTGTTCCGCCAGGGCGAACGAATACAAGTTTCGGTGATTGGTTCTTGGTGGAGTGGTCTGACGTGCTCGTCTGAAATCAATTTGCGCACAGTATTCGAAGACTGCAAGCATGGCGCTGATATGCAGATCAGCACGGTGATGCAAAGCTTCCACGAGAAAGTCATTGCTGAAGGACACCTGCCAGAAGAATTCTTCGTGGGAGCTGATAACACGCCGAAAGAAACCAAGAACTACAAGTTTTGTTGGTGGCTGATCTGGCTTCTTTGCGTGCTGGATGGTACTTGCCTGTGGAGTTGTGGCATGCTCTTTTTGATCGTCGGCCACACACACGACAAAATTGATCGTCTGTTTTCGAGGCTGAGAGCCGCGATCACGGGACACGATTTCGACACGGTTGAGAAGCTGGTGGCGATTCTGCAACAACGCATGCCAGGGTTTGACTTCGATTCGTCGCACCTTTCGCGCGTTTGGAATTGGAGCTCCCTGAAAGGGCTTGATCTGCCAGCTTTGAAGGGTCTGCCGAGAGTGCACGCCCTCAATTTCTTTAGGTCCAGGGGGGGCATCTACGTCAAATGGAAACAGTACCTCACATCGGATGATTGGAGCCGTCCAGTGCTGATAGTCCCGGCCGATGACATGGCCCGCGTTGCCGATTGGAAGCCGGATGCTTTTGATATGAGATTCAATGAGAAGACACGAAATAAGACACACGCCTGGCTGAATCGCGTAGAAACGGCACTTGTTGATGTCAGTACTGACACATCAGCGCCGCTTCCTAATTNNCAATATTTGAAGGACTTGGTTGACTCGANGCTGCCACAATTTTGGTCCACCTTGACGGTCGAACAGATGATANACGATCTGAAAAACGCACGCGACGTTGCAGATCCAGCTGTACGTGGGGCGATTGGGACGATGCCTGCAGATGTGCTGGTTCCGTTGTTTCCTGGCGCTGATCNTCCTGAGGTTCCAGTGGACACGCTGATTGAAATTCCAAAACNCTGGGAGCCAACACCTTGCAAAGTCCTGGGAATAGGTAGCATGGTTATCTGCAGGGTCCCGCCAGGCACAAAGATTTCCGTCGACCGCGCATCTNTGGTTCTGCCATTCCTCTTAGCGAACGTCATTNACGTTAAATCTGGGGGGGGACGTGGCAGTACAATGGTGGATTCCNGGGACGTCTCCCATCCTTAGGTTTGGGGGCGGCANGAGGAGGGATATTATTGATGTGTTTTCGGCGTGGACACCTTCTTCAATGATGCAGCTAGGTGATGTGGCTGAGTCCANGCTGCCGAACATCATCGTAAACCTTGCTGANTTGTTGCAGGTCAACGTCGAACTGACAGATGATAANAAACTGCCGTACAGCGTCTTTGATAGTTTATGGGATGATCATCTCATTGATCTGACTGCGTATACTTACAGTCAGACGAGTCTAGGCGTTGCGTATCGGACGCACGTGNATATGACTCGGACGTGATCGTGCCAAACGTTCGCACGTGCTTCAAATTCGGTGCACGCGCCGTCTCTGAGCAACGATCGTGGGGTGGGGACTGATCGCGAGAAGCTCGATGCGTGCGTTGGTCGGAAAAAAGTAATCAATGATCGCCAACGCCATTCACAAATACGCGATCAGTGATCGCATCATCACTACCATTCAAACATATAAGCGACCGTGCAACCATTTTGGAATCAGGGGATCATTTTGGGACAATCGTGAGCCACTTTCGAATTCATGTTGGGACCATGTTGTGATGTTGTGCCAATTGTGAGAACGTTTTTTCCATTTTGGGACAAATTTGAAGCGATCAAGGATCGCGCCATCAACATAAAAACCGACGATCAATGATCGCGCGAGTAAGCCATATGAGAATCACCGACATTTGTTATTTTCTCAAACACAACTTCAATGCTTTGCGCGCTCGCAGCGCCCCCCAACCTCCAACGCCGACAAGTACGCAACGACCCCATCCGTAGCAATTGTGGCTCANGCTGATTTTTATCAAAGGGCGCTGATTTAACGAACTCTGTCGCCGGCGAGCCAANTGCTTCGCAGCAGCCCCAACATGNCGNCTGCTCCGCATTTGAGGCATTTCGAGGCGTCGGAAGGCTGCCGTTTATGTCACTGGCGTAAAATCGTGCTGCCCGAGTGTGATGGCGGGGTCGTCTGTGGGCTGTGTGGTCCTGGGCAATCGCTGATGTACACGGCGTCGCTGATATCCGCTCGGAGCCATGNACGANTTCAGGCCATCCACGAGTTGCCGCCGCAATTGTGGATTGATATCCTGANTACGCAGAAGCTGTACGCCCCATCGGTAGAAGTTTCGCCAGACGGCATTCCGTGGCTAAGATTTGACTGTCGGAACATGCGTCGCATCAACATCACAAAGTCATCCCACCTCTTGACAGAAACGGATTACATTGAAGACTACTACGGGAAGATCATCAGGANGGATGAGAATGGCATGTTCACGATGTACAAGTGCATCAANCAGGAGTACCTCGTGCAACATTGCCCGTCTGCCCAAGGCTCAAACGGCATCCTTGTGGACGGGGNCATGCGGTATGGCTCATGGCACGGTGATGGTGTAGGCGTATACGCACACGCGAGAAAGCCATGGGAATTATTCAAGGTCAATGATGGATGGGCCTTCGTCGAGCTCCGCATGCACGGTTACCTCAAGAGGGTAAAAAGTGGGTCCAGAGGCCGCTACGTGCTAAAATCCGACCAGACTGTTGATTCCTATGGAGCTGAATGTCCAGACTGCGAGGTGACATCAGTGTACTTTATGTACAAATCAGCCCCACCCTTCGTCACAATTTAATTCGCACGCACGTTTTAAAAATTCTAAATTCAACAAATTGTTGAATTTAGCCACGAATCTGTGGCATACCGCCCATTTTTTCTCTCTTCTCGAATCCAGACACAGTCTGCATCAGCTTGTAAAGAATCAAACGCACGCGCTGATTACTCTGATTCGGGAACGTGATCGTATGGCATTAATCTTTTGTTTCGCTTCTCGCACGTTTTCGAAAATAAGCAATCAGTGATCGCATCATTTCATTCACAAATACGCGATCAATGATCGCATATTCAAAAATAAGCGATCAGCGACAATAGGCGATCAATGATCGCACCATCAAGTATCATGCAAATCGACATTTGCTATTTCCTCTAAAAACGCTTTCGTCTGACTCCATCCGTAGCCATTGTGCCTCAAGCTGATTTTTCTCAAAGGGTGCTGATTGTAGACCGCCGCTGGCGAGACACATGTTTGGCCCCAACCCCAACATGGCGCGGGCGTCTGAATTCTGCTATTTATGTGAATGCCGTAAGAACGTGCTGCCCGAGTGTGATGCTGAATCGAGGATAGCTGCTGTGGTAGAGGAAGAAGTCATGTGTCCCGGTTGCCGATGGCCAATCCGACTCGATCATTGTGCCTATTGTCAGGTGTGCGGCATATTGCATTGCCGTATGTGCATCGTTATTTGGCAGCCGCGTCGGAAGTGCTATCGTTGTGGTCTTCACGGCCCAGATCCAGAAGAGGTCAACTCGTTTTTACCTCCGGTCTCAGACCGAGCAGTAGAAGGAGTCGCGCAGGTTTTGAGAGATGAGAGTGGCACGTTGACGATGTACCACATGGTCAAGCTGAACTACCTTGTGAGGCATTGCCCCAAATCACCTGGCTCACAGGGCATCCTGGTGGATGGAAGCATGCGGTATGGGTGCGCAAATGATGGTGAACCTGTATGTGTGTATTTATTCGCATACAAACCGTGGGAACTGATCGAACTGATCGAATATGGATGCTTCCTGGAGCTGCGCGTGCGTGACTGCGTCACCCCGGTGGCAACTAAGCACTTTGGAAAGTATGTGCTGAAGTCCGACCATACTGCTGATTCCGGAGCTGTCTGTACCCACTGCGAAGTGAAAGCCATGTACATTGAGAAAGCGTTAGCCCGAAGCTTCGGGACAGTTTAATTCGCAGGCGCGGAGGGCGCGGAGACGCGGAGGGCGCGGATGGCTGCTGATTGGGCTGGCGTGTGGGTGGAGCCGAAAGACATCTTTTCTGCTGCTTGCAAATGGACGATGCTGCCAAGACGATGATGCCGTATGGAGCTGCGTGCCTTTGCTTCGCTATTGGATTTCGAGCCAAAGCTTGAACTCAATGATCAACGCTTGCGCTGATCGATGCTTGCGCGAGACAACAACAAAAAACGTCAACGCGGGCAACCACTTGAAGCAAACACTTCTCTGTGCGAGCAAGCGCCGAAAATTTGCTCGGTTGAAGCACGGCTTGCTGATAATGTTGACGCGGATGCGTGGGCAAAAGCGTTTGTGAGCGCTTCTACCATTGCCAGCATGCTCGTACCGCGAACCTTTTTTTTGGTGGAAGCCACGAACCTGTGGCACACCGCCCGTTTTTTCTGGAATCGAGTGTCCTGTCTATTTAAATTCTCGAATCCAGACACGTGTCTGCATCATCCTGTACAGACCTCCATTGTTATCGGCCGCACGCGCGGAGTGATCGTAACGGTGTTGATAAACAAGAGAGATATATGTTTTCACTTCTCGGACGTTGTCAAAAATACGCAATCAATGATCGCTGCCATCATCAAGTTACGTCATTCACAAATATGCGATCAGTGATCGCTTCATCACTACGATCGCACATTCAACACTAAGCGATCATGTATCGCACCATCAACACAAAAGCGGTCAATGATCGCGCGAGACAGCCATACGAGCATCATCGACATTTTTGCTATTACCAGCGTAGCTATCTTTTGCTCAAGCCACACTGCCGGCGCTGATATCTATCGCCCTTTAAAGCGATGGTTTCCTGGCCCGCCGACGACTATGCCAATCGGTTTCAAAAACTGTTGCAAGCGGGAGATGCTGAAACGGAGCTGACGACGGCAGTCGATTGGGTGAAATCAAACGTGCCAAAAGAACCTAAAGGGAAGAAATGTGCTGTCAGGCAGCCGAACGATGTGCACCAGATGGCAAAAACGACACCTTGCCTGACGAGTGGGACGCTCACGAACTTGAGCCTGGAGTCCCGCGCGGTCCCAACACTCGATACGGGGAAAATTCATTTTTTCCTTCAGACCTACGCAAATAGTGATGATTTGTTTCGCGCTGTTGGAGTCATCGCCATCAATAATGACGGCTGGGACGGGTCTGCGTTCAATGATTTGAAAAGGGTGAACAAAGATGGCGAAGTGCATGTGCTGTGCCTCATCGCTTTCTGGTTGGGAAGTAAAGATTTCGCCGACCTTTGCGCTGATCTTGCCTTCGAATTCAGCGGCTATGGCATCGGATCACAAGCGATGACGAGTGTACTGAAGCTTATCGAGCGTGATGATAAGGCGCGCGCCGTTGAAGGTTGCAGTGCTTGGCGCCACGCCCACTTTATTTCTGAGATAGCAGATCGAATGAACGCAGAGGGACGTAAGTCTGAAATCAAAAACGAAGGTGAACGGCTGCTTAATTCGCTGCGCGAAGATGGCGTATGTGTTGGAAATTACAACGCTGAGACCCTGAAGCGCTATACGTCGCTTGGCCGGCGATGCAAGGAGCCTGCCATTCTCTCCTTGCTGCAGTGCTGGGAGGCGCACTGCAAACGCGACATGTTGCTGGACAACGTGACGACGCTCCGCGCTGTCTTTAGCGCGATTGAACAAACGGAACAACTCCAACTGGTCATCAAGACGCTGATGATGGAGCAACTCGCTGGAATACGCACGACGTTGATGACCACGAAGTCGAAGAACGTCGCGAGGGCCATTGTGCTCAAAAAGACATTCTTCACCATTCTCTCCACGAAGTTTCCACGACTCGCTGCCGACATTGCTCCTTATCTTTCTTGGAAGTGTTATCATGATATCTACGGCATCGACGAAAACGGGTTTCGTGTCGAGGGTATTTACCTCGAGGGTAGTATTGAGAATCAGCCTTCTGCGATGCGCAGCAGACCACTGCTCCAGAAACTACTCAAAGACTCGCTGAATCTGAAACACGATCGAACATTTTGCAACATGGCGGCAGATAAAACCTGGCCCGTGGGCACGCTCGACCTCGCCCGTGGTTCAGCCCAGACCATCGCCAATATTGTCCAGGATATCTCAACGCATTACGAGAATGATTTCCCATCACACCAGCCAATCCCCCCGATTTCGACAGAAGTGTCGGTCCCTGGGACCCGCGAGGGCGAAGA
>NHDG01000114.1 GCA_002167285.1 Planctomycetia bacterium TMED53
TAGAAGTTGATTCCGAGCTGAACTTCTGAGGAATGGTTCGTCCAATCGCCGATGCTGCCGGTCGTTCCCGGGGCATCATTGGTTAATGCCAATGACGCAGCGAGATGACCTCCTGCTGAAAGTCCCCAAACGGCGAAGGACTCGGGCTGGATATTCAAATCACTCGCATGCCCCCTAAGCCATCTTACTGCAGCTTTTGCATCGTCACGCTGAGCCGGCCAAGTGACTGGTTCAGTACCAAATTGCCCTGCTTGTGAAGTGAGCCTGTAATCGATGGTTGCAATGGAAAAACCGACGTTGCGCAGGGCGAGAATCGGTCCCGGTACCGACTGCCGGTTCCCCGATTGCCAAGCGCCGCCGTGAATAAACATGATGAGTGGGTGGGGACCGGCGGATCCATCGGTACAGGGGAGGAAGTCGAGCCAAAGTGGAGTTCCACCGACTGTCGCGTAGATATGTTCCTGAATGCCGGCAGGAGGTTGGGCTTCAAGAACCGATCCACTGACATGTAATCCCACCAATAAGCTGATCGATACCTTTAAAATGAACCGATGAAGGAAACGATGATTGGATGAAATCGTCTCTCGAAGCATCGAAGTCATCGATCAAGGTTTCTCAAGTTTAACGTCGTCGATCATGATCAAGTGATCGGGTCCTCCGGTGTAGATGAGGCGCAATGCTTCGACCATGTCCCAATCGACTTCACCTTTGCGGACGAACTTTTTCAGATCGAGGCGGTACTCTCGCCATCCGCCTTTGGGATTAACGGTGAAGTTGAATCCGTCCCTTTGGTAGGCACGAGCTCCTGCCCGTCTCATTCCACCACGAGGGGCGCGGATTTGGGCGCCATCGACATCAAAGAGAAGCAGAATGTTAGGCTTCGCCGCTGGATTTTCACAGCGCAAGGATAGAGTGAGGTAGCGGTAGTCGGTCAGACTTTCACCCTCCTCAAGCATCTTTTCAAAGGCTTTGTTTCCGAGGGTGACCCAGGAGAGCCTTTCAGTCGTTTGCCAGTGCAGTGCAAATTTGCCTGAGCGAACATCTCCATCTTCTGGAGTACCTCCGACTACTTTACTGTTACCACCTTGGCCTTGACCTTGTCGCCCTCTGCCTTCAGGGCGCCCTTCTTCCTCCTCATCATCGTCTTCTTCCTCTGCGCTTTCCTTCTCGAAGTCATCAATGAGAAGATAAATTTCAGCGATCAGAAACTCTCTTAGCTCTGCGAGTTCCTCACCGATTCGCGTTCCCTCATAAGCATCTCCCTTGGGATCTTCTTTGATGAGAGTACTGAGAGATTTACGGTATTGCTCTCGGTCGTGATATTTCATGGCTTTGTCAAACACTGTTCCGCCATCCGCTTCGCGGAAGTAGCGATCGATGACTACAGCGATGGATTCTTCAGGCTTTCTGACCTTCGAGCGGACGCGTTTGATGATGGCGAGGGCTTTTGAAAATTCTCGAGCCTCGAGATGCTTCCTGTATCGCTCGAGATCTTGATTCAGTTTTTCGTCTTCAAGATCGAGAGGAGGCAGTGGAGGAGTTTCAAACTCCTTCTCCGATTCTGTGGAGTCTTCAGAGGCCTCATCGGATTGGGCGTTTAGAGTCAAACCCCAAGCCGAACTGGCAATCAGAGAGGTGAAGAGGATCAGCAAGAGCTGTCGATTTGTTTGCATGTTCAGTTTCCTCCCGAAGGGAATTGAGAGCGCCGAAGGCTCCGAAATTTTAACCATTTGTGGCTGTCAGGGGCCAGTTGGAACTCCTAAAGGTCCGAAAAAACAGGTGAGTTGACCATTTCCCTAGGCTGGACACTCATTCGTAGATTCTAAGTCTTTATTATTTAAGGGTTTATGGCAAAGGCCCCAAGGGGCCTCGCCACACGTAATGAAACCCCGACTTTCACCGGGAGTTTTGGAAATTCAGAGAAGAACTGACTCCTCATGACGGGTCTACTCGATAGGACAGATGTCCTGATTTAGACTGCTCCATCTTGTTGATTAGCCTTTGAGCCGGCTTTTGTCCGGTGCTGGAAAGAGGTAACACTATGGTGCGCGATGTCGTGATCATCGGGTCAGGCCCCGCCGGATACACTGCAGCGGTATATACAGGCAGAGCTCAATTGAACCCTATGGTCTTCGCAGGAGCGAATAGTGGCGGGCAATTGATGATGACCACTGATGTGGAAAATTACCCAGGATTTCCCGAAGGAATCATGGGGCCTGAGTTGATGGAGAATTTTCGCAAGCAAGCGGAAAGATTTGGCGCAGAAATCCATTATGAGGATGTCATCGAAGTCGATTTCTCCAGTCGCCCTTACAAGATCAAATCGACAGCACAAGAAGTCGAAGCGAAGACGGTGATCATCTCGACCGGTGCCACCGCAAAATTACTGGGTCTCGAATCGGAGAGCCGATTGATGGGGCACGGTGTGAGTACCTGTGCGACTTGCGATGGGTTTTTCTTTCGGGGACAGGAGATCGCCGTAGTTGGCGGTGGAGATTCTGCCATGGAAGAAGCGGTATTTTTGACGAAATTTGCCGACAAGGTGACAGTGATTCACCGGCGGGGTGAGTTGCGTGCTTCTAAAATCATGCAGCAAAAGGCTTTTGATAATCCTAAAGTTGAATTCATGTGGCATTCAACGATCACTGAAGTTCTTGAAGAAGATGGAAAGGTCAGTGGCGTCGAGGTGGAGAACCTCGAATCTGGTGACCGGTCTACACTTCCTTTGACGGGAGTGTTTGTTGCTATCGGGCATACACCCAACACAGCTCTCTTTGAAGGCCAATTAGACTTGCATGACAACGGATATATCAAGACTGATGTCACTCGTACGAGTGTTGAAGGTGTTTTCGCCTGCGGTGACGTTCAGGATTTTACATACCGACAAGCGATCACTGCTGCGGGAAGTGGTTGTGCTGCAGCCATCGATGCGGAGAGATGGATCGAGCACCAAGAAGGTTAATTTCACCGACGGATAGAAGGCTCGGTGCTACCCAATCGGTGGGGTGCACCAGTTAGTTGAAACGAGTGCGATATGA
The DNA here is from genome assembly GCA_002167285.1 of Planctomycetia bacterium TMED53. Classification (GTDB taxonomy): domain Bacteria; phylum Planctomycetota; class UBA8108; order UBA1146; family UBA1146; genus UBA12191. The sequence continues at coordinate 3,039 of NHDG01000114.1, forward strand.
GAATCTTTGATCCTCACAGTCACATGATCTCTAGGATCACAGATGACTACGAAAAGATGGCCGTTGCAGGAATCGTTGCCATCACAGAACCCTCCTTTTGGTTGGGTGAACCGAGGAAGTTTGCCGGTACCTTTTACGACTACTTTGATCACATCACCAACTTCGAGAGGCAAAGGGCTGCTGAGTACGGAATCCAACACTTCTGTACGATTGGGGTGAACCCCAGGGAGGCAAACAACACTACGTTGGCGAACGAGGTCTTGGAACGGATGCCTGAGTGGTTCCAGCATCCGTCGGTAGTCGCAGTTGGTGAGCTGGGTTTCGATTTGATCACCGACGAAGAAGAAGTCATCCTTAGAAAACAGTTGGAGATGGCTTTTGACGCCAATCTTCCAGTAATGATTCACACCCCCCATCGCAATAAGCTTGAGGGCACAAAAAGAACCATCAAAGTCATTCAGGAGATGAAATTGGATCCGGAGAAGATTCTCATGGATCACAATACGGAAGAGACCATCCAGGTCAGCAAGGACAATGGATTCTGGTGCGGGCACACCGTTTATCCGGTCACTAAATTGAGTCCTGAACGGGCAACCGCCATCTTTGAAGAACAAGGTTCTGAGATGATGTTGGTGAACTCTTCATGCGATTGGGGCCCCTCAGATCCCTTGAGTGTTCCCAAAACAATTTGGGCGATGAGGCGTCAAGGTTTTAAAGAAGAAACGATTCGAAAGATCGTATGGGATAACCCGATAGAATTTTACTCACTCTCAGGTAAAGTAGACCTGCAACCCGGTTGGGATTAAATATGAATTGTCCTAATGATAATTGTACCCATGATTTTGATGCCGAAAAGATCCGTGAAGGTGTGAAGCTGATCCTCGAAGGTGTCGGAGAAGATGCGACTCGTGAAGGGCTTCTCAATACACCGGATAGGGTCTCACGGATGTACGCAGAGATCTTCAGCGGCTTGAAGGAGGATAGCTCCCAAGTCCTGAATACCGTTTTCGAAGAGGACTATGACGAGATTGTATTGCTCAAGGACATCCCATTCGTATCCCTTTGTGAACATCACCTGATGCCATTCACCGGTAAGGCGCATGTCGCATACCTCCCTTCAGGCAAGATTGTTGGCTTGTCGAAGTTGGCGCGGGCAGTGGATCACTTTGCCAAGCGTCCTCAAGTCCAAGAACGTTTAACTGCTCAGATCGCTGATTTGATTTCTTCAGCCCTGGAACCCAAGGGCGTGACAGTGGTTCTCGAAGCCACCCATACCTGCATGACGATGCGCGGCGTGAAGAAGCCAGGCGGAGTTATGACGACTTCGGCGATGAGGGGATTGATGAGAGAGAATCAGGCAACACGTAATGAGGTATTGAACCTGATCTACGGAAAGTAGGTTGGAGCATGTCAAATCGACCGGATGGGCTCTTTGAAGTCGATTGTCCACAGTGTAATTGCCGGTTGACCATCGATCCCCGTGCCAAGCGGATCTTCCATGTCGTCAATAGCACTGAAGATGGCAATCCGAAGTCATTTGAAGATGCGGTTGAAGATGCGGTTTCCTCGCCGTCCAGAGCTCAAGAAAAGTTTGAGAAGGAACTGGCAAAGGAAGAGGGGCGCAGCGAAAAGCTTGACCAGCTTTTTGAGGACGGTTTGAAAAAAACTGAGGACGACCCCAATAAAAAGCCTCCCTCTATTTTTGACTTTGATTGAAGATCTCTCTCCATGCTTTGGATCATCGACGGCAATAACTTGATCCACTCCGATTCGGTCCTCAGAGATCGGATGAAGGAAAGTGGCCTCGACTCAGCAGTGGATCTTCTCTGCGACGAGTTGGCAAAAGTGGCTTTATCAGGTCATAGATTCCAATTAGTTTTCGATTCTGGTCAAGGAAGAAGAGGATCTTCCGCTGTCGAAGTGTTGATTGCTCCCCATGGAAAAAGTGCAGACGAACTGATTTTGTCATTGGTGCGATCCGATGCGTCCCAAGAAAAAATTCAGGTTGTGACGGATGACCTCAAAGACATCGCTAAGCGTGCACCCGGGGGAAGGATCCAAAGGTGTTCCTGTGGGGAGTTCCGCTCCAAAGTCATTTCTGGAAATACCAAGTCTGGTGGGGGGCCAGGAAGGCCGCGTAAATCAGAAAAGCCACCTGCACCACGCAGTAAAAACCAGATCGATTATTGGATGGATCAGTTCTCCGGCGATTGAGCCCCTGAGATCCAGGGGACGTCTTCGATTCCTTCAGCCTGATTTGCCGCACGCGCTTGCAGGAAGAGAAGGTCTGACAGGCGGTTGAGAAACACCAATGCTGCATGACCTTCTGCGGCATCCTTGAGGAATCGGACGATATTACGTTCCGCCCGGCGGCAAACGGTCCTCGCACGATGGAGAAGGGCCGCATTCAATGATCCTCCAGGAATGATGAATTGCCGAAGTGGAGGCAAGGTGGATTCCCAATCGTGAATCCATTGGGTCAGCTTATCGGAGTGGGTCGAGTTGATTCGCGTATCGGGGCCATCACTTTGACCACTTCCCGGTTGCGCTAAATCTGAACCCAGATCGAAGAGTAGGGATTGAATCTCCTGCAGCTGCTGACGGATCTGATCTGGCAGAAGGGTATCTTCGGAAGCATAGGGGGAATTACCAGCTGCGAGGATGACGCCAAGTTCAGAATTGAGTTCGTCGACGCTGCCGTAGGCTTCGATGCGAGAGTGGTTTTTTGGCAATCGGCCAGAACCGAGTACCCCAGTATCACCCTCGTCACCTCCGCCGGTTGCAATTGAGTTCAAAGGTCTCTCCTTCTAGCTTCTACAATACCACGGAGGCTGCTCCCCTGTGGGAATCTCCTTGGATCAGTTCTCCATGTTCCAAAAGAAAGCCTTTCGAGCATTGCCTCGCTTGAGAATGACCCAGAGCGATCAATGCGGGCGCAAAACTCTCGATTTGAGCCAGGAGAGAAGCTTCCAAAAAACTTTTCGGATTAGGATCCAGTAAGTGGCGAATGAGAGCTGCGTCATCGGTCAAATCGGAGGCCGATCCGATCTTTTGTCGCGTCGGTAAATTGAGTCCAGCGACCAGACAAGCACCATGTTCGGCAGATAGGGTCGAACCTAGAAGCTGACCGAGTTGGATCATCAAGTCTGGGTCAGAAGATTGTATCGGCACAACGATGGGGATGAATCGGCAGCCGGGGGCAAGAACCTGGCACAGCAGCGGTGTCATTCGCTGTAAGGATTGCAAAGGGTTTTCGAGACGGGGGAAAACTTCGAGGTGATCGCCCAACTCGCTCGCGATTCTTGCTGAGAGTCGTTCATCAATTGAACAAGATCCCAGTGCTGTTTCTACTTGCCCCATCGTTTGCATTCGTGGCGAGGGGACAAGATCGGCGGTGACTACGATTAATGTCCTCGGCCGCGAGCGCAGCACTAAAGTGTGCAGAGCTCTAGCACCGAATCGAGCACCCGTCGGACATTCTGAGTCGGGAATCACAATAGTGTTGATCCCCTGGGGAACTTCTTCGGGAATGCTCCAGCCTGTGACCAGCCCCTCGACAACTTCGGTCGTTTCATCGCGGGTTAATTGCGGATCAAGGGCGTGCTCTTTCACTCTTGGCCTTTCCCCGAGAATTGCGGGACCGGCCGATCCTCGAGACGGCGATAGCCCGCATTGCGCAGACCAGGCTTAAAGCCCGCTTTTTCAATGGTGGAACGAAGTAAATCTTCTGTGGCTTGGTGATTTGCACCAGCGACGGAGATGACATTTTCTTCGATCATTACTGATCCGAGGTCATTGGCTCCCCGCTGAAGTCCAAGGCGGCCTTCCTCGAGGCCGACCGTCAGCCAGGAAACTTGCAAATTGTCGATGTTGTCGAGGAATATTCGCGAAACTGCTAACCAGCGTGCGTACTCTTCAGCGGGCACACGTTCGGTGATCTTCTTTCCCAATGGGGTATTGTCAGGTTGGAAAGTCCATGGGATGAAGGAGATGAAGCCACCAGTTTGATCTTGAACGTTACGAACTCGCAACAAGTGCTCCGCTCGCATCCAGTCGGTTTCGCCCAGTCCAATCATCATCGTTGCAGTCGTCGGAAGCCCGGCAGTATGGGCTTCTGCTGAAATCTCCAACCAATCGTCTGCACCGCACGAAGACCTACGTCTTTTTCGAATCGCATCGACGAGAATTTCGCCGCCTCCCCCTGGAATCGAATCGAGACCAGCGGCTTTGAGAGAGCTGAGAATCTCTTCAGCGGTTTTTCCAGTGACTGAAGTCAGCGCATGAATTTCTGTTGGAGAAAAGCAGTGGAGGTAAAAGTCTGGGTGACGATCCTTGATGCTCTTGAGCATCTCTGTGTACCAACTCAGCGGCAAGTCTGGGTGAAGCCCTCCTTGCATCAATGTACCACTACCACCGAGGGCAATCGTCTCATCGACCTTGGCATGGATTTCATCAAGGCTGAGAAGATATCCCTCAGGATCACCAGGTTTGCGGTAGAAGGCACAGAAGGCACAAACTGAGGTGCAAATGTTGCTGTAGTTGATGTTACGGTCGACGACATACGTCACGATATTGTCGGGGTGCTTGTCTGCTCTGACGGCGTCGGCACAGGCGAATAGTTCATCCCTATCTGCGTAAAGAGCCAAGGCGAGGGCGTCCTCCACCGAGATACGTTCACCCGAACGCGCCCGCTGGAGAATTTTTTGGCAAGATTCGGGATCTTTGCAGGATGGATCAAACCCCTCATTGAAGGGGCGGCTACTCACAGGATCGCTCAATTTTGACCTCCGGATCAGGAACTGCACTCCCTCATCCTAAGCCGGGCATTTGGCTGAGGCTACCCATCCAGCGCCCGGAGGTCATTTACATGCGCGGAGGATTGATACCTGTTTGTCCCTGATACTTACCACCGCGGTCACCGTAAGAGGTCTCACAAACCTCATCACTCTCAAAGAAGAGCACTTGTGCGAGCCCCTCGTTGGCGTAGACCTTCGCCGGGAGTGGGGTGGTGTTGGAGATCTCTAAGGTCACGTGGCCTTCCCATTCCGGTTCGAACGGGGTCACATTGACGATGATTCCGCAGCGTGCGTAGGTTGATTTTCCGAGACAGACGGTCAATACGGAGCGCGGAATCTTGAAATATTCGATGCTTCTTGCCAGTGCGAAAGAGTTGGGGGGGATGATGCAGCAGTCGGTTTGAATATCGACAAAAGAACGCTCATCAAATCCCTTGGGGTCAACGACAGAACCATGCACGTTGGTGAAAACTTTGAATTCGTCGGCGACACGAAGATCGTATCCGTAGCTGGAGACCCCGTAAGAGATAGCCCGTTGAACCTGGCCCGATGCATCGACGCTTTCACGGACTTGTTGTGGCGAGAATGGGGTAATCATTTCATGCTCGGTTGCCATGCGGCGGATCCAGCGATCAGATTTAATACTCATGGTGTCTCCTCATCTCAAAGATGCTTTCAAAATAGTCTGTCCCAAATAAATCGACTCGTTACTTCGCACCCGTTACTTCGCGCTCGCAGTTTATGAGAGCAGTGCAAGAAGGCAGTGTGATGACTGCCCTCTTGCACTTGAGTTTCTAACCCTACTCTCTCGTCCAGTTCAGTTTAGGAGCACCCGGTGGTCGCTCCACAAGAGTCACAGCGAAGACATGTTCCGTTGCGCACCATCGTCAGTGCTCCACATTCGGGACAAGGGTCCCCGGTGTAGCCTTTCGCTCTTGAAATGCACTCCGCCGAAAGAACGTTCTCTTCGGTCGCTGTCGTTGTGGGTGATCTCTTTAGTTCGCCTTCGACTTGTGCCATGCGAGAGCTGGCTGAGGCCGCGGGGATCCCCACAAAGGAGCCTCCCGGTTGCTCCACCTCTTCGGTAAATTCCGGTGTCGCAGGGCTAGTGCCGAGACTGCTTGAGCGCAGGTCGTCCTCTTGAACCTGGGCGAGGTCATGACGCCCAAGGTAGTTGATGGCGAGTTCACGGAAGATGTAATCGAGAACGCTGGTCGCCATCTTGATGCTGCGGTTACCGGAGACGAGCCCATTCGGCTCGAAGCGGGTAAAGGTAAACGCCTCGACGAACTCCTCCAGAGGAACCCCATGCTGAAGTCCCAGTGAGATGCAGATCGCAAAGTTATTCATCAAGCTGCGGAATGCCGCTCCCTCTTTGTGCATGTCGAGGAAGATTTCGCCAAGCGTTCCATCTTCGTATTCACCGGTACGGATGTAGACCTTGTGACCGCCAACGATCGCCTTTTGCGTGTATCCGCTACGACGGTGTGGCAGTTTGCGACGACGGGCGAGGTAGCGATAAACCACCTTCTCCAAGTTTTGCGGCATGTTCGAAGTGGCTTCTGGCAGTTCGGCTTCGTCGAAGTCTTCACCCCAAGAGGAGAGGGGCTGGGACAGCTTGCTACCGTCACGGTAGAGAGCGACCGCTTTCAGCATCGATTTCCAACCCAAGTTGTAAGACTCACGCACGTCGTCGATGCTCGCCTCGTTGGGCATGTTGATGGTCTTCGAAATGGCTCCGGAGATGAATGGTTGCGCAGCAGCCATCATGAGGACGTGGGCATCCGGACGGATGAAGCGTTCTCCCTTTCTGCCACAGCGATTGGCGCAATCGAAGATCGGCAGGTGCTCGTCTTTGAGCCCCGGTGCACCTTCGATGGTCATGGTTCCGCAGACATACTCGTTGGCTGCGTTGATTTCTTCACTATTGAAGCCGAGGGCGCGAAGCGGCTGAGATCCCCACTGTTCCAGTTTCTCGCCACTCAACCCCAGTGTCTTCTCGGCAAAGTTTTCACCGAGGAGATAATCATTAAAGGCGTACTGGAGGTCGAAGGAACTTTCGAGTGAGGATTCAATCTTGGCGATGGAAGCTTCGTCGAATCCCAGTTCACGGAGACGATCGTGGTCGATGGCCGGTGCACCGCGCAAAGTACCGTGCCCGACGGCGTATTTGGTGATCGCAGTGATCTGCTCGTCGGTGTAGCCCAGTTTTTTGAGGGCAGGGGGCAGGCTTTGGTTGATGATTTTGAAGTAGCCACCGCCGGCCAGCTTTTTGAACTTGACCAGGGCGAAGTCGGGCTCGATGCCGGTGGTATCGCAATCCATGACAAGACCAATGGTCCCGGTGGGGGCAATCACAGTGGCCTGAGCATTGCGGTAACCATGCTTCTCTCCGAGGGTGACCGCCTCATCCCAGCAGACACGTGCCGCCTCCACCAAATCTGTGGAACAGAACTGGTTTTTGATGGGGGTGGGCAGGATCGACAATCCGTCGTATTCGTCGGCGGGAACATCGTGGGCAGCACCGCGGTGATTGCGCATCACCCGTAGCATTCCTTCACGGTTTCTCTCGTATGCGGGGAAGGGCCCAAGCTCACCGGCCATCTCGGCACTGGTGGCGTAGGATTGCCCCGTCAAAATCGCAGTGATGGCACCACAGAATGCGCGCCCCTCTTCACTGTCGTAGGCCAATCCAAGACGCATTAGGACTGTTCCAAGATTGGCATATCCAAGGCCCAGGGTGCGGTACTCGTAGGACAGCTTGGCGATTTCAGCACTAGGGTAAGAGGCCATCAGGACGCTGATTTCGAGCACCATCGTCCAGATCCGTGTGGCGTGGCGGAAGGAATCGATATCGAACTTTCCGCTTTCATCCATGAACTTGACGAGATTGAGGGAAGCCAGGTTGCAGGCGGTATCGTCGAGGAACATGTACTCGGAGCAAGGATTTGAGGCATTGATTCGGCCATCTCGGGGGCAGGTGTGCCACTCGTTGATGGTGGTGTCGAATTGAACACCTGGGTCGGCGCAGGACCATGCTGCCCGACTGATTTCATCCCAAAGTTCGCGCGCGGGAACACTTTTGATGATCGCACCATCCGTGCGGCGGATCAGATCCCACTGACCATCTCTTTCGAGTGCTTCAAAGAAAGAGTTGGGAACGCGGACGCTGTTGTTGGCATTTTGACCACTGACGGTGGAGTAGGCTTCGCTTTCCCAGCCGGTGTCGAACTCTTCGAATTCGATGCCGGTGACACCTTGGTCTGCCAATTGAAGTACGCGCATGATTGCGGGTTCTGGAACAGCGACATCTCTAGCAGCGCGAACCGCTTTCGCCAACTCAGTGTTGTTCTTGGGATCGACGTTGGTCGATTCCATTCCCGAAGGGCGGCAAGCCGCAAGAACAGCTTTCAGGTGCTTGGCACACATCCTTGAACCGGATACGAGTGCAGCGACCTTTTGTTCCTCGCGGGTTTTCCATGTGATGAAACTCTCGATATCCGGGTGATCGAGATCGAGGCAAACCATCTTTGCTGCTCGGCGGGTGGTCCCACCGCTTTTGATGGCTCCTGCTGCGGCATCGCCGATTTTTAGGAACGACATCAGGCCGGAAGATTTGCCACCGCCGGAGAGGAGTTCTCCTTCTCCGCGAAGGGCGGAGAAGTTGGAGCCTGTTCCTGAACCAAACTTGAAGAGGCGGGCTTCACGGGTCCAGAGGTCCATGATGCCGCCTTCGCTCACCAGGTCGTCCTGGACACTTTGAATGAAGCAGGCGTGAGGCTGGGGACGAGAATATGCGCTATTGGCTTTTTTCAGTTCTCCTGAGGCGGGATCGACGTAGTGGTGTCCCTGCGGAGGACCATCGATGCCGTATGCCCAGTGCAATCCGGTGTTGAACCATTGTGGTGAGTTCGGAGCGCACATTTGATTGGCGAGCATGTAGCAAAGCTCATCGTGGAACGCGCGTGCATCCTCTTTGCTGTCGAAGTAGTTGTTTTCGAATCCCCAGTGGGTCCAGCAACCGGCAAGACGACCAAAGGTTTGGCGGCAATCTGTTTCGCCACCGAGAATCGTCTCTCCATTCTCATCCTTCTGCGGATTGCCGTTCTCATCCAACTGAGGCACGCCTGCTTTACGGAAGTACTTCTGTGCAAGGACATCCGTGGCGACTTGACTCCAGTTTTCAGGGACGACGAGGTCATCCTGATGAAAAATGGTGGTCCCATCCGGGTTACGGATCTCCGATTGTCGGCGGGCCATTGGGATGCCCTCGTAAGGGCTCATGCCGTCAGTGGTGAATCGACGATTAATCTTCAAGCTGTTCCTCTTTCATCTTCCCGCGCCCGAAAAGTGGTTCCGGTCCTTACCGCAGTGACCGGGCCATTCGAGCGTTCCCAGCGGCTCAGTAAAAGAACGCAAAGGTCTCTTCCTTTGCTCCTGCGCCATGCTCTTGACTCGTACTTTCTCTCAGTTTTTGTTTCCGCAGTTTGGTTAACCGTTCCAGAAACACGTTTCACATTCGACATGTTTCAAAACGACGCAACTGCAAAAAAACCAAGGAAAGAAACGAATCTTTCCTGTTTACCCACTTGATCGCGATAGCGATCCCGGCAGAGCTCACGGAGTGAGAATGCCGGACCTAAGACAGAACCGGACAGCTCTACTTCCCAAAGTGACGAATGTGACCGGGGTGTTCGCCGTTTCCTTCTTCTGCCGAAGAAGTGAATCGATAGAAGTAGCGGCAACGGGGCTGGGGGGATCGACTCCCTCGGGAGGAGATCCCAACATTCCCGTTCTCACTCCACTTTCGAAAGTGAAATGAGTTCGCGACAACTCTGTCACAGCTATCTCACAGCGAGGTGGTGAAATCGGGTCAACGAGGAGCGACCGTGCGATCCTACGAGACCAGCGTACCACCCTTGCTTGCGCTGCTGGCGGAAAGGGTTGTCTCCCTAACCGCATGACGAACACAAATCCCGGACGGGAGGAGTCGGATTTCTCCGCGACCAACCCATCCACATTTCGCACCAGGAAGAGAACCCGAGGGCTCTTCCAACTGGTTTGCAGCACGCCTTCGAAAACTTCACCTGATTCAAATCAGAAGGAAGCTTCCTTGAGCTGCCGCTCACCCCAAACTCCGGTCTCGAACTTCGTCCCGCAACGTTTGACGTTGCTGGAGATTTGCGAGCCGGCTCCCCAGTCAGGATTCCAATGAAGGATCACCTTTGTGAATCTCCTTCATGTACCCCGACTCCTACTGACCGATTTTGCTGAACAAGCTGCGAAGCTTGTTCGCTGCAGAACGTCAAGTCTGACAACTCCGCTGCGGCAAACCGGTGTTTCGTGACGCCAGCGATGTGGCTGCAACCGATCAGCTTTGATCGACAAATCATCGACCTGCAAATCATCGATCTACACATCGACCGATTCGGCTTGAAACGATCCGAGAGGAATCACCGCTGCAAAGAGTTGATTCGGGGGCCAGTCACTCCGAAGACTCGAAGCCAGCACTGCGGGTGCTGACTCCTTTGCCCCGGAAGGGCTGGGCTCCCGATCCGATCTTCCCAAGGTTGATCGTCTCTCGAACCGAACGTCACTCATGTCTTCTCGAGGGTCGTTTGACACTCACAAAAATCGTCGCCGAAATTCAGGGGGAACGTCTCCCCTTCGGCAGGCTCCGGACCAAATCCGGGTTGCCCCCGTAACGGCATCGAAAAGTGAAGTCAAACCCCGGAATCCGGCTGGATTCTCTCAGGATGGCCCCCCGTATCGACCGCTCACCGAACCGCACCCAGAGGTGTCTTTCAGGTGAGGGCCGCACAATATCTAGCCCCGGGTCACGCATCAATATCCTACTTGGCGACGCTTTTGAAATATGTCGCTGAAGCGTTTCCTGCCGTCTCAAATCGACGATTTGAGGGGGAATTTTTTTTGCGGCTCTCATCGGGGTTTTACCAGAACTTGTCCGAAAAAAATAAGCGCTGGGACTCCAGATTGAGCCCCCTGGCGACGCTTCAGNATTGGGCGNAAAAGTCACGCCAAATGAGCCCGAGGGGACTGGGCGTAACTGGGGGAAGGAGAGGCCTATTCTAGGCGGATAGAAGAGAGGTGCTGACTCAGCAGATTTAAGGGGACCCGGCCAAGGTCCAAGGTGGGGAAGGGAGATACTCCAAGTAGGGGGAGCGTGGACCCTGGCCGGGAAGGGAGTGGCTATTGACCCGCACCGTCGGACTGGCAACCCAGTCCATCCGCGGTCGGATCAAGACCTGCGGTGGGATACGGTGCGNGGGGTGGATTGGCTCCTTGGTAAAGAAACTCGAAGAGGTAGACCGGATCGGCGTCGTCGACGACGCCATCGTCATTCAGGTCTGCTGCATCCGGGCAACTTAGCGGCGTGGCATTGGTGAGCCACACCTGGAGTTGAGTTCCATCGGTGAGATCGATCATTCCGTCGCCGTTGACATCGCCTCGGATGAAGAATGCTTGTGGGCCGCCTCCTGCATCGGGAGTGGTGTCTTCTTGGTCATCTGATGGGTCATCGTTTTGACCGTCATTTTCATCCTCAGGGATTTGGCTCGGGCTGCTTCCATTGATGGTCACGGTGCCACCGACTCGTTCGGGGAAGATCGAGTTTCCGTCGACGACGAAAGTGTTGTCAGTCTCTTGTGAGGTCCCCGCAGTGATGCCATTCGCGGGTGTGAAGATGTAATCGCCAGCAGGAGCCCCTGCACTGATGAATGCTTCACCGGTTGCGACTACGTACCCCGATCCGGGGGCGAGAACCTGATTGTCAAAGGGTGGGAGATCAAGGATGTTTGCGTAGATCACAGTGCCTTCGGCATTATCGATGTTGGGCAACTCAAACTCGACGAGCCCAGCGACATCGGTACCGGCGATGGTGATGTTGGAGAGGCCCATGATGGAAGAGTTAAAGTCGAGGGCGAGGGTCCAACCTTGTAGCGGATCGAGGCAATCGATCAACACCTGATAGGTGACCGTATCCCCGGAGTTGGCACTGATGTCGGGGATTCTGACCCTGTTTGCTGGCGACAGGACGACCGGTTCAGATCTCAAGACTTCGAAGCTGCCATCGTTGGCGAGGAGTGCCACTTCCAAGGCGCCATCCCCATCCGTATCTCCGATGGATATATCGGTGACCTGCGACGGGTAACTGAGAATCTCCGGAGTCTGGAAATTTCCATCACCGACCCCCCTGGCATAACTCAAGCCGGTTCCACCTAGGACTGGGCTGAGGCAATCGAGACGCCCATCTCCATCCCAATCGACCATTGCCGAGCCGGGGATAACGACGTCGTCGAAGAGCACTCGAAGTGAGAACTGGAAGTCACCATCGGAGAGAAGAACTGAAGGGGTTCCGGAGGCGACAGGGATCAAAATTAGATCCCTCAGATCATCACCGTCTAAATTGGCTGTTCTGATCTCTCGAGTAAGGTTGTAACCGAGGATCGTCCCTTCAGGGTTGAAGGTGCGATTCCCCGCGCCTGCGTGGAAAGCGATGCTGCCGTTGGCGAGCACCGTTGCGAAGTCGATCAGATCATCTCCATCGAGATCTGTCGCCACTGGGCGATGGACGACGGGGGTCGAATCGATCACTGCGATCACACCGAGTGGGTCAGATTCTGAGCCCCAGGCGACCGCCAGTCCGTCAGGACCGGAGATCAATAGGTCGATCACTCCGTCACGGTCTCCGTGTGCGGCTTCGAGGTGGGTCATCGAAACAGTCAGGGGGATCAACTCGGGGTCCTCTAGCACCACTGCGATGCTGAACGACCCGCGCAACAGATAAACGGAATCACCGGAGGCGCCGAGGCATGCCAGGTCGATTCTGCCATCCCCATCAAAATCTCCGACTGCGGCATCGATGATGTTTTCGGGCAGATTCCAGGTGGTGGTTCCAGCAGGGCCAGACGGCGTCGAATCTTGAATGACGAGGGTCCCATCCGATCGGACTTCGGCCCATTCGTCGAGTCCATCCGCATCACAATCAAAGAAGATCAATTTCCCATTGAGCAATCCTGCTCCAGAGGAGACAGGGCTGCCGGGCCAGTCGAACCCCAGGTTGGCGATGTGAGTGGCCAGTAGGGTTTTCGGTAGCTCCGAAGCGTCGAGCCCAAAGACTCCATCGACGAGAGAGACGGTGACTCTCTCTCCGGCAAGGAAGGGACGATCGGGGTTGAGGGAGATGGTATTGATGCCACCGAAGACATTTTGAATAGAGATGTTGCGCTGACCACTGCGGGAGCCATCGAGGCGAATCGTCGCAGACCCGAGACTGAAAGGGTCGTAGGGTGCAGAGAGAATCGGGTTGATGGTGCTGCTGACGGTTCCGTTGTAATCCTCAATACCGGGGCTCATCGAAGAGACGATGAACTCGGAGGTGGGAGTAGGAACGCCTGCTTCGATGGTGAATTGCCATTGGTAGGGCTCGACTGCTTTTCCGGAGGTGGAAATGAGGCCAGAGGTTAATTCGACGGTGATCGTCTCGCCGCTGGTTGGTAGACCTGCTGCGGTGAAGGTGACCTGCCGATTTTCATTCGTGCCTGTAAACAGACCTTCGAGGGGACCGCTGGTGGATCCTTCCACTTTGAAGGTACTGCTGTCGAAGGTGCCCAAGTTCATTCGGTGATCGAAGCCGACTTCGATGACGAGGCCGATCAATGGGGCAACTTGACCCGGAGCAGGAGTCACAAATTCGATCTCGGTCTTGATCGGGGCGCAACCGATGAGGCTGGCCAGACCGAGGCTCAAAATGAGTTGTCTGAGCATGAAAGTCTCCAATCCAATCCGTCGGAACTACGGCAATCCTTGGGCCCGCCGAGCCCCGAACCGGTGCAGTGATCGTAAAATACACCAGTATTGGGCTTTACGGGTGCTCTTTCCGGGTCGCCGTGGGGTCCTTATGATCACCCCGGAGACCCTTTCGGAGCCGAAGAAGGACCGTTTGTCCACGAGATAGACGCATTTGGAGAAGGATTCTATGCATCTAAATACGGCGAATAGAGACGATTTCGCTGATGAGTGGAGTGTCCCCGGCAGCGGTCCCCACGTCCTCATCCTCGATCACCACGACTCATTCACCTACAATTTGGTGCAGTCTCTCTCCAGCAGTGGAGCTCGAATCACTGTGCGTCAGGCATACCGTCATACTTTGGCGGATGTGGAAAAACTCTCTCCTGAACGAATCGTCTTGTCACCGGGGCCGGGTAAACCTCAATCTGCTGCCCTCGCCATGCAGGTCATGAAGCACTATCGCGGACGAATGCCGATCCTCGGGGTTTGTCTCGGGCATCAGGTCCTCGCCTTGTCTGTGGGGGCAAAAGTGGTCGCCAGTGGAACTCCGGTGCATGGCAAAGCGGATCAAATTTCCCACTGTGGTTCGGGGATCTTTCGCGGATTACCCAACCCTTTAAGTGTTGCACGTTATCATTCACTCCATGTGATTCCTGAAACTTTGCCTGCGGATGTGGCCATCGTTGCCTGGAGTGAATCGGGCGGCATCATGGGGCTCGCCATCCCCGGTGAATCGACCTGGGGTGTGCAGTTCCATCCCGAGTCCTTTCTGACTCCAGAGGGGGATCTTTTGTTGAAGGCATTTGTCGATGGCATCCCTTGTCCACGGGATTTGCCGCAGCTCAAAACGTTGCCGCATGCCAAAACGATGAGGTCAGGCGAATCGCAGGAATTGGAATCACAGGGATTGGGATCGCTGGTGAAAGAGGGAGAGGGCCTTTGATTACGGATACCGCAGACTCTCTCGCTTGGAGAGTTGTCGAGAGATTCTATCGAGCATGGAACAATTTCCAGTCGGTTCATGATCGCTACGAACAGATCGTCCAAGATTACGTCGATAAATTGGGAATCCCCCGGGAAGAGATCAGACTCGACCCCCGGGATCTCTTCGAATTGCTTTCAACCCAAGATCTGGAAGTTTTGCGCGACGATTATCTGACCCCGCTCAAAGCCGCGTGCCATCGGTTGTTTCGTACCGAGGACAGTACCGATTTTCTCGACCGGCTCGTCAATGACATCTTCCATGAACTCAGCATCCTTAAAGAAGAACACTACAACGTCTTGACCTACGCGACCGACGAGGCCGCGCTGTTACCCGGGACCGATCGCGACCTCCACGAAGAACAACAAGTGATCCTCGATGAAGTTCACGAAATGTTTCCGCAAAAGGTTCACCGTATCGCCCATCTCTTTGAAACAGGCTCTGCGGCCCTGGAAGCATTGCTTCATCGTTGGAACACCGATCCGGTGTTGGTGCGTTCACTCTTTTTACAACGCGACGGTTTTGTGGCCCATGCATACGTCGATGGGCTCGATCACTTCTATCGACTGATGTACGGCAAGGAAGAATACGCGAGGGGATACCTCGTCGTTGGCGAGTCTTTCCTCGATTCAGGATTTTTAGAAAGGGCGGATGCTGCCCTTCAGCTCGGAATCGAGAAAGCGAGTGAAGCTGGACAATCGACGGTTCAAGACACGATTCATCAAGCTCTCGACCGCGTCGCCGATGCCCAACAGAGCCATGGATCCACACAGGGCGGAAATGAGGAATGATGTCATTTGAAGCGACCTACGCCGACCGTTTGGCAGCAGCCATCGAAAAGAAGGAGAGCCGCCTCGTCGTCGGTATCGACCCACGATTGGATCGATTGCCGCAAGAGCTCCAAGGATTGGAGCCGGAGCAAGCTCTCGTCGCACTCGGATCCGGTGTCATCGAAGCGGTGGCCCAAGAAGCCGCCGCCGTCAAACCGCAGATCGCCTTCTTTGAGCGTTGGGGTTGGCGTGGTTGGCGCGCCCTCGAAGCGGTTTGTGAAAAAGCTCGAGCTCAGGGTTTGATCGTTATCCTCGATGCCAAGCGGGGAGACATCGGCTCGACCGCTTCCGCTTATGCCCAAGCCTTGTTGGGGGAGGAGCCGGGGACACCTGGGCCCCACGTCGATGCATTGACGATCAATCCATATTTGGGAACCGATTCGTTGGAACCATTTCTCGATCGGGTCCTTCAAGGGGGCCGCGGTTTGTACGTCCTCGCCAGAACCTCTAATCCGGGAGGTGCCGAGTTTCAAAAGCGTGAAGGGGATACCGACCCCATCTTCCTGCAAGTGGCGCGGACCTCGGAGAGTTGGGGTGAAGGTTCACGCGGGGAATGTGGTTATCACGGCGTCGGCCTCGTCGTCGGCGCGACCCACCCGGAAGAGATTTCAAAGGTTCGGGAGTGTGCGCCCGGTGCGAGTTTGTTGATTCCAGGCGTGGGTGCCCAAGGAGGCAGTGTCGAAGATCTCGGCCCCGCCTTCGATAGCAGAGGTTTGGGAGCTTTGGTGAATTCCAGTCGTGGAGTGGTTCAAGCCTTTGAGAAACAGCCGGGGATTCCCTGGCAGGAAGCGGTTCAACAGGCTGCCAGAGAGACGAGAGAGCAGCTTCAGGGGGCGATCACCACCTGATTGGCGATCCGATGATATTCTTCTTGGGAGCATTGGTGCTCCCAAACTTCGGCCTCACAGAGTCGAAGAAGGAGGAGTGTCGTGAGAGTGCCCGCCCCGCACGCCCCGGCTTCAGCCGGTGAATTGCAAATTCCCCATCGTTCTGAACTTGTGCCCCTGCCTTTAGCGACCCTTGAGGCAGACAGCAAAATCCCCGTGGATATCTATCTCGATCACGACGGCGATTGGATCCTCTGTCGTAGCCAGGGAGATCTCCTTTCCACCGAGGTTCGCAGGGAGTTGCTCGAAGCGGGGAAGGACGCCCTGTGGATGCCACTGCAACAACGGCAGCACTACCTGGAGTACCTACGTTCATCGATTCGAGGTGAGTGGAATCCTCGTTCCGGCATCGTCTGGGTCAGTGACTTTCTGGAGCAACACGCCACTGAGAAGCCGCAAGTCATCGAAGCTGTCTATCGCCGGGTTCGATACGCCCTGCTCCTTGCCCACGATGTCGGCATCGACGGGGGAGATCTTCTCGACGATTTTTGTCGGGGCATGATGTTGCTGGGAGCAAAGCTTGAAGGGCTCGACCTTTCTTCCTTGGCAGAAGAGCATTGCTGTGGAGATAGCGTTCGCGCCATCCTTGAAGGCTATCAAGAGCGTTTCGATGGCACCGGTCCCCGTGGTTGGAGTCGGGAACAGCAACGACTGCCAGTTCGCATCGCCAGTCTCGTCATCGCCTTTGATGAGGCGACGATGGGGGGACCCGATCTGAGTTCCGATCGTCGTCGTTGCGCCTTTGATGTCCTGCGCTCCTTTATCGTCGAAGATCACGGAGCCTACGACCCACGTTTGGTGGCCGGTTTTATTCGCATCCTCGAGCGCTGAACCGGGGGCCTCAGTCGATGGCCTCGAGGTCGTCTCCGGGGCGAATCGTGCCTGCGGTGATGATCTCGCCGTGCAATCCTCCACGCCAGTCGGGCTGCAGGGATTGGAGCAGTCCCGGTTGCTGATCCTCCATCTGCTGACAGGGGACCAGCTCGCCGTGAATGAGAATTTCGACTGTGCCAATCCGCAGTTTCCTGCCGTCATGCTCCGGCCCAAAGGTGCCACCACTCACCAGCAGATTCGCACGGCGGGTGGTCCAGGCAACCTCGTGACCGACCTGCTCACAGGCGCACTGCCACTGTTCCGTGGAGAGCAGGGTGATCTGACGCCGGCGAGATGAACCATGGTCGCCGATCACACCCGCTTCAGGATCGCAGGAGAGCTCGAGCACCCGCTCCGGGGTGGCCCCTTTCGATGGTCTCACAGCCAGGTCGATCACCTGCATCAGATGAGACCGATCTTGTAAAGGATGACCGCGATCACACCGACCGGGACGACGTATCGAAGCAGTTGCAGCCACAAACCGTACCAGCGTGCAAAGCGAGAGCCGGTGGTAAAGGCCTCTTCGCGAGCTTTGTCCCCGACACGCCAGGCCACAAAGAGCGCAATCAGCAGTCCTCCGATGGGAAGAAACCAGTTGGATGCGAGGTGGTCAAAGGTGTCGAACCAATTCTTGCCAGTCTCACCTTCAAAGAGGAAGGCGGAGTGCTCCTTGAATCCACTTCCGAAATACGATTCCGGTGATCCGGAGAGGGCAGAGGGCAAGCCGAAAAGGGTGATGGTGCCCCCGCAAAGAAGAGTGGCCTTCAAGCGGGACATTTTGAACTCGTCGATAAAGGTGGAGACCACCACTTCGAGCAGACTGATGGCACTGGTCAACGCCGCCAAAACCAGCAGGGCGAAGAAGAGCGTGCTCCAGAAAACTCCCCCTGCCAGTTGCGAAAAGGCGATGGGAAGATTGATGAAGACCAGCCCCGGTCCTGCCTGGGGTTCGAGACCAAAGGTGAAAGTGATGGGGAACAGCACGAGGCAAGCGACCAGAGCGATGACGGTATCGAGGATGGTGATCATTCCCGAAGCCGCGACCAGATCCTCTTTCTTTTTCAGGTAGGAACCATAGGTGATCATGGCACCCATACCGAGTGACAGGGTGAAGAAGGAGTGCCCGAGTGCCTCAAGGACTCCGGCGGCAGTTACTTTGGAGAAGTCGGGTTTAAAGACGAACTCGAGAGCCTGTCCAAATCCATCCGAGGTGATGGCGAGACCGAGCAGGACCAGCAGCATCACGAGCAGGATTGGCATCAGGATTCGCGCCGCGCGCTCGACACCCTTTTGGATTCCTCCGAGAATCACACCGATGGTCAACACCATGAAAATCAGGTGCCAGCGGATGTTGGCGTCACCGTCTGCGAAGAGTGTACTGAAGGCATTGCCGATTTCATCGGCATTCATGCCGGCAAAACCCTGAGTCATCGAGAACCAGGTGTAGTGTAGTGCCCAGCCGGCAACGACAGAGTAGTAACTGAGGATGATGAAGCCGGTCAGCACCCCGAGCCAGCCGGGAACTGCCCACAGGCTTCCCGGAGAAGACAGGGATTTGAAGGCACCGACAGGGCTTTTCTGGGTGCTGCGACCGACGAGGACCTCGGCGACCATGATGGGCAGGCCGATCAGCAGAATGAAAAGAAGGTAGATGAGGACGAAGTAGCCGCCGCCATTTTCACCGGTGATGTAGGGGAACTTCCAGATATTGCCGAGGCCGACCGCTCCGCCCGCCGCTGCCAGAATGAAACCCCAACGACTGCTCCACTGGCCGCGGTTTTCCGCGGCTCCATCGGTGTCACTCATCGTGAACCACCCTTTCTTCAGTGCTCAGTATCTTTTAGCCCTGTTCATTCACCCACTCTATTGAGGAGCTCTTCTTCATCGATGACCTCGATGCCGAGATCGGTGGCCTTCTTCAGTTTGGAACCGGCTTTTTCACCGGCGAGGAGCAGGTCGGTCTTGCTTGAAACGGAACCGACAACCTTGCCCCCTGAAGCGATGATCTTCTGTTTCGCATCATCCCTGCTCAGTGTGGGCAAGGTTCCGGTGATGACAACCGTCAAACCGGAAAATGCCCCGTCAGTGCCGGAGGTCTCAGCCTTTTCTTGATGAAAGGTCAGGCCTGCGGTTCTCAACACATTGATTTCATTCTGTACCGCTGGAATTTCGAAAAAGGCGACGATCGAACGGGCGATGATTTCGCCGAGCCCCTCAATCTGTGCCAGTCGTTCTTCGTCGGTGGCCATGAGGGTGTCGATGTCCAGGGTGTCATCGACGATCAGCTCAGCGACCCGCTCTCCCACGTGTCGAATCCCGAGGGCATGCAGCACCCGGGAAAAGGGGCGACCCTTGGAGGCTTCCAGAGCGGCGAGGAGATTTTCCGCCGATTTGACCGCCATGCGATCGAGTCCCGCAACCTGATCGACGCTGAGTGAATACAGATCGGATGGGACCGTGACGAGCCCCTCCGTGACCAGCTGATCGATCAACTTCTCACCGAGTCCATCGATGTCGAGGGCACGGCGGGAGGAAAAGTGCTCCAGTCGTCCGCGAATTTGCGCCGGACACTGAAAGTTGTCGCAGTAGGGGATGATCTCTTCTTCGGGGTAGTGGACCGCGCCGTTGCATTCCGGACATTCTTCCGGGAACTCGTAAGGCTGCTGACTGCCATCGCGGAGGGAATCCACCGGTTTGACCACCTGTGGAATCACATCCCCGGCACGCTGGATAACCACGTCGTCTCCGATGCGCAGATCCTTGCGGGCGATCTCCTTGGGGTTGTGCAATCCGGCACGGGAGACGGTGACGCCACCGACATTGACCGGTTCCAGATGAGCCACCGGAGTCAATGCACCGGTCCGCCCGACCTGCACCTGGATGTCGAGGAGTTTCGTCGTCTCCTGGCGCGCTGGGAACTTGAGTGCGACCGCCCAACGGGGGCTGCGGGCACGCATCCCCAGCTGCTCACGCAGTTCTGCACCCTGAACCTTGATGACCAGGCCATCGATATCGAAGGGGAGATCATCGCGAACCTCCATCACCTCTTCGTAGATGGCGATCAATTCATCGGCACCCTTAGCCTCGCGAAGGAAGGGGCACGGCTGGAATCCCCAGCGTTCGATGTGTTCGATCAGATCCTTTTGCACCGACAGGTCGATGCCTTCCTGATCACCGATGCCGTAGATGAAAACATCGAGGGGGCGTTTCGCGGCGATGCGAGGGTCCAGCTGTCTCAGGGTTCCTGCCGCCGCATTACGCGGGTTGGCAAAGAGACCTTCCTCTTGGCTGCGCGAGGCATTCAGTTCTTCAAAAGCGGCATTCTGCAAGATGACTTCGCCGCGCAACTCGATTCGTGGTGGTGGAGATTTTTCGGTGAGTTGATGAGGCACGCTCCGAATCGTGCGCGCGGTACCGGTGACCTCTTCACCGGTGATGCCATCACCACGGGTGGCTGCCCTGACCAAAACGCCATCTTCGTAAAGAAGCGAAATGGCGACCCCATCAAATTTGTACTCGACCGTCAACGGCGGGTCGGGATCGTTTTCGCTGAGTTCGAGACCCTTGCGAACCCTTTCGACCCAGTCTCTGACTTCGTCGGTCCCCATGGCATTTTCCAGTGACAGCATCGGTACC
>NHDG01000115.1 GCA_002167285.1 Planctomycetia bacterium TMED53
CCCGCCTCCTCCGTGGAGGGAGATGTAGAGACTTCTTCCAGTTGGTGGAGGATCGCCATAAATGGTGAATGCAAAAGGCATCTGTAAATCCCCGACAGGGATCACCTTTTTCTTCATCTCTTCTGACCTTGATTTTAAGAGCTGCGCAGAATGAGCCTGCCAAATTGCGCGAGCGGCGATATTCGCTTGTTGTTTATTCAAGCGCACCTCGGCGATGGGCAGCTCTCCGATCTCTTTGAGGAGCGCGGGTTGGGCATTCAAAAGCTGTTGAAGTGATTCCAGCGCTTTTGCAGATGAATCTGCACTCTGCTCCTTTGGTAAAGTGAGCGTGACGGTTTTTTCTGCCTGATCAACATTTACTCTCTGAATCACAAAGCGTGATCCTAAATGGGCAAAGACTAACTGTTTCTGATTCCTCTTTGTCAGAAAACCAAGATGGTCATTGGCATCGAATCTTTCATCCTTTGATTGACCTTGCTTGATGGTCGAATCAGACGTTGAGGCTCCCGGCGTGGAGATGAGGAGTACCTCGGCAACGACTCTTTCGCCGGATGATCCGTCTTTGACTTCGACGAAGAGTCTCGCGCGATCCTCCGGAATTTCTTCATCCTTCTTTGAATAACGGGGGGTGACATCGATGGCGCCCACAGAAGTATCTCCGGGCTTCCAAACCATCGGGAAGTGATGGCTGGAGCTAGACCAGCTAACGGCATAAATCGCGTTGCGGGGATCTCCGGAGGCGGCTCCGGCAGCACGGCCTGTGAACCAGCCTCGATTGAGGTCGGTGCCAGTGGGTTCGGCAGCGCCGGTGAAGTGCCAGCCGTCATCCCAGACTTCGATCCACGAGTGATTTCCGGAATTGTCAGACCACAGAGGAGTGCCGACGAAGCGGGCGGGGATGCCAACGGAGCGACAGGCGTCGATGAGCAGGATCGATAAACCTGTGCACGATGCCAACCCTGCTTCCATCGATTCGTAGGGGCTTTGATCCGCCTTAGGGCGTTTCGTTGAATACTTGACGCCAACGAGGCCGAAAATCTTGCTATTGAGAATGGCGGTGGCCTCACTGGCAGATGCGGCTTCTTGCACCAAAGGCAAAAATCTTTGACGAAAGTCATCTCGCCACGCATCCCTGCGCTCATTGACACTTGCGTAGGGGAGGATGGCATCCCGAAAGATGGACTCGGGCACGGCGGTAGACCAAGGAGTTTCCTTCCACGCCTTTACTGCCCCCTCTACATGTTCGAGGAGGAAATCACTGTTCAGTGTTTGAAGATCTGCAGCCGGCATCGTTGACAAGAGCCAACGCAACTGTGGACGTGCGGCCTCCGAGGCCGCATCGATGGCGGCTTCAAGCTGTGGCAAATTGGCCCCAGCAATTTGTCGCCAATCACTCTCCGATGGGGATTGTGAAAAAGCACTGCTACTACCGATGGCGCACCANAGAAAAATGGCGAGCACTAAGAAACGTACAAGGTGATGCATCGCGGGCTCCCAAATCCTTAGTAGATAAAGAACTCGTTGAAACCTGGGCTGGTCTCGAGAAGGCCTTCACTGGCGACGATCAGCTCCATCGTTCCATTGTTGCTGTACAGGAAACCGAAGACGGTAATGCTATCTCCAATGTTGAAAGGGAACGGTGGGAAGGGTGGGTTTGCCCACTGTTCCAAATCCTGGATCTCAGGAAAGAGGTCTCCATCGGTATCGGTGATAATTCCATAGGGAAGCAAAACATCGAGATCGCCAGTGCCGTCATTGACGGTAGCTCGATATCCATCGGCATAAACTCTCCAACCGTTGCCTCCTCCTGGGTAGGGGCTACCCGCCGCAGGCGGAGCAACCAAACTTCCGCTCACATTCACCCAGCGACCTGCAATCGATGAGCTGACGCTACCTGTGGGGAAGGTAACAGAGATGGGGTATGCCAGATTTTCAGCGATGCGTCGAACTTGATTTGGAGTTGCGACGACGACGCGGTCCCCCCCGACAGTGGTCGCCATGACTCCCTCTACATGCAGGGCGATCGGGACTGCGCTGTTCAGGGCAAAGGGGTAGGGATCCGCCAAATCATGGAAAGTAGAAAGGTCAAAAGGCAGTGTTGCTCCGTTAGCAAACTCCAGTTGGGTATCTCCGTCGTAGTCGGTGTAGAACCCACCCGCGTCGGCGATACTGATGAGAATGCCTTCACCGTTATCCGAATGGAGTGAAAAACCGTATTCGCCCACCGTGTTGAGTGCACCGGGCACCATGCCGACTACACCCTTAATCAGTACCTTTTCTCCGTCAGCAACTTGACGTGCATCCTCGATGGATATGGAGATGTCATACGGTCCTCTGGGCGCAATCTCGTAGCCGCTACCGTCGTTAAAGAGAAGCCCAGTGATGCTGATCTCTTGCCCTACATTGAGAAATGACCATTGATCGGCATTGATGTTTGCACTGACGTTCAGAAATGAGAGACCGGTTCCACTTCCATCGTCGCTGTTCAATTCCCAGCCGAGGAGATTACTGGATCCATCTTCGACCGGAACGATGGTGAGCCCACTACCACCCGGATCTTCAACGATGTTACCAACATTGTTGACGATGGTCAGCGCACGCTCGGGTGCAGTATCAGTGGTGTTCAATTCATCCATGGTGATCGACTGTGGGAAGTAGAGAAAACCGCCGGATGAAGTGGAGAGAAAGTCCTCCGCATTCTCTAGAGCGAGAGAAGGAGTACCGTTGAAGCTTCCCACGGTGCCGGTGATTTGAACTTGCCGACCCAGTTTGAGAGCAGATAGATCCAGCCCTAGAGCTGAATCGACGGTGACGTAGATTCCACCGGAGTTGTCCATCAATGCAAATCCGGAATCCAGGGTCGTGCTCGTCAGCGTGTCAGGGATGACGGAGACAAAACCGATCGTCGTGATCACTGTTCCTGGATCTGATGCTTTCACTTCAGCCAAAGTAGGCAGAGGATCAGGGGAGTCACCTCCGCTGCAGCCTGGCAAGCTGAGGCCTATTAGGAGAGCGAGAAGAATGAAGGGAAGCGTTGGTGAACCTGAAGCCAGGGAGGTCCACTTTTTGGGCTCCCGGTTGCTTCCGAAGTTTAGGCGTTGAGCCGATGGATTTGAGAAAGTAGTAATCATAGAAGTAGCCTTACTTTACGTAGAGGAATTCCGACCCTAGCAATCTGCGAGAATTCCGGGGTGGGGTCAAGGAGGCACCTGACTAACCTGTCAAAAGCGACAATTACGTCAAAAATAGCTATCTTGTCACACCTATCTCCCAGCAAATTCTTGCTTAAAGTTACTGAGTTGTCTCGATATACTTTATGGACAAGTAGTATCTATCGATAAACCATTGGGTTGCTCGATTATCCGTTAGTAATCACTTAACAATATTTTGACTCAGTTTCGAGATTTATGAGAGCGGCTGAAAGTATGCCAAATTTGTTTTTCCGATTAAGTCCCACTTGTTTCTCTATGGGCCTTGCCCTGTTCATCTCCTTCAGCGTGGTTATTCCTGTGAATGGTCAATCTCCCGAGGGGGTGAGCAGTGGGAAATTTGTGGAGCAATACACAATCTCCACGGGTGCTTCCTACAAAGAGATGGAAGTGGCAGATCTCAATAACGATCTGCGCTCTGATCTTGTCCTGATTTCGACAATCGACAGTAGGATGGCTTACTTCGAAACTTCTCCTCAAGGCGTACTCGAGCTGCAAGGGGAATATAGCATCAATCACCCGTCCCTGTTCCAACAAGTCGTGATGATCGACTTTAATCTCGACGGAACCGATGAGTGTGTTCTCTTTTCTGATGACGGGACAGTCCTTTACCTCGAGCCACAAGGTTCAGGTTTCAATGAAGTCGTCCTCTCGATTCCTAACCGGCTGGTGTCGGGTCTTCATGTAGCAGACTTGGATGGGGATGGGTTTAATGACCTGATCCTGACCACATTGATAGGGATTGTTGGTGGAGGAAACACTTATGTGATGACCTCTGCAGGGAATCCAGAATTGACTTTGCACTCTGAAGTTTTTCCAGATGCATACCACGTGGAGGTTGCGGACATTGGCAATGACGGAGATCTCGATCTGTATATGGTTTCCTGGTCACTAATGCAGTTGTATGTCCTAGAGAATTTGGGGAGCATGAATTGGAGTATGGTTCAGACCGTCGGTCTTCCAACAGCTGCAGCTGCTATTGAGGTCGGTGATATTATCTTGAATCCAGATCTCGAACGGGACCCAGACGTACTCATGTTTCCAGTGGCCGGAAACGGGGTTTATATCTATACGGGATCGACCGATGGAACCCTCAGTGGCCCAACCTTTGGTTATGAAACAGACCTCGAAAGCGCTTCAGGATTCGCATTAGCAAATCTGGAGAGTTATGGATCGGAAGATTTACTCTATCTCAATGGAGTAGAAGACCAGTTTCAGGTATTGAAATCTGCGAACAGTCTCGATGGAATTGCATTTTCAGGTTTGGACCATTACGACGTACCCGTCGATGCCACATGTTTGGTGGTTGCTGACATCAACGGCGATAATGCATTAGACGTCGTCGTCGCATCCGAATCTCAGCAACAATTGGTGGTCTTCCACGGGAGAGATCCTGAGGCAAAATTTTCCAGGGGTGATGTGAATCGCGATGGATCTATCGATATCGCCGATCCGATACTCTCTTTACAAACCCTCTTTATTGCTCCGGATTCAACCGTTTGTATGGATTCTGCAGATTGCGACGACAATGGACTGGTAGACCTCGGCGATCCGATCATCTTGTTGAGTTACATCTTTGTTGGCGGGGTTGTGATTCCTGAACCCTTTGGTGAGTGTGATAGTGACTCGACGGAGGATTTGCTTGAGTGCTCCGTCTATGAGGTTCAACAAACACCACTTTGCCAATAATCGAGGTGGTCAAAATTTCTCGAGGTGATGAGTTTTGGTCCGCAGCGTCGTCGATCGACCTCCGTGGTGCTGATCACTCCCTTGAGTTCTTCCAAACAGCGAGAAGAGAACCTGGCCTGGAAAAATCCAGGCCAGGGCTGTTTGCAACCACCTGTGCCCTTTTTGGGTCGAAGTGAGCTGTTAGCTTCGGATGGGTGGCGTCACTGAGGTCTCTCGGGGAAAATATTCTCAGTGGATCGGTGGATGTTAACCAGGCAGGTGGCAGTAGGCCCCAGTATGTTGACAGAGATAGTCTCCATTCGATCCACACGAATCGGAGGCCCCATGGATATCTACTTGGATCTCATGACCGATGTATTGGAGAACGGCTCTCGCCGCTCCGATCGTACAGGAACTGGAACCCGGTCCGTCTTCGGGCGCCAGGTTCGTTTTGATCTCTCCAGGGGTTTCCCGCTATTGACCACGAAGAAGGTTCACCTTCGTTCCATCATTCATGAGCTGCTGTGGTTTATCTCCGGTGATACCAACGCTCGTTCATTGCAAGAGGTGGGGGTGACGATCTGGGATGAATGGGCAGATCCTGAAACGGGCGATCTCGGGCCTGTCTATGGGGCTCAATGGCGAAGTTGGCAGGGCGCAGATGGATCGACTCACGATCAACTCGCCAACGTCATCGAGCAGATCCGAACTCAACCCGATTCAAGACGGTTGTTGATCAATGCCTGGAATGTAGCGGTGGTCGATCAGATGGCACTGCCTCCTTGTCATTGTCTCTTTCAATTCCAAGTGGCAGATGGTCGCCTCAACTGCCAGCTCTACCAGAGAAGTGCGGATATCTTCCTTGGAGTCCCCTTCAACATCGCCAGCTACGCTCTATTGACTCACATGATTGCTCAGGTCACAGGTCTGCAGGCCGGAGACTTTGTTCATACCTTTGGAGACCTCCATTTTTATGACAATCATTTACAGCAGGCGAAAAAGCAGTTGACCCGCGAGCCACGGGCCTTGCCTCGTCTTGAGCTCGATGCCTCTGTTCAAAACATCGACGACTTCCGGTTCGAACATATTCACATTCATGACTACGATCCACATCCAGCGATCAAGGCCCCGGTGGCGGTTTGATGAGTGAGTTACCGTCAAAGCCGATTTCCCTGATCGTGGCGATGGGAACGGGTCGCGTGATCGGCAATCAGGGTGAAATCCCTTGGCGCCTGCCGGCAGATCTGGCCCATTTCAAGAAAACGACGATGGGGCAACCGATCGTCATGGGAAGAAAAACTTGGGAGTCTATCGGTCGGCCGTTGCCCGGGAGAAGGAATATTGTTCTCTCCAGATCCGAGATGAGCGCAGAGGGAGTGGAGTGTTTCACTTCCGTTGATGAGGTTCTCGAATCCTGCAGTGCTGACGAGGGGGAGATCTTCGTGATCGGCGGGGGTGAGATCTATTCGCTCTTCCTCTCATTGGCCCAAAAGGTTCACCTGACAGAGGTAGAGGGGGATTTCCAAGGAGACGCCTTCTTCCCTGAACTCCCGGCGGGTGAGTGGAAAGAAGTCTCTCGGGTAACCCGTCCCGCTGACGCCAAAAACCCCCATATATGCCACTTTTTATTACTAGAGCGTTGTTGAGGCGAATTCTGCATTTTGGCCGAAACCTGGGGGTTTCATCTGGGGTTTGTAATCTGTAGCCCAGTCCATATGATGTAGGACTCAAGGGTAGACCCTGTGATGCTTTAGACCTTTGAAACGATTGAAAGATGGTGACTTCGATGAAAAAGACACTCCTGATTCTTGCAGCGATGCTTCTCGTGCCAGCGGGCATGAGTAGTGCCCAAGATCCAAAACCAGCACCCGGTGGCGATCAGCCGCAACCCCCTGTGGTTCGCCCTGACAATCCCCCAGCTCCGCCAACTCCTCCCGCCCCCCCCGCTCCTCCGGAGCGCAGGCCAGGTAGAGATGGTCTCATCGAGCGCCTCGATCGTAATGGTGATGGGGTGATCGATAAGGAAGAACTGGAAGGTGCAGGCCGCATCGGTCGAAGAATCGGCGGTGCAGATACGAATGGTGACGGAATCATCACCCGCGAAGAATTGGATGGCCTTCTTGGAGGAGGACAGCAAGGAGGCGGTAATGGCGGTAATGGCGGCAATGGCGATGGTGAGCGCCCTCGTCGTCGCGGTGGTGCAGACCGGGTCAAAGAATTGATTGAGCGCCTCGATCGCAATGGCAACGGTGTCATCGACAAAGATGAACTTCCAGAAGGCTGGGGCGAAAGAATTGGCCCGGCAGATGCGAATGGCGATGGAGTGATCACACCTGAAGAGCTGGAAGGATTGATGGGTGGCGGACGTCGCCCTGGTCCTGAAGGTGGTGAAGGTGATGGCGAGCGTCCTCGGCGTCGTGATGGCCGTGGCGGAGCCCAAGGCATCATCGAGAGACTTGACCGCAACGGCAACGGTGTCATCGACAAAGATGAACTTCCCGAAGGTTGGGGTCGCAGGATTGGTCCCGCTGATACCAACGGAGATGGGGTCATCACTCCGGAAGAGCTGGAAGGTCTCCTTGGAGGTGGAAACAGACCCGGTGGTGGTCAGGGTGGTGAAGGCGATGGCGAGCGCCCTCGGCGTCGCGATGGCCGTGGAGGAGCCCAAGGCCTCATCGACAGACTTGATCGCAATGGTAACGGCGTGATCGATCTCGATGAGCTCGATGAAGGAATGTTGGAGCGTCTCAAGCCCCTCGATGCCAACGGTGACGGTGTCATCGACGAATCTGAGCTGAATCGCCGTAGAAGGGGTGGAAATCCCGGCGGTGGCGGAGGCGATAATCCCCGCCCTCAGCCTGGTGGTGAAAAGCCGAAGCCGGAAGAAAAAGAAAAGAAGCCTAAAGTTCGTCCGCTACCGCTTTAATCTTAGATCAGAAGTAAAAAGTTTTTCTGTCCCGGGATTGAAAAATCCCGGGACAGTTTTGTTTATGGCGAGGTGGTAGTGATCGGTACACCTGATTAAGATCTAGATCACGAAACAATGTGTGAGAACACAGCTTTTAGAAAACGGTTGAGGGTAAACGATGCCGTACAATCCCCAGGAGATTGAACCGCGCTGGCAAGCGCACTGGAATCAGCACGACCTGTTCAGAGCGGGAGATCGCCCCGCTCTGCCCAAGTACTATGTCCTCGATATGTTTCCCTACCCTTCAGGTAGTGGGCTTCACGTTGGACACACCGAGGGTTACACCGCCAGTGATATCATCGCTCGCCATAAGCGCATGAAGGGTTTCGACGTCCTCCATCCGATGGGCTTCGATGCTTTTGGTCTGCCGGCAGAACAGTACGCCATCGAAAAAGGCGTTCATCCTGAGAGTTCTACTCGTGAGAACATCGATACGTTCAGTCGCCAGTTACGGGCAATGGGTTACTCCTACGATTGGGAACGGGAGTTTTCAACCTGTGATCCTTCCTACTATCACTGGACCCAATGGATATTCCTCAAGCTGCTTGAGCACAATCTCGCCTATCAGGAAGAAGCGATGGTCAACTGGTGCCCGGCACTGGGAACCGTGCTGGCCAATGACGAAGTGATAGACGGCAAGAGTGAGCGTGGGGGTCATGAGGTCGTTCGTCAGCCGATGAAGCAGTGGATGCTGCGGATCACCGCCTATGCCGACCGATTGCTGGATGGCCTCGACGACATCGACTTTCCCGAATCGATCAAATCGATGCAGCGCGACCGCATCGGTCGCTCCGAAGGAGCGGATGCCCGCTTTGCCATCGAAGGTTCGGAGCACTCGCTGGAGATTTTTACGACTCGTCCCGACACCCTCTTTGGAGCAACCTTCTGCGTCTTGTCGCCGGAGCATCCTCTTGTCGACGAGGTGACCTCGGCGGATCACAAGGAGGCGGTGGATCAGTACAGGGAAGAAGCGGCACGCAAGAGTGATATCGAACGTTCTGGAACTGACGCGGGTAAAAGTGGCGTCTTTACCGGAGCGTATGCGATTCACCCATGTAGCGGCGAAAAGCTGCAGATCTGGATCGCCGACTACGTCCTCATGGGTTACGGAACCGGGGCCATCATGTGTGTTCCCGGGCATGATCAGCGAGATTGGGATTTTGCCAAAAATTTCGGACTGCCCATCGTAGAGGTCGTCAGCGGGGGCAACGTCGAGGAGGAAGCGTGGTCCGGTGACGGCACCATGGTCAACAGTGATTTTCTCGACGGAATGAGCAAGGACGAAGCGATCAGCCGCATGATTTCATGGCTCGAAGACAATGAAATTGGTCACGGCGTGGTTCGCTACCGACTGCGGGATTGGATCTTTGCCCGTCAGAGATATTGGGGAGAGCCGGTACCGATCGTTTACGATGAGGAAGGGGTCGCCCATCCTCTCCCAGAATCCGCATTACCATTGGAATTGCCCCATCTGGAGGACTTTGCGCCGACTGGAA
This sequence comes from Planctomycetia bacterium TMED53, assembly GCA_002167285.1. Classification (GTDB taxonomy): domain Bacteria; phylum Planctomycetota; class UBA8108; order UBA1146; family UBA1146; genus UBA12191. The sequence goes on from NHDG01000115.1 coordinate 9,342, forward strand.
CCGGCAAGTCACCGTTGGCTCGGGCACAGGAGTGGGTAACCACCGAAGTACCCAATACGGGGAAAGCAGCGACCCGCGAGCTCGATACGATGCCGGGAAGTGCAGGATCGAGTGCGTACTTCCTGCGTTTCATCGACCCTAAAAATGATCAGGCATTGGTCGATCCAGAGAAGGCGCGCAGGTGGATGCCGGTAGATCTGTATTTGGGAGGGGCAGAGCATGCGGTCGGGCATCTGCTTTACTCCAGGTTTTGGACCAAGTTCCTCCACGACATCGGTGTTTGCCCTGTAGATGAGCCTTACGCCAAATTGGTCAACCAGGGAATGATTCTCGGTGAGGATCATCGCAAGATGTCGAAACGATTCGGCAATGTCGTTGACCCCTTGGACGTTATTGCCGATCAAGGGGCAGATTCTTTGCGTGTCTACGAGATGTTTATGGGCCCGATTGAGGCGGATAAGCCTTGGTCTACAGGCGGATTGATGGGAGCGAGAAGATTTCTCGATCGAGTGTGGCGCCTTTTCTTCGACGAGGATGATCAACTGAGAAATTTTGATGCTCCGGCATCGGATGATCTGATGCGGGTACTGCACAAGACGATTGCCAAGGTCGATGCCGATACTGAAAGCCTCTCTTTCAACACGGCCATCTCGCAAATGATGACCTTTGTGAACGAGGTCACTGCTTCCGAGGATCGTCCGAGGGAGATTTTGGAGCCTTTCTGCTTATTGTTAGCTCCATACGCTCCTCACCTTGCTGAAGAGCTTTGGAAACATTTGGGACATGAAGAATCCCTGATGTGGAAAGGTTTTCCACAAGTGGATGAAAAATGGCTGGTGGTCAGTTCTGTCGAGGTGCCTGTCCAAATCAATGGAAAGGTGCGGACGCGGATTGAGGTCGCCGCAGAAATCTCAGAAGAGGAGATTCGCCAAGTTGTCCTTGCTGATGCTCGAGTTCAGGAGTACACAGAAGGCAAGGAAGTGGCAAAGTTTGTCTGGATCCCCGGCAGGATGGTCAACCTCGTCGTCAAAGGTTAAAGCTGTGGTTGTCGCCGTCAGGATGTTTCCGATAAAGTTCCTGGTTTCCAATACCCTTCCTGGTTTCCAATACCCATGGGAGCCCCAAAATTGAATAGACGGCTTCACGGCCGGGTCTTCAGGAACGACCGAGGCTGCCGATTGGCGCCTCGGTCGCTTTTTTTGATCGGTCGCTTTTTTTGAAGTGTGACTCAAGACTGCGAGCTGCGTTTTTTAAAATTCAGCGATTCAATGAACCTCGTCTTTGTGTTCACCGTTAACACTGGTGAAAGGAATTCAATATGAGCCAGAAGATCATCGAAGAACTGTCACGTTCCTATTGGATGGAAATTGAAACCACCATGAACTATCTCTCTGCCTCCACGAATTTGGTTGGGGTTCAAGCAGAGCCGATCAAGCAGGCCTTGGCGGCGGATGTCATGGAAGAGATTCAGCATGCACAGACTCTTGCCAGAAGAATTCATATCCTCGGCGGCACGATTCCCGGGAGTATGAGTTTTTCAGCAGTGCAGAAGTCGATGCAGCCCAATAGTGAAGCGACCGATGTGGTCGCGGTGATCAAGGGTGTCATCGACAACGAAGAAGCCGCGATTGCCCAGTACAAAAAGATCATCAAAATGTGCGAAGATGATCCGGTCACCGAGGATGTCTGCGTCACGCTGCTGGCTGATGAGGAAGAGCATTTGAGACTCTTCCAAGGCTATCTCTTCGAGTTCGAAAACCGCTAGACCATCTCTGAGGGAACGACCCACTCATCGAATTGGGCACCAGTGCAGTAGCCTTTTTCGATGGCTACTTCGCGTAGGGTTTTACCTTCTGCGTGCGCAGTCTTCGCCACATCCGCAGCATTGTCGTATCCAATGTGGGGGTTTAGGGCAGTAACCAGCATCAGTGATCGGTGTAGAAGTTCATCGATTCTTTCCTGAACGGGCTCGATTCCGCCTGCACAGTTCTCTCTGAAGGAATCCATCGCTGCAGAGAGAATATCGATGGACTGCAGAATGCAATCACCGATCACAGGCATGTAGACATTTAACTCAAAGTTACCCAGTGCGCCGCTGAAGCTGATGGTGCTGTCGTTGCCGATCACGCGGGCACAAACCATCGTCATCGCCTCCGATTGGGTCGGGTTGACCTTGCCAGGCATGATGGACGAGCCCGGTTCATTGGCGGGAATCGTAATTTCTCCAATGCCGCAACGAGGTCCACTGGCGAGCCAGCGAACGTCATTGGCGATCTTGTGCAGAGCTGTCGCGACAGTTTTTAGTGCGCCAGAGAGTGCGACTAACGCTTCCTTGCCGCCGAGCTGGGCGAACTTGTCAGGGGCAGCAACAAATGGAATTCCTGTAGTCCCAGAGAGCACGATGGGGACCATTTCCGAATACCCTTCGCGGGTATTCAGGCCGGTACCAACGGCAGTGCCTCCGATAGGAAGTTCATAAACGAGTTCAAGTGCGGATTTGATTTGGTGTTCACCGATACGAAGTTGGTCTGCCCAACCGCCAATCTCCAGACCAAGTGTCAATGGAGTTGCATCTTGCAGATGGGTTCGACCAATCTTGACCACACCGGAATACTTGCTAGCGAGATCTTTGAAACAGGTTTGAAGTGCTGCCAGCGCAGGCAGCAGACGGTCATGGCATTCAGAAGCACAAGCCACATGGATCGCAGTAGGAAAGGAGTCATTGGTGCTTTGGGCGTGGTTGACGTGATCGTTGGGGTGGACCGGCTCTTTACTACCGAGTGGCTTTCCGAGGATCTGGTTGGCACGGTTGGCGATCACCTCGTTACAGTTCATGTTCGATTGGGTGCCTGATCCGGTTTGATAAACCACCAAGGGGAAGTGATCGTCGAGGTCACCACGGATGACTTCGTCTGCGGCCCCATCGATGGCTTTGGCGACATCTGTCGGAATACCACCCAACTCAGAGTTCACTCTGGCAGCCGCTTGTTTGACCAAGCCCATCGCGCGGATCATCGGGCGCCGCATCCTCTCGGAGCCGATACGAAAGTTCTGCAGGGATCGTTGGGTCTGTGCTCCCCAAAGACGATCGGCGGGGACTTCGATGTCGCCCATGGTGTCTTTCTCGATGCGGTGATCCATTGGGAATCCTCTCCTGTGCCTGATTCCAAGTTACCCCATGGAGAGTACCCCGGGCCACCGATGCCGAGCCTGTTCCCGACTCTTTCGCTCACTCGCCCGGAGGCAGAGGAGGATCTACAATCCCGGGATATTTCACCGGATTTGTGATCTTTGGAGATCTGCGGAGGAGTCGGCATGAGAGTCGGGATGAGGAAGCCAGTACCAAGCCTTGCGACATGGAGCCTGCTGACCGCTTTACTGCTGTGGTTGCCCCATGCTGCGCGAGCTCAGGATGGGCCCTGGGAAGAGATGGATTACGGTCCTTTTCTTTCCGCAGCCATCGAAGTTTCTCCGGACAACATTGCCTGCAAGGGGATAGCGATCCCTCTCTC
>NHDG01000116.1 GCA_002167285.1 Planctomycetia bacterium TMED53
GGTTTCTTGCATTCTATCGAGTTGACATGATGCGCGATGTGGCGTTTTTGTCTTTGGTTTTGTTGGTTGCTTGCGTGATGTCGAAGCCGGCGCTTCTCGAACCGTTAACAAAGTTCCGTGCGGGTTACTACAACGATGCATGGTTTTAGACGTTACGTCCATTGCTTATCTGAGGACAGACGCACAGGAAAACAACAGATGGTCGTTTATGCGCAGCGGCATACGTGCACAATTCTCAAGCGTTCACGGTGCGTCTCGTTGGCGAATGCGATGCAAACGTCGTTGCGCAGCTTTTTGTTGTTGTGTCCACATGTGCAGGATTGCACGTCCACGTCAAACCCCGATGGAATTTCAGGTCGCGAATGGTGCTACGTAGAGGTCGACGCGTTGCATGTGCGAATATTGCTCCTGATGCGTGCTCGCGCGTCATAGGAGCAGGTTGCGAATGCTGGCCCCCGCAAATGGGTGAGCAGAAATCGGCTTGGCGATGTTTGCTGATTTTGATGCCATTCGTATGCGACAGGAGTATTGCGCAGGGAAAGTAAATTATGCAGAAGTGCGAAAGCGTGTCGGTTACGCATTTTCTGAGAAAGCCAACGAGATTGCGGATGCCATTGCGGTGGTGCAGAAGTTGTCGAAAGATGCGTCCAGGCTTTTAGAGGAGATCGACGCGCAGTGCGCATAGATCCCATGCGGGTTCAGTTGAGTCATTGAGCTGGGCATTCCCAGCGGAGTTTGCGATCGTCATCTTCGTCCACGTCTCTGGCGTGCGGCGCTTTGGCCGTGGCACCTGCGCGTGCGAAGACAATGAGAGATGATGGCGTGGTTTGCCTTGGTTGTAAGCGTAGTATCCTGAAGGTTTTCTGCGGATGGAAAGATGGGTTGCGTGCTCGGTGTTGTTTAGCCATTCCAATTATTAGCAGTGACCACAGTGCAACAGCCGCGGAGTTCAACATTTCAGTCTCGGGATCTTTTAAAGCGTAGTCAGCCACGTTGCTTGCGGCCGTTTGGTTCCATGGAGGCCAGATCTGTCTTTTGCGTCTCTGGCAGAAATCATGTCCTGAGATGTGATGATTTATTAGTCGCAGACCGATAACTCCAAGTCAGACGTTTTGCAAGCGGAAGTAGCATTGGTTGTGCTTTTGTAAGAGATCGTGCAAGGGTCAAAATGTTTGTTTGCTTTCCCCACGCAACGTCCAGGTTGGGATGTCTTTTGTGCGTTGCTCAACGTTCTTGCATGCATTGAATTCAAGAGCGCGCGTTTCGAAGCGCTTCGCGAAAGCGTCATTAGTTTCGAATTCCGCATGTCAGCATGGTTGGAGTGAGGTTACGAGCTCTCGTTGGTATTCGCGTGTGGCACGATGCGTGTCAAGCAGTTCCACGGTTTTGCGCATTCTTTTGGGAGGTGGCATCTTCATGCGTGTGTTTGCGCGGCGACAGTCTTGAACGCGTCAGCGTGGGAAGTCCGTGTGCGGGCGTCGCCAGAGAGCGTCGTGGCGCAGTTGCTTGCGTACTCCGGAGCGTAGTAGCATCATTTGTTGAGGACAAACGTGCGCGAGTTGAATTTCAAACACCAACAGCATGTTTCGAGTTTTGGTGTTTCTATTGTCTTTTTTGCGCTTGCAGCAAGCTGTCGGAACCGCAGGTAATTCGCCATTCATGCTAGTCAGTGGTATTTCCGCCGCCAGCGAGATGTGCTTGGCGGTTGAAAATGGTCCATTCTTTGTATGCGCTCCAGCGTTGGCACGCACGTTTGTCCGTTGACCGCAGGCAACGTTGACGTCGAGGGTGCTGAAGTCTCAGTGGAGCCATGTCTTGCCGCCGTAGCAGCGGGCGACGGCCGCGAGTTATGGCAGTCTTTGCCGAACGGGCAGATTTCCAATGTCATGGGCAAGAAGTGTCTCGCCTTGCGGGACAACGCTGTTTCTGATGGAGGTTCCGTCGTTCTCATGGATTGCGATCAGGCGGCTAAAGCTGGTGACGGAAGTAGCATTTGGGAAACGCAGGGCAGCGGTGTGGCAACCAAGAAGGGGAGTGTTGCGAAGGGCAGCGAGTTGACGTTTTCGTTTTTGTGCCAGGGCAATTGAAGTTGGGCCGCGCGGGACAATATTGTTTGAGCCAGAGTGGTTCCGAAGCTGGTGTCGAAAATGTGGCTGAAAAGGCAGGCGTTGTTGCCAGCAGCGTTGCCGACGCAGTGGCGCATGGTGCGAGCATGGCTGTCGATGGGCGTTCGACCACTTTTTGGGCGAGTTCACCGTCCGACAGTGTGCGCGCGTGTGTGCGCATGCGCGTGTGCGCGTTTGAGTGCGTTCGTGTGTCGGCGTTTGCTTGAGTGCGTGTTTGCTTGTGTGTGTGAGTGTGCGCGTGTGCTCGTGTCCGCGTTTGTTCCGAGTCTATTCCTAGTTCGTAACGACCAGTTTTGTTTACATTCCCACAAGGTTTGCTTGAATGCCACATGGATAAAATTGTTTCTGAGGGAGTTCGGTTGATTGCAATGTAGATCAAGTATGCGACAAGTTTAGCACGATTCGCGACGCCCCGAAAAATACGCGCGCGGGGATTCTGTTGCGTCTTCAATGTTTTTGCGTATGCCGTGTCCGAATCGCGCGCAAGTATTCTGCCCGTCGGCCGAGACACGTTTTCAGCGTCGTTTATACGCAAATCAGGTAGAGCATGTATTTTTGGACAGAGGAGCTATGTGTTTGTTCCGCCCTCGCGTCGTCGCATGAAGTCGCATTTGCTCATTCTGGACTTGCGCTTTTCTTAGTGCACGCGCAAGCGCTTTGGCAGGCAAGTTCTTTGGACCCTACGGGGCCGGTGTCGTTGACGGTCGACCTCGGTGCTCCCAAAAAGGTGCAGGCCATCGACATCAATTGGGAATACCCAGCAAAGTCTTTCACAGTAAGTTTGACGGCCGACGGTGTGAAGTGGGAGGAAGTGTTTGCGACGGACAGCAATATTTTGAGCGAGACACACATCCCAGTTGGTTTGATTGGCGCGACCAAAGTACGCATTGTGATGCACGAGGTTTGTTGGACATATCGCTGTTTCCGCGGGATCGAATTTCTAGCGCGCTTTAGCGTTTGTTAGGCGCATGCCACGCGTGGTGCAATCCAAGGCCATGCCGTGTACGGCATTAAAGCATTGTCGGTCATGACTCCCAGTTTGAGAAGCGTCGTGGAAGATTGTGCCGATGCATCCCGCAGTCGAGATGCGCGCGACAAGTATTTTCAAAGCTACGTCGGCGAAGCCGTTTCGTGCTCCAGCAAAGCATTGCGCAGCGAATTGCCTTCTTTAGAGGTGCGCGCGTTTTTGTGCAAACCCTGCCGTTCTCTTTAAGAGCTCGTTCGCAAATGGTATGATTTGCTTTTGCGCAGGCCGCGCGCGCAGCTTTGGCGGGCGTTGCTGGCGAGTTGGTTGACACGCTCCCGAAGTTGAGCTCGTGCCGACATGGCGGCAGCTCTTTTCACAAGGGCGCCATTGCGAGTTTGTTTGAATACGATTGAAGTCAATCGATTCCTTTGCAAGGCATGGTCTTTTCAGAAGCGATGTTGAATGCGTCTAAAAGCAACGCGCGTGGCGCAGCGATTGGCACAGCAGGTTTGGCTTTGGACGTGGAACGAGCGAACGGCATCGATGTAGAAGCCGCCAAAGCATTGATGGCAGAGGCTCGGGGCGCAATTCTCGCGGTGAGAGAAGCGGTTTTTTAGTCGACATTGTCTGCGGCCTGAATCGCAGGAGCACGCCAAGACGTGCACCTTTCGATGCGTTTTGTGTTCTTCGGTTATAAAGGCCACCGCTTTGACACAGTTGTATTTTCGAAACGATTGAACTTGAATGCATTCTTTGCGTTTTTGCTCTACGAATTGGAATCGCATGTGATAACCGATCAGTGAGTTGGCGGCGATCTAGCGTTTTGCTTCATGGGACAGGATCGCCGAACCATTCGTTCCGAATCGGTGAAGAGGCGTCTGATGTTGTCATGAGTGGGAGATCGTCTTTTGCGTGTGTTTAATTCATGACTGCTCAAGCTTTGAAGAACAGTTTCAGAGAAGCGTCGACTCAGAAGTTTCGGAACTCATCACGAGAACACATGGTCAAGGCTCGCATTGCGTTTTTTGTATCTCTTTGCTTCGTGGGTGGGCGTTGCAGCCCCGATGTGCGTCTGGTGGACGAGGCCGGCAGTTTGTCCAGTGTCGGCTTGTTGCAAGTGAAAACAGATGCTGGTTTCGGCAGTGTTTGTGGCGCCAACCCAGCCGCCGCAGATGTGATTTGCAGGTCGATGGGATATGATTTTGGTTCCGTGAGCAGTTCGCCTTGCGGATTCTACGGTGGCGCGGATCTTTGCGGCGCAGCAGGTTCTCCCGTGGTAAGTTGTTTGTCGATGCGCGCGCGTTTTTGTATTTGGTTGAAATTTGATTGAGGCAATGGCGGATTTGCGATGCACGGGTTCAGAATGGACGATTCAAGAATGCTCGTGGGCAGCCCCAGATGAAGCATGTAAGAGCCATAGCGAAGACACCATCGTGTATTGTGCTAAAGCAGAAACAGCTGGCAAAGCGGCGCAAGGCGCCGTGCGTTTGATTTCGCATGACGGAGCGCCATCAATAGACGGAAAAGGCAGGCCCGAGGTTTTGATGGGAGACGCGTGGGTGCCTATTTGCTCTACAGGTTTGAGTTCAGGGTCTGCAGCCGTGATTTGTAAGTCCATGGGGTTTTCTGGCGCTGCAGCGACCGGCGCGTCATCGTGTGCCGCTTTCAATGGCAAGAATTATTGCGGCAGTGTGGCGCCGGGCGTTAGTGCACTAACGTGTTCGGGGTCAGAATCCGAGGTGCTCGCGTGTCCCCACGAAGCTGGCGAAGATGTGTTTTGTGCTCCATCGGAAAGCGCGACGGTCGCCTGTGTGGGAGATGGCGAGACACAAGGCAGGCCGGCCAAAGAAGCAGCGCCCCAACCATTCTTGGGTGGTTTGTCGTCATTGGCGCCAGCGCATCGTGTTTAGTCGAGAAACAACACTGTTTGAGTGCGGGCAGCCCAAGCGCTGCTGTAACTTACCAAGTGGTGACATTGCAAGTATTGGAATGCCCCGAAATCGCGGTCAGATTGTTCGTTGCGCGAATAGTTGTGTGTCTCGTAAGCTTGCGAAGAAACATGCTGGAGCGTGATGTGTAAGGGTTGGGTGAGGCGTTTGTTCGTGTGTGTGTGTGCATCTGGGTAGGAAGGTTTGGGCGCGCGTGTGTATGTGTGCGTGTGTGCGTGTGTGTGTGTGTGTGTGTGTGTGTGTGTGTGTTGTGTGCGCGGCAGTATTCTTTTTGGCAGGTGCGATTGCTCCAGCGTGTCATTGGTACGTTTGTCATGTGCGTACGCATTCGAATTGCTCATCAGGACGAGTTTTTGTTGATATGTGTGCTTTTCGGCCAGCGAGATAAGTGTTCAAGAGTGTTGTAGATCGTCGACATTTTGCATAGCCATAAAATCGTGAGTTTCCTTCAGGCAAGCAGATTTTCTTTGCATTTGAACCACGCCCAGAAGTACCATGTTTCGCGCTACACCACTATTGCTTGCTTTGTCTGTGTCTGTAGCGGCTGGGAGCCAGCAGTATGTCGCTTTCGACGCTGCGAGCGCGAGCAGCACTTATTCGGCAGGCAATTTGGAAGGTTCCCCTGCCTTCGCAGCTCAGCAAGCGCTGAGTGGAGGTTCGGGTTATTGGCAAGTCGTGTGGAAGACGTTTTGGTTGTTGCTTTGAGTTTTTCATACGCTCGAATTTTGATGCGAGGTGTTCCAGCGGGAGCCACACGCCAGGCCAAAGCGTGACTTGGACTGGCGTTTTGGATGCGCGCCGATTGGCCAGCGGTGTCAGAGTGGATTGGGCGTACGGCCCTGGGGATGTGAAGGTTCTCACAAGCAGCGATGGTTCCAATTTCGAAGAAACGATATGCTGGAAGAAAAGCACCCGTTCCGAAGTTTCTTTTGCGGAGACACTGATGTTTGAGACACCTGTCAATGTGAAAGCCGTGATGATCACCATGCGTAGCCCACAATCTTGGGGATATTATGGCATCAATTCAGTGTCGTTGGTCGCGGAGCCAAGTCCGTTCATGCTGGTCAGGTCCTCGCACACAGAACGCGCGCGGATTTGTTTGTTTAAGTCCCTTTTGAATTCGATATGTTGTTCAGTGGCATTACTTCGCCGAGCGGCGAGCAGTGTGTTGTCAGTAGTCCCTCAGGAGTATCGTTGGAGTCTTGTTTGGGAGCGATCGCAGCTGGTGATGGCCGCGAGGTTATGCAATTGGCAGAGGATCGCGCGCCTTGTTGTTTGTGTTTTTGGAAAGCTGGGGCGTTTTTTTGTCTGTTGCCGAGGACGGGCAAATCAGAAGTTTGGTTGACAACAAATGTTTGACATTGGTGGATGGCGACACGTAAGTCTTTTTATGATTTGGCGGCGGAGGNCCATGCGTTTAAACTCTTCGCGTGTTTGGGGGCCGCCGATGCGCGGCGCTGGANGGNCGAGGCGTCGCAGACGCGANTTNCGATNTGTCATTGCGTCAAGTTGTTTTGGNGATCGCTTAGCCGATTGGTGATTNCTCTCATNNCGCCNCGAANAAGATTCAGTTTGGTTATCGGGCCANGAAGCCTTTGGGCGCACCCAGAATATTGCGTGTTTTTTGAATTGCGTTTGCATGTGGATGTCAAGAGCCAGTGCGATGCGCCATCGCGCATGTTTCGTTCAAAGATTCGTAGTTGGCATACCTTGGCGCATGTTTTAGCGTTGCGGGATCTGCGTCTTTTCAAATTCCATTCCGACTAAAGTCTTTGCTCGAAGAACGAGCGCGTGAATTTGTGATTGTTTCCGTGATGCAGCACCGCGGGAGGCGCGTTGTCGATGGAGGCTTGCAGCGTTTCCGCCGAAGCAAGCGACGGAAGGAATGTATTCATGATGACCGCGAATGGCCAGTTGCAAATGCCTCGTTTGGGAAATTTCTGTCTGTCCACGGTGGGTGATGGAGTCGTGGAGACAAATGTCGCTCTCGGCGCAGACGTCACCGCTACGTCTTCAAGCACGCAGCATTCCGTGAATAATGCCGTCGACGGGGACGGCGGCTCTTTTTGGGCATCTGGCGTTGACCCAGCATCAGTCGTGGATTTAAACATTGATTTTGGTGGGGCGAAGCAGATACGTGCCGTTGAAATTGATTGGGAATATCCGGCGCAGGCAAGTTGCTGTTACTTGTCTAATTCCAAGGCGAGGTTGCTTGCGGACACGTTCTTGGGTGTGTTTTCCTTGCCAGGCTTTCGATTTGGAGGTTGCTAAAGGCGGGGCGTGGTCTCGCGTCGCTTCCATCAGTGGTAACAATCTGAAGAGCAGCGTATACCAGGGCCCAATCGTTTCGGGAAGCGCATTACGCATTCGTATGCTGAAGGTGGTTTTCTTGTTTGAATTCTTGCTTCATGCGTATTTAGATTTGTCTTTATATTGCAGTCACACCCGACTTTGGGCATCGCGGACGGTCATGCGTTGTAAGCATCTTAATTCTGTCAGTTTTCGCGCGTTGTGAACATTCTCCGGCGTGGCAGGTTCGGCATAAAGAATGTCCGCGTGTTGGCCACGTCGTCGCGCGTCGTCGTCCAAGATTGCGCCGAAGCCGAGGATAATGCGGATGCCAGAGACAAGTTTTTCATGTAAGCATTGATGCTGATTTCTATGAACGGGGCTTGTTTTGGAGCTCGGAGTTGCGTTTTGTGCCGCACGTTCTTTCGAGGTCAGCAGTGCCAGAATTTGATCCAAGCACGACGACATGAGTTTTGTTGCCATATTGTACCACGCGATGCAGATTGTTTGTATCAGGTGTTTCGGCGGGCGCAAAACAAAGCGCCGCGTTGTTGGCCGCTGCCGAAGATCACTTAGGCGGTTTGTTGGCGTCGTTGTATGCCGCGATGCCCACGCTGGGTGCGTGCGGCTTCGCCGCGTCTGCCGCCGTGCAACGCCCGCGAATTGCTTTCGCCAAAATCCTTGACAAAAGCAAATCCCAAATGTCGCGGGTGGCAGACGACGCCACAGCGACGGCCGTGGCGTCGGTAGGGAAAGCCATCGGCGTGGATTCCAAAGGGTTTCAAGAACTCGTCGCAGGCGCACAGAAAGTCATGACAGAGATATCCCGTTGAACGTTCGATTTGCGGTGCTTGCAGCATCCCAGCGGATGCGGAGGGTGAATTCTTGTTGATCGCTTTTGATTTTTTTTGCGATTGTGAGAAGCGCCGGAGTCAATGCGCAGGCGGGGCGGGGGGCGCGGGGAAGCACCGGGAGGCGGCGGGTCAATGGGCAGGCGGTTGGGTGGGTCGGCGGCTCGCGGGTGAGCGCGCGCGCACGCGGGCGTGTGTGTGTGCGAGCGTGTGTGTGCGTGTGTGTGTGTGTGTG
>NHDG01000117.1 GCA_002167285.1 Planctomycetia bacterium TMED53
CCACCACCACCACCGTCTTCCAACCTTTACTACCTCAGTTTCCTCAACAACACTTTTGTTCCAGGGGTCGGTACTGTGAGAGATGAAGACATCGTCACTTACGATCCGGCTACAGGGAATTGGGAACTGTTCCTCGATGGTAGCGATGTGGGCATTGGGGGCACCGACATCAATGCACTGAGCGTCCTTGCAGATGGCAGCGTGGTGATGTCTTTCAACACCAGTTTTAGCCTCTTTGGTTTGACTGGTGGCCCTGATGGAATCAACGTCGACGATTCAGATTTGGTCCTCTTTACTCCGACGAGCACCGGTTCCAATAGCTCAGGTACCTGGAGCTTCTACTTCGATGGATCCGATGTCAGTCTGACCACGAATGGTGAAGACATCGATGGGGTCTGTATCCTGGATGATGGAACATTCCTCTTCTCTTCGGTGGGTACCGCAAAAGGTGGAGGTCCGAACAGTCACGATGAAAATGTCGCGCTCTTTACCCCTACTTCTCTCGGTGCAAACTCGGGTGGATCCTGGGAGTTGTTCTTTGACGGCAGTGACGTCGGACTCAATTCCAATGGTGGGGAAGACCTGAATGGGATCAGTCTCGATTTCGATGGCACTCTGCTCTTCTCGACGACAGGGACTTACTCGGGAGCTGGATCTTCCGGAAATGATGAGGATGTTTCGAGATTCACCGGGACCTTTGGGGCAGCAACCTCGGGGAGCGCCCAGTTGATTTTGGACCTGAGTGCTCTGGGAATTGATACCAGTGAGGATGTGGACGCCTTGTCGATCCGCTGATTCCGAAATTTGAGAATTCGGGGACGTGGCCCTGTTGGTGAAAGCTAGCAGGGCCACAATTGTTTAAAATTGCTCTATTTAGCACGATGAGGCCCTTGAAAAGCCGATGATGTCTCTCCCCGGGGGGGCTCCTGCCCTTGTTGAAGTTGCGACTTCTCGATACCTTGGAAGCGTCCAGTCTGCCGTATTTCGGCTACTGACGTCCAATTTGTCAGTTGCCCCCTGAGGGGGCACCTGAAGTGGGAACGGAGAGGCATGAAATCATCGGTAGAGGTTCAGGATCCTGTCACCGAAGGGATCCTCGACAAATGGCTCGATGAGCCGGCACCGTTTCTGTCGATCCTCCATGAGATTCAGGATCACTTCGGCTACCTGCCTGAGTCCGCCCTGAGACTTGTGGGTCAGAGGATGGGGATCCCCATCAGTGATCTCTATGGGACCGTCACCTTTTACCACTTCTTCCAACTGGAACCGAAGACGCTTCCAGATATTCGAGTTTGTGAGAATTCAGCGTGTTGTCTCTATGATCTCGATCAACTTTGCGATGAGGTGACCACTGCTGATTTGGGAATCGAACACTCCGGTAAAGTTGAGAAAATCTCATGCCCTGGTCGTTGTGATGTTCCGGTTCCGCTTCTGATCGGTGAGAAGTTTCTTCATGGAGCGAAGCCCGGTGCTCTCGGCGAAGCGGTCGAGGCAACGATGCCTTTGCCTCCGGTGACGGGGGAGCAGGAATGTCTCTTTGAAAACATTCGTGAGGGCGTTTCAGATTTAAAGATCGCCTTGGAGAAGGGTGCATGGAAATCTCCCCAACTGGCTGCGAGCGACCCGGAAAAGCTGATCGATGAACTCAAAACCAGCGGCCTGACAGGAAGAGGTGGTGCCGGATTCCCGACAGGTGTGAAGTGGGAAGTGGTTCGCAACGAGAACCGAGGGCCGAAGTGGATCATCTGTAATGCGGATGAGAGTGAAGTCGGTTGTTTCAAAGACCGCGTTCTGATGGCACATACTCCCCATGCTCTTTTAGAGGGAATGACCTGTGCAGGCTTGGTGACCGGTGCTGAAATCGGCATCATCTACCTTCGTTGGGAATACCCAGAAATCCTTGAATCACTTCAAAATGCGATCGATGAAGCTACTGCCGCGGGTTACTTGGGTGACGACGCCTGTGGAAGCGGAAAGCCCTTCCGCATCGTCATCCGTCGTGGTGCGGGAGCTTACATTTGCGGCGAAGAGACCTCTCTTTTGAACTCTCTGGAAGGGAAGCATCCCTTCCCCCGTGAGAAGCCACCCTTCCCGACGACCCATGGCCTCTTTCAGCAGCCGACCATCGTCAACAATGTCGAGACCTTTTGTGCGGTGGCTCCCATCGTCGAGCGGAGCGGTCAATGGTTCAGTGATCTCGGCTCGGGTGAGCAGAATGGAATGCGAATCTTCAGCGTTTCCGGCGATATTCAACGGCCGGGAAATTATGAAGTGCCGGTTGGTACTCCACTGCGCCAATTGCTCGTTGAGTTTGCAGGAGGGCCACTCCCCGGACGTGAGATCCAGGGAGTCACCATGGCAGGAGTCAGTGGGGGGTTGGTCGGGGCAGAAGATCTCGACGTACGCCTTGACCCCGCTTCTCTCGATGGGCTCGGAGCGATGCTTGGTGCCGGGGGAATCGTTGTTCACGACGACACTCGTTGCATGATCAAGGCTGCTCGCGAAAGTATGCATTTCCTCAAAGAAGAGTCGTGTGGGAAGTGTTTCCCATGCCGCATTGGTACCACTCGCATGACCGAGATTTTGGATGAATTAGGTTCAGGTGAACCGGTTCGTGCCGGTGTCATGGATGAGATCGCCGACCTGGAAGAAGTGCTCGGCGAAACCAGCGCTTGCGGACTTGGCCTTGCAGCACCCTACATCACTCGCATGTTGAAAAAGTACTGGCCTGACCAAATTCAGGAACGCTTGAATGGGACTACACCACACTCCAAAGGAGTCACTGATGAGTAATGACAACCGAATGATCATCGATGGTGAAGAGGTGTCCTTCCAGACGGGTGAAACCGTTTTGGAGGTGGCCCGCCGTCAAGGTTCATTCGTTCCAACCTTGTGTTACGACGAGAGGCTTGATCCTTATGGGTCGTGTCGCCTTTGTGTGGTCGAGGTCGAGGGACGTCGCCTTCCCGCTTCCTCTTGTACTTTGAAGGCAGAACCGGGCATGGATATTCGCACCGGTAGCGATTCCATCCGGAAGATGCAAACCACATTGGTCGAGATGGTGCTCTCTGAAAACCCTGATGATGAGTGCCCGCGCTGTCGGGACATTGGCACCTGCGAAGTTCACGAACTCGCCGATCATTTTGATGTGGGCAGGGAGCGATTCCTGGGTGAGATCAGCAACGCATCGAAAGACGATTCCAATCCTTTCTTGCTGCGGGATTACGACCGCTGCATCTCCTGTTACCGCTGTGTTCGCATCTGTGATGAAGTCGAGGCGGATCACGCCATCACCATGACCGGTCGTGGATGGAATAAGGGTATCGCCACCGCTTTCGACGGTGGATTGATGGACAGCGATTGCACCCTTTGTGGCCAATGTATCTACACTTGTCCGACCGGTGCTCTTGCCGACAAGAAGATGGTTGGGCAAGGAGAGATTCCCGGTGAAGTGGAAGTCACTCGCAGCGTCTGCCCATATTGCGGAACCGGTTGCTCGATCAACCTTCACAGTCGTGATGGCAAGATGATCGGCGTGACACCGGTCCTCGACGGTCCAGTGAATGAGGGAGCACTCTGCGTGAAAGGGCAGTTTGGGTTCGACTTTGTCAATTCCAAAGATCGCCTGACACGCCCGTTGATCCGCAAGAACGGTGAACTCACACCAGTATCTTGGGATGAAGCTCTCGATTACACCGCACAAAAACTGCAGAGTGTGCTCGACGATCATGGGCCCAAGGCGTTCTACGCCATCGCTAGTGGACGTGCCCCTGGTGAAGGGGCATACATGTTGCAGAAGTTCACGCGGGCTGTGATGAACTCGAACCAAATCGACAACTGTTCGCGTGGCTGACACAGCCCAACTGTCGCCGGTCTGGCGGCATCCATAGGGCGTGGAGCAATGTCAAACTCGATCCCAGAGATCGAAGATTCAAAGATGATGCTGTGTGTTGGCACTAACATGACAGAGTGCCATCCCATCATCGCAGTGCGGGTGAAAAAGGCTGTTCGCAAAGGGGCAAAGCTTTACGTAGTCGATCCGCGGAAGATTCCACTCACAGAATATGCGGATGGACACCTGCCCCTCAAGTTGGGCTCGGATGTCGCACTCTTTAATGCCATGGCCAAGGTCATCATCGATGAGGGCCTCGCCGATATGGATTACATCAATGAGCGAACCGAAGGCTTCGAGGAATTAAAAGCCCATCTGGAGCCTTTCACCCCTGAGTATGCAGAGGGAATTTCTGGGGTGCCTGCGGAGTTGATTCGCGAGTGCGCCATCGAATATGCGAGCGCAGAAAGTGCTGGCATTTACTACACACTCGGAATCACAGAGCACATTTGCGGAGTCAGTAATGTTCAGAGCCTATGCAATTTGGCTTTGATCACCGGAAATCTGGGCAAAAAATCTGCGGGCGTAAATCCATTGCGGGGACAGAACAACATTCAGGGTGCTGGGGATTGTGGAGCATTGCCGAACAATTACCCCGGGTTCCAGCAGGTGGAGGACCCTGTAAGCCAAGCGAAGTTTGAAAAAGCATGGGGCGCCCCCATGGATCCGAAGAAGGGGATCACCAAGATTGCTGCTCTCGACCATGCAGTAGATGGCCGAATCAAAGCGATGTGGATCTGTGGTGAGAATACCCTCGTCACCGATCCGGATGTCAAACACACCACTAAGGCGTTGGAATCTCTCGACTTCCTCATCGTGCAGGACATGTTCCTTACAGATACAGCTAAGTTAGCAGATGTGGTCTTCCCTGCTGCAGCATTCACAGAGGTGGATGGCTTCTTCACTAACTCTGACCGTCGGGTCCAAAGAATTCGTAAAGCTGCAGACCCCCCTGGAAAGTCTCAGCCGGATTGGTGGATCATCTCCAATGTCGCCAAGAGGATGAAGACATTGGTACATTTCGATTACGCCAATAGCGAAGAGGTCTTCGATGAGTTGGCTTCTTTGTCGCCGATTTATGCGGGATTGACCTACGATCGAATCGAGAAAGGTGATCTCTCCTGGCCGGTGCCCGATCGTGAACACCCTGGAACTCCAGTACTTCACGAAGGGGAATTCCTCAACGGCAAAGGCAAGTTGCAGCTCCTCGATTACGTTCCTCCGTCAGAAAATCCGGATGAAGAATATCCTTATTACCTGACGACAGGTCGCAGGTTGCCGACTTACCACACCAATACGATGACTGGTCGATCCGGTGGTTTCCGAATCCTGGTTCCCAACGAGTGGTTGGAAGTTCATCCCGCCGATGCGGATCGGTTGGGTTTGGATGACGGAGATTGGGCACGAATTCGGTCACGAAGGGGGGATGTGGTGACGCGAGTTGCGATCACGAGAACTTCTCCACGTGGAACCGTCTTTATGAGCTTCGCCTTCCCCGAAGAAGTGATGACGAACTTCGTCACTAATCCGGATGTGGATCCCATCACTGAGACTCCAGAGTTCAAAGTGGCGGCAGTCTCCATCGAAAAGGTTGAGGCTCCGACCGGGTTGGGTGCTGAACAAGCTCTGAGAGCAGATCCGGAAGAGCCGGGCGTTGTCTGAACCTGGAACAGAAGATGGTTTCCCTGTCACTGGTCATGGAGGTCATTTCGGCATAGGTTCGCCTGCGACGCTCTCGATTCATGGGCGTGAGGTGAGCATCTCAGGTAAAGAGGTTTCCAAGGTCACTCTCGACTTGTACCAATGTGAGGCGAGTATCGTCGGGAAATGCCTCGATGTTCTCGATACCTCGCAGCAGGTGGGCTTTTCCACAGTCAATCCGCAAGTATACGCCCGGTTGCAGGAAATCGCGCCGGCAGATTTATCTGAAGAGCTGACGGCGATGGCTGGAGTTCTGTACCGGTCGCAAAAATCTACCAAGCAGCTTTACTGGGTTTCAGGGATCTTGGTGAGCTTGCTTCTTGTCAGCGGTTTTCTCTTCTTGAAACAAGTGACACTCAATGTCGTCAATTGGGTTCCCGTTGAAATCGATCAAACCATCGGCGAGCCGATTCATGAGTTGATGCTCAAAGAGTACGTAATTGTGGAGGACCCTGTGCTGCTACAAGCGACGGGGAAGATCTTCGATTCGTTATTGCCACATCTTCCAATCGAGGGTTTGAAACCCCATTGGACTTTGGTCAAGAGCCCTGTCGTCAATGCGTACTGCCTTCCTGGTGGAGCGATCACTATCTTCACAGGGTTGTTGAAGGATGCAGAGTCTCCGGATGAGGTTGCGGCAGTCTTGGCGCATGAGTTGGCCCATGCCACAGAGCGACATGGATTACGCCAGATGGCTCAAAGTGCATCGGTGGCCTTGGCGATCCAACTGTCATTGGGAGATTTGGGTGGAGTCGCAGCCGCAGGCGGCGAAGCCGCGCATAGCCTACTCAGCAAAGGCTATAGTCGAGATCATGAGCGGGAGGCTGACGCGATCGGTTTGAAGATGCTGACAGCCGCGGGGTGGAAACCCCTCGCGATGTCGAACTTTTTCGAGCGGCTTGCCCAAAAAGGTGGAGGTGATCAGCCTCCTGCCTGGTTTTCAACCCATCCTCATCCTGGGGAACGGGCCCAGGTGATTCGCGAGGTAGTGGCTTCCGAAAGTGCTGGCGAGATGAATCGCAAGACCGCATCGCCCCCGGAGATCGACTGGCAAGCTGTGCAGGAAGCATTGGGGAAACTCTAGTGCTGACAGCTTCAGAGCCACGGACTCAACAAAATGTTCTCTTGCTGTTGTTGTTATTCGGTTTTTATCTACTGGTGGCTTCTTCGACGACACTTTGGGATCGAGACGAACCAAGATTCGCCCGCGCGGCTGTAGAGATGTGGCACAGCGGTGATTACATGGTTCCCCGATTCAATGGGGAGCTGCGCCCGGATAAGCCACCTCTGGTGTATTGGTGCATGAATCCATGGATCAGCTGGTTTGGCGCGACCGATCTTGCGGTCCGAATGCCATCCATCATCGGTTCATTGGTGATGGCGCTCGCCACTTTCCATATCGGTCGAAACCTGGGGGGAATCCGCGTCGGTCGAAGGGCCTTATGGCTTCTTCTTTGCATGCCCTTGCCGATCTTTATCGGGACTGCAGCAACTGCCGATGGAACCTTGCTCGCAGGTGTGACCGTTTCCCTGGCGGTATTGGTGGATCGATTGATCCAAGGGCAGAGATCGGGGCATGGGGTGATTTTGTTTGCGGCATTGTCATGCGCGCTGCTGGCGAAGGGCCCTGTGGGTTTGGCGCCTTTCTGGTTAGGAACAGTCTTCATCGCTTGGGTGGGGAAAGATGATTTGCGGTGGGATCGTCGATGGTGGTGGGAAGCCTTCGCTGCCACAGCCATCGCGCTACTTTGCTTTTTGGCGTGGGGTTGGCCCGCGAATGAGCAAACAGGTGGCGAGCTCGCACGATTAGGTTTGGGTCGACATGTATTTCAACGCATCGCTGAGCCGTTGGAGAGTCACGGTGGATCAGGCCTTTTCGGATGGTTGGTATCCTTGCCGTTTTACCTTCCGGTTTTGTTCTTGGGTGCTGCTCCCGCTTCAGCTCTGTTGATCCCTGGGATTGTTAAAAGAAAAGGGTTCTCAAATGAGCAGAGACGCGTGTGGTGGATTCTCGCAAGCCTGATCCTTCCCGTGTTTCTGCTGATGACTTTGGTGGCGACGAAATTGCCCCACTACATTTTGGCAACCTTTCCAGGTGTTGCGGTTGCTTGCTCTTGGTATTGGTCCCAGCACTCAGAGCAGATCAGTACCTCTTCAAAGTCACTCGCTGAAAAGATTGGTGTTTGGATCACAATACTTCTACTCGCCACTTTGGGAATCGCTTGGGTCTTCGCCGTCGAAGAGATCAGTGGTTCGGTGATGGTTGCGATCCCCACAGCTGCGATTTTCCTGTCTGCAGCAATCAGTGTGCTCTATTGGGAACGGCAAGCTTCCTTTTATTCGCTCAAGGCTCCTGGAGGAACCGCTGCATTGGTAGCACTGGGCATCGGGTCTTTGTTGATGGGGGCGGGGCACCTCGAGCCTGATTGCAAGGTAGCCCAACCCATCGCAGAGCAGGTCAAATCAGCAGAGGGTTCGTTTGCGAGGGCTCAAGTTTCTACTCTGAACTACTTTGAGCCTTCTCTGCTCTTTGCTTTGAACCCGGAACCACTCGTTGGAGCTAAAGCCATCCCCGAGTTGAGTGGGGACAGTTTGAATCATTGGCTCGTTGATGAGGGGCCAGCATGGTTGGTCACGGCCGTTGAGGTGGGGAAAGAGAATCCCCATTCCGCCACGCTTTCAGAATCAACGAGAGTTGAAAGACGTTGGCAGAAGAAGATCTTTAACTATTCCAATGGCCGTTGGCTCGTTGTCGAACTTTGGCTCAGGTCTCCCGTGGGTTGAAATCGACTGATCCAAAATGCGCAACAAAAAGCTCCTAGTATGAATCCCGGAAGGGTATCGGACGGCCAATGTTCTGCTGTCAAAACTCTTGTGGCACAGAGCCAAATCCCCGAGCAAATCCATAGTGGACTCATACGAGGAAAGAGGACACAGAGGAGCATTACCATCACTCCGGCAGCGGTGGAGTGCCCCGAAGGTAAACTGTGATGGCTGTGTTCGAACGAGATGGGTTGCCAATCGGGAAACGCGCGATAGATCAGTTCGTTCGGTCGGCCACGACCGATCAACACCTTCAATCCTTGGGCCAAAACACCTGCGGTAACCGCGCCTAGAAATGCTCCTTGAATAGGAACTTGGAACCGATTCCAACCGGAAATGAATCGAGTCAGTAGAGTTAGCACAAGTAACACGAACAAGACGGCATAACCCTCTGCCAGATGAGTCGTCACCGATGCCACACGGCGAAGGGTAAAAAGCCAACTGGGAGCGGCGCCCGGTTGATCAGCAGGATCGTAAGTACGACGAACCTCCAAGATGGTTTGTTGATCAAAAGTGATGCCTTCGACACTTCCAGGCTTCCATTGTTTCTGTGGAGCTTCACCTTCAAGTTGATGGAACTGATCCCAGGCCTCATAAGCAGGATTATTGGAAAAGTTGAAGAGGGGTACCTGGGAAGCGATGAAGAAGAGAACCAGAGTGACAAAGATCAGTAGGCTCCAGCGACGCAATCCGGCAAATTGCAGAGGATTCCACTTCGAAGAGATCAGCGGTTGATTTATCAATCGACAAACCTGCGCGCCAATTGAGCCAGCTCGGGAACTTCATGAACCTTCATACCCTTTGGACCCGCATCCTCGAGACTGCCCGGAGCAACGCAGGCGATGTTAAAGCCCAACCTCGCCGATTCTTCGAGGCGTTGCCGCGTTCCCGCTACCGGACGTACTTCGCCTAGTAGCCCGACTTCTCCTGCGAAAACCAAATCCTTGGGAAGTGGGCGATCATGGAATGATGAGAGGAGCGCTGCGGCGAGTGCCAGGTCCCCAGCGGTTCCGCGAAGTTTAACGCCGCCGACGACATTGGCGTGAATGTCGCAGCCACCAAGGGGAATTCCTAATCGCTTTTCGAGAACAGCTGCGAGCATTGAGAGCCGTGCGCTATCGATCCCTGAACACTTTCTTGCTGGAGAGCCATGGGCGGTAGGGCTCACCAATGCCTGAACTTCGAGGAGTAGCGGCCGGGTGCCTTCGAGAATGGCAGCCGTCGCCGATCCGGGAGAGGCGTTCGAGCGGTCGGAGAGGAGTAACCCGGAAGGGTTATCGACTTCATGGAGTCCGTCCGCACGCATTTCAAAGATGCCGACCTCTTCCGTGGATCCAAATCTGTTTTTCAGACCTCGAAGGATTCTCAGTGCGTTTCCACGTTCACCTTCAAACTGTAGAACTCCATCGACCATGTGTTCGAGAGTTCTTGGGCCGGCAACGCTTCCATCTTTAGTGACGTGACCGACGAGAAGGAGGGCAAATCCTTCGCGGCGAGCGAGGGAGATCAAGCGCGCCGTAACTTCTCGAACCTGGACGACACCTCCCGCACCGGCTGGAAGATCATCCCAGCGTACGGTTTGGATGCTGTCGATTCCGACGACTGCGGGGGAGGTCTCTTTGATTTGAGCTTCGATCGCATCGAGATCACACTCTGAGAGGAGCCACAGCTGTTCATCGGCGACACCGATGCGATCCGCGCGCAATCGGACCTGCGCTGCAGATTCTTCTCCAGTGACGTAAAGAAAGCGCTGGTCTCTTGTTGTCGCAGAAGCAACAGAATGGGCCAGCTGTAGTAAAAGCGTAGACTTGCCGATCCCCGGTTCACCTGAAAGGAGGATGCCGCTTCCAGGAACGAGCCCTCCACCGAGAACCCTATCCACTTCACCCATGCCAGAGCTGACCCGGTCCTCCTCACGCGCTTCCACCTCACCGATGGGGACCGCAGCGCTTTTTTCACCGGTTAGCCGAGGTGTGGAGTTCCCGGGCTTTTCAGCTTTCACCTTGTGTTCCGAAAGGGAGTTGAAGGTACCGCAGTCAGGGCAGCGGCCCATATAGCGTTCGTGGGTCGACCCACACTCCAAGCATAGATAAACAGTGTGAGCTTTGGCCATCGATCTCCCTCAAATCGGTTACGGTCATTCCCCTCCACCTTGGCCCCAAACTGAAGCCAGGTCCAGTCTTCGTCGACAGGTGTACTCAAAAGGAGTCCTGATCGGGTCTATTCTTCGAGTCCTATTACCAGATTGCGGAAGTGTTCTCCACGCTCCTCGAAGGAAGTGTATTGATCATAGGAGGGAAATGCGGGGCTGAGCAGAATCGTGTCCCCGGGTTGGCAAAGATCTACTGCCGATTCAAAGGCCTCATCCAAGTGGTCGCAGCGCCTTGCCAAGTTGTGAGGGGCTCGACTTTTGATTGCTCCCAGAAGGCGATCAGCTGAATCTCCATAGGCGAAGATATGAATGTTTCGCTTTGAAATCGAGGATGCCAAAGGGTCGAGGTCGATCCCTTTATCTTTACCTCCGCAGAGCCAAATGACTCGACCTTCAATACGGTCGAGAGCGGAGATGGTGGCATCTGGCGTCGTTGCTTTGGAGTCATTGATGAATGTTACGCCGTTTTTGCGAGTAACCACCTCGAACCGGTGTGGCAAGCCGCTGAAGCTTTTTGCCGCGGTCTGACAACCTTCTTTAGTGGCTCCAAGTTTTTTGGCGAGGGTCATTGCCAGGGCGAGGTTGGAGCGGCCGGTGACGCCGTCCAGATTTGGATTGGCAGAAGCGTAGTCATTCGTTTGTAACTCTGGATCGATCATCGAAATCAGATTTGGTGTGGTTTCCAGCTCTGAAATGGCGGCCACAAATGGGGAATCAGGGGCGGCGATCACCGATTGAGATTGTCGATGAGGTGGTCTCAACAGATTCAGTTTTGCTTGAAAGTAAGTTTCTTCATCGCCGTGCCAATCGAGATGATCGGGTGCAAAGGGAGTCAGGGCGACCACAGGAGGGCGAGGTATTTCAGTCCCCAGGCGTGAAGCTTGAAAAGAAGAAATCTCTACAATCCATCGGGTCTCAGTGGAGCAGCTTTCAAGCTGGCTCAGGAGGCTACCGCCAAAGTTACCACCTACCCGAACTGGAAGTCCGGAGGCGCTGATCATGTCGTGGGCGAGAGCGCAAACGGTGCTTTTCCCATTGGTTCCTGTCACAGCCGCGAGGTGTTGGTGGGGGGCCCAGGCAAGGAAGAGCCCCAGTTCTGTTACGGGGCGTACTCCAGATTCATAGACGTGCTGCAAAAAGGGAGCAGCGGGAGGGATCGCTGGATTGATGACGGCCCAATCGATTCCTCGGAGGTGATCGGCCTGATGACCACCCAGGTGGATGTTCTCTTCAGGGATGATGGAATCGATCAACTCGATGGAGGCGTTCAATGTCGAACGTGGTGCGTGATCACTGACGGTGACGATTGCCCCTTTGGAGTGAAGGAAATGGACCAGGTCGGTCCCTCCTCCATGGGTGCCCAGACCAAGGACGAGAACTTTGAGGCCTTCCAGTTGATCGGGACCTCTGTCGGGGCCCAAAAAATCTAACTGCTCGAAACGAATGATCGGCTGATTCACCGCCGCTGACCTGGATTAGGGGTTTCGGTCGAATCTTGTAAGGGCGTTTCGACCCCTGCTTCACGGGCATGCTCGTGGAAGGAGTCTCTCAAGTCGTCCAGATTTTGCTCTTCAAAGGTGTATTCGAGGACGTGTTCGACAGGAATGGTGCCGGGCCAGAGGACTTCCGAGATGAAGTCCAGAGGGAAGACCTGGTGCCATGGACGACTTAAGCGGATCTTTTCACGGATCGGCTTGAGGGAACGTGCGCCTCGTAACTCGCTCTCCTCCATACGAATCTGGAGATCCCAGGTCCCATAGAAGTCAAAGGGGATCGTTGCAGGAGTGACTCCCTTGTCCTGCCCATTGAGAAAGACCCGTGCGCCTTCTGGTTCCGTCCGAATTTGCAGAGTGCGTTCGACGCAACCACAGAGCAGCGGCAGTGAAAGAGAAATCAGCAGCATTGGCAATAATCTGGACATAGGGGTCAACGCCTTCCTCTTGAGGTAGTATCCGGGCCGATACCTCACCTGCGCCATGCTAACTCTCGGTTTAGCTGCGACAAAGGCCTTCACTGGAGTCCTTCATGGAAGGGGATTAACTTGTTCTGCGAGAGGCGGATCGATGGCTAAGCCGTGGTGGAAAGATGGACTTCCCTTCAAATGCACGCAATGCGGGCACTGTTGTCGAATTGAAGGCTACGTTTGGGTCAATCAGAAGGAGATCGAAGCTTTGGCGAAGCAGCTTGAAATGTCTCCGGAAGATTTTGAATGGAAATATGTCCGCAGGGTGGGCAGGCGTAAGAGCCTGATCGAAAAGCCGAACCATGAATGCATCTTTTGGGAAGACGGCTGCAGCGTCTATGAATCCCGACCGACCCAATGCAAAACCTTTCCCTTTTGGAATCAGAATTTAGAATCGATGGAGGACTGGCTCGAAGTCGTCGAAGAGTGCCCAGGGTCCGGAACTGGGGTGGTCTATACAGCGGAAGAAATTGAAGAGCTGCGGAAAGGGCACGGGCAGACCAACAAAAAATAAGCCGACAATATCGAGTCGGCGATTTTATTGAGCACAGATCCTTGCCAAATCACGGAGTAACACAAAGCCGGAATTGTCTTCGCCCCACGAGGTGTCCCGTTGTTCTTTGGTGATGACACAAAGAGAAAAGGGGCCAGAGGGGGACATCGCCAAGATCACTTCGGAGCGGCTTCGATTGACCGCGCCCTGTTTGGAATAAACGGTAACTTCAGGCGGGAACGCCGAGAGCATTTCTTCTCGCCAGTAGCTGCTATTCATCAGTTTGAGCATCAACTCATCCCAAGGAGAGCCGATGCATTCCCGGGAGTAGAGGCTTTCGACCATGCGGGTCATCTCCCTGGGCGTCGTCTGGCCCCAGCCCCACTGCTTGTAATCATCTTCGCGGCCCGGCGTCCTCGAATTGACGTAGGTGTTTGGGTAACCATTCTGCTGTAACCAACGATTGATAGTCAGACCTGTTCCTGCAAGTTCCTGGCACCAGAGTGAGGCGGTGTTGTCACTGTAGCGGATCATCAAGTCTGCAAGTTTGGAGAGGGCGATCTTTTCGCCATCTTGAAAGGAAGCGAGCAGGTCTTCGCCGGCATACCGACGAGCGATTTTGTAGGTTCGTTTTTCATGCCAATCGAGTTCACCCTTAGAGACCCGATCCAGCAGCGCAAACAGGATGGGTAACTTTACCAAACTTGCCGTGGGGAAGGTTTCGTCTGCACGTATAGAAATCTCTTCACCACTGCCCAGGTGGTGATAGTGGACTCCGACGACCCCTTCAAATTGGGCGATTCGATTTTCGATCTGCGATTGGAGCAGTTTTTGATCGGGGGCAGACTTCAGGGGTAGCCCTTGGCAGCCGATAACGATGAGAAGGCCGACCAAGCCAAGAGTGCGAAGAGCCTGGATCAGGGCTTTGTTGATAGCGCTCAAAATGGTTCCTTCCTGGGTTCGGGGGGGAGGATACCTGAAAACAGGATAATTCCCCGATTTCTCTCAAGAGTCCAGTCCCCGTTGACGATGACGGTTATGGAGACTTGAACTCCGAGAGAGGATCGAACGATGAATAGTTCAAACACCCTAATGGTGGCCCTGGTTGCCATGCTGCTGCTGGCAGGCTGTGCTGGTTCTGAGAAAGTGATTTCCAGTAGCCAGCAGATCATCACCGAGAACGAGGAAGGTCGCTCGACCATCGTCGACGTCAAAATTGACAAGTACGAGAAGTTGGCGCGGGATTTCCCGAAAGAACCTCGTTATCAAGAGCGTTTGGCCCGTTACTACTGGGAGAAGAGGGATCATCAGAGTGCCTTGGCTGCTTTGAAAAAAGCTCGTCGCATCGATCCCAACAATCCTAGATACGATTACCTTGCAGCTCAAATTTACAAGAGTCTTGGTAGCTATACTGCTGCTGAAAGATCTTATCTTGCACTGATCGAATCGACCGGCGATCAAAAGTACAGCGGACCGTTGATTGAACTGGCCCAGTTGTACGTGGATATGGATCGACTCGATCTGGCCCGTAAGTATCTGGACCTTTGCCTCGAAGTTGACCCGACATTCGGCGAGCCCCATTACTGGATTGCGACCATCTACCTGAAACAAGGGCGTCGTGATTTAGCCATCAGGAGTTATGAGCGTTACTTGCGCGTCGGAAACTCTGCGCGCCAGGAAGAAGTTCTGCAAACTCTTCAGGCTCTCCAACCAGATCTGCGAATTCACGACATTCGCTGATCCTAAAACAGCCCTCTCTTCTCGGCGGAGGAATGGCACAGCGTGCCGGTCCTCCGCCGTATTTTTTTGTGTTCCAGCTATGTAAAAGATGAGGAGTTTGGCAAAGAAATTTGTCAAAAAAATAGAGCCGGAGGGAACCAGGTTCCCTCCGACCCGTGAGGAGGTGTGTCTAATATTGAAACGAATCACAGTGTGGAGATGTTCCCCAAATCACCTAATCCGCGGGATTTTGTCGCTCAATTTCAGTAACCCCTTCAGCGAGAAGAGGTGCCATCCTCATTGAGGCTTCAAAATCCAGCGCGCTGCAGCTGGTGCTCGTAGCAATCTTATATTGCTGGGCTTACACAGACCTGGGCGCGCGATTTACTAAAACACGAAGCACGAAAAACGACTCATTACAAAGTTCTAATTGAGCTGATTTCAGAACTTTGGAAACGATCAGTAAGATCAAATCCGCTCTTGCTTATTCGCTCTTGAACTTGCGGAGGTGGTGGGTCATGACCCATGCTCTCTCCACGAAGTCGGCCGAGAGTATGAGGGGTGGCAACTCAGAACGCAAGAACTGCAGACGGATATGCTCAGAAGAATCGATAAAGTATTGGCAGAAGATGGTCTGGATTTCTGTAAAATCCATCGTCGCATCGACTTTGTCAGAGAGTTTGACCAAAGCAAAATCACCGTTATTGATACTTCTAACCGTATCGAAGACGACAATTTCCTGATTTTTGAAGGAGGGGTATCCCGCCCCAGCCATCGCATCTCCACAAACGCGAAGTGCATAACTTGTGGAAGAATCAGTGCCCGGAATTTTTATCCAATCCTCAACGATACCGTTGGGGATGTTTCGTGAATCGATCTCAACAGGATATGGATTCTCTTCGTCATGGATGAGTGGGATGCCTTCTCCACTGTCGGTAGAGCTCGATTCAACCTTTTTGATTTCAAGTTCAACGTTGTCCAATTTTTCTTCCGCAAGGGTGATCAAATCGAGGGGAGCTAATCCCAGTGCCTTGCAGGCATTGCGAATATAATCTGATTCGAGTCCACTTCTCCGGCCCTCTTCAACAGAGACCGCATAGGCTTTGGAAACACCGGCTCTGCGAGCCAGATCCTCGACAGTCAGATGCTTTTGTCTTCTCGCGGATCGAATCACTTTACCGATAGAAGATCGGAATGGGGCGGCGGCGGATCGCGCCAGGGAGCGGATCTCCTGACCATCCGTATCGTCGATCAATTGGGAAGGCGCCACATTGAGGGCCTTGGCGATTCGCGTCAGTACTTCACTGTTGATGCGTCTTTGACCACTTTCGAGGCGACTCATTTGCGAAGCGGAAAGCCCTATCTTTTGAGCGAGGTCCTTTGCGGTGATTCCAGATTCCTCACGCAGCTTTTTGATGATCTCACCAATTTTATTCATTCGGCGATCCCTGCGCTTTGAATCAAAAATAGAGATGAAATCATGATCGAGTTGAAAAAGGTATGAAACAAAATGACGGTCAATAGGCTTCCCGTGCGGTTGTAGAGCAAGGCCAGAGCGACACCTAAAGCTGCGATCGGAAAGATGCTGGCGAGGGAATCATGCACTACTCCAAAGATGACTCCGGATAAAACTGCGGACGCGATGACCGAGCGGTAACCGAGCAACCATCGAAAGAGTAATCCCCTGAAGAGAAGTTCTTCGAGCCAAGGTGCTATGAGGATGATATTGATCACCAAAAAGGTAATCAGCGAATAATCCCCCTCTTCGACAGCCTCACCAAATAGGGAGATCGCTATTTGAGGATTGAGCTCATGACCAAACGCCGTCAATACCGCTGACCAAATTAAAGCGAGAAAGAGGTGGATCGGTAGCCATGCCAAACAAGCGAATAGGCCGCTTTTAAGACATGAGCTCACCGTTGAGTTGGTCCCCAGGAGGAAGGAGCTTGCCGTGGGATTTCTTCGCTGCCAAAGGCTTACATAGAACAGAATCAAAAGGATCAGAAGCCCATTAAGGATCATTGATGCCATGAAGAGAGGACGTGCTTGATCACGAGTCAGTAGAGGCGCGCTGGGTCCCTTATTCGAAGGCTCTTCTGTTACCTCTTGCTCCGATTCCGCAGGAGTTGCTTCTGTTTCTGTTAGGGCAGAACCCCCGGTGAGTTCGGACGTCTGTTCTAAATCTATAGTCGGGTCGGGCAACTCGGCGGAGTTGAGGGCCAGAGCTCCAGCCACAAATTGCAGAACCAGATACAAGCCGAAAAAGAGCAAGACCTGTGAGCCTGCCCACGGAGCAGTTGGATCTTTAGGGGATTGCGACAAAGGGCCAGGCTTCAGGAGACCAAAGCTTTTGGCAGATGAGTTCATTCGCCAAGAACTCCTTCGGTGGGACTGGATGCCTGGGCATAACGACGTTTGGCAATCCTGCCTGCTCGCGCAGCGAACCAACCCGCATCGAGGGCATGTCGCATGGCGTGAGCCATGGCAACAGGATCTTTAGCACCTGCAATTCCGGTGTTGAGGAGAACGCCTTCCGCGCCTAGTTCCATGGCGATGGTGACATCACTAGCGGTACCCACTCCTGCATCGATGATCACCGGAACATCGAGTTGTTCGAGGATGATGGAGAGGTTGTTGGAGTTGAGGATCCCCTGACCACTGCCAATCGGTGATCCCGCAGGCATCACCGAGGTTGCTCCCGCATCTTGAAGGCGCAGTGCGAGAACCGGATCATCGCTGCTGTAGACCAAAACCTTAAACCCGTCAGCGACCAATTCCCTACACGCTTCGAGGGTACCGACAGGATCTGGAAGTAGTGTTTTGCGATCGCCAAGGACTTCCAACTTGACCCAATCTCCCAAGCCGAGTTCCCGGGAAAGTTGGCATACCCGGATGGCGTCTTCCGCATTGAAGCAGCCGGCAGTATTGGGGAGCAGAAAGTATTTTTCACGGTCGAGCTGTGCAAGCAGGTTATCACCGCTATTGAGGTCTACCCGACGAATGGCGACCGTTACCACTTCGCAGCCGGAGGCTTCCAGAGCAGCATTCATCGTTTCAGCATCGCTGTATTTGCCGGTGCCGACAAAGAGCCTCGATCTGAATGTACGATCGCCAAGGGTCAGGGGGGTGGGGGTGTTGTGTGTTTGGGTGTTACCGGGAACGGTTTCGCTGGAACCCATGTTTATCCTCCTCCGACGATGGTCACCACTTCAATATGATCGCCCGCTTCAATGATCGTTTCAGCATGCAGTGAACGAGGGACGATCTTTTTGTTGCGTTCAACTGCGACAGCGATGGGGTTGATCGGCAAAGAGTTCACCAGATCGAGGACCGATGTTTCGGCCTCGATCTGGTGAACCTCGCCATTCAGTTGAATCTCAAATCGATTCGATTGATTTGACATCGACCATCACCGTCAGTTGGAGGCACGTGCAAATCGGTAGTAGACCTCAAGGGTCATCGCACCGATGGCGGTGTTGTAGACTCGGCCTCCTGCAATACCCCATTCACCGATGGGATCCCAAGAGCCGTCTTCACAACCACCGACACGCTGGTTCTTGACGAGTGCATCGATCATCGCCTCATTCCACTCACGCCACTTACTACCGCCGATTTGGAACATGGCATAGGTCGCGTAGTACCAGTAGTAGAGGTTGATCTTCGACTTGCGCTTGCCCTCTTGTGGACGCCATTCCGGAATTTCATCCATCAAGACATTGGTTCCTGCTTTGATCGCTTCAGTGTTGGTCTTCTCGCCAGAGAAGATACGGCAGAGCACACCCACAGCAGTCATACAGGAGAGATCCTTCGAGTAGGGGTAAGGCTCTGGGTAAGAGGCTTGCAATCTTGAGCCTTCGTCACCAGGGTTCTCGTATCCACAAATCCCGGAGCGTGCGGTACAAGATTCGAACCACTTGAGTGCACCTTCGAAGGCTGGGTTGAAGTCCTTGGTTTTGACTTTGATATAGCGCGACTGTGCGCAAACCTTGGCGGTTTTGAGCGCGAGCACCATCCAACCGGTTACCGAAGTGTCATTACGGCCCGCCTGGTAGTCGTACTTCCAGCCGTATCCGGGATTCTGTGAGTTCAAGCACCACTTCGTAGCCCGCGCCACCGAGTTGGACAGCTTGATCTTGTCCTGCGACATCAACAGGAGTTCGCTCATCGCCATCGTCGCGATGGCGTGGTTGTAGATCCACTCATCGGTGTCCTCTTGGGGCATACCGTAGAGACCATTCAGCTTCGGATCTGCGTTTTTGACCTGTTGCTTGAGCATCCAATCCATCGCCTTGCGCATGACGATGACGAAATCGGGGAACTCACCACTTTCGTGGGTGTGACCAAAGCCGAGGAAGGCAA
Organism: Planctomycetia bacterium TMED53; assembly: GCA_002167285.1. Taxonomy (GTDB): domain Bacteria; phylum Planctomycetota; class UBA8108; order UBA1146; family UBA1146; genus UBA12191. Next base: position 19,103 of record NHDG01000117.1, read on the forward strand.
GCATGGCGAGAGCTGTGACTCCGACATCGTAACCTTCGAAACCGTCACCTTGTTCCTGCTCACAACCATCTGGTCGCAGGAATCCATTCGATGACCAGTGTCCATCCGGATGCTGATGACGCTTGAGCCAATACAGCGCTGCAAGAACGGCGCTCTCGGTCGCTTCACTACCACCTTCTCGTGACAAGGAACCTTTGCCGAAGCGGTTTCCGTAAGCACCGGCACCTGCTCCAGTCATGCCGAAGGCATCGTTGAGCTGGTTTTTGATGTTCTTGTTGGTCTTATTGTTCTTGCTGGTTCCTTTGGGTGTCCGACTGATCTTGTCGGGCTTGAGCATCTTGATCGGATCCGTCTTTTGTTTTTCGAGGATCTCCGGTTTGCGCTCGATATCCCTCTTTTTGGTCGGGTCGTACTTTGGAGGTTTGATCTCCTTTTTGACGATGGTCTTGCGCTGTTCCTTCTCCTCTTTGACTTCGAGGATGACGACCGTTCCGAGGATCGAAAGAACGATGACGTGGAAGGCTGCGGAGATGGCCCAGTAGGGAGTATTACTCAACCAACCGGTGTTCGTCGGCTCTTCGTAATCGTCTTCGTACTCGTCTTCGTATTCCTGATTCATGTCGCTCTCTTTCTTTCCGGAAAGATCCATTGGAAGCTATCCGATGGTCAGAATCGAGAATATCTGCAATTGTCAAAATGGCAAGAGGCGAGTTGCCAAATAGGCAACTCGCCTCTTGAATCGTCTTTCATCGCCAATTGGAGTGGTTTTAGACCTCAGGTGAGGTCATGGGATCTTCGCTGAGCCAGTCGCGAGGGCGCAGAAATGAAGCCAATTCAGCTTCGGCGGAATTTTCTTCAGGAGTCCACCCACTGTGCCAGCGGACCACCGGTGGCAATGACATCAGGATCGCTTCCGTTCTTCCTCCGCTTTGAATTCCAAAGAGGGTTCCGCGATCAAAGAGCAGATTAAATTCGACGTAGCGCCCGCGCCGGTAGAGTTGGAATTGACGTTGATCTTCATCGTAATGCTCTTGGTGGCGTCGTTCGACGATGGGTTGATAGGCATCGAGGAATGCATTGCCCACCGATTGAGTGATGTCACGGCAGCGATCGAACCCACCTTCATTTAAGTCGTCAAAAAAGAGTCCGCCAACTCCACGGGTTTCATCTCGGTGTGGCAGAAAGAAGTAACGATCACACCATGCTTTGAACTGTGGATACAAGTCGCTGCCATGAGGTTCGAGTGCGGCCTTGGCAGTTTCATGCCAATGACGGGCGTCTTCCAGGCGGGGGTAGTAAGGAGTCAGGTCAAATCCGCCGCCAAACCACCACACAGGTGGTTCTCCTTCTTTTTGAGCATGGAACAAGCGAACGTTCATATGTGAAGTTGGAATGTGAGGGTTGCGCGGATGGATCACAAGTGAGATTCCCATCGCTTCAAAACTGCGACCGGCTAACTCAGGCCGTTGAGCACTGGCAGTGGGCGGAAGTGCCGAGCCACTGACTTTCGAGAAGTTGACACCTGCTTGCTCGAAGATGGCTCCGTCTCTCAAGAGCCTACTCTCGCCTCCGCCACCTTCTTCCCGATCCCAAGATGTGGTTTCAAACGTGCTCTCTCCATCTTGGTTTTCGAGAGCTTGGCAAATGCGGGATTGCAAATCACGAAGCCACTCCTCGAATTGAGCAGCTGGGATCTGCGAGTCAGCAGAGAAATTCATCCGGGATCTCCATCCACTTCTGATGTGGAGTCGTGGCCTGATTGGGATTCTATGAAGAAAGTGCCCCTCGAAAGTTGGCAGCACAAGTCCTCCGCTTCGTTGCGGATCGGATTTCCTCGGCTCCGGTGGCGGGGAAGATCGGTGGGAATGACAATTTCCAGCTCAAAGTGGGGTTTTGAGACACTTTTGAAGGTATCTCAAAAATGCACTTTACATTTTATATGTTGCAAGGTAGATTCCTTTCGGTTCGGCGGTCGGAGAGAGTTGGGGAGTGGTCGAACCCGTAGAGTTTTTTTCCCCGAAGTTGACGCGGCGTACCTCTCTCCGACCTACATTTTTCCCCCTGTTGCCGCAGTCCGGGGTGAAAACAAGCTTTGCCTTCCAAACGGCCCTCTCCGGGATCGACCCATTTCCGGAGGGGGCTCACGCCTTTTCCAGCCAGAATTCTCGTTAAACCTCCTCGTCAACGTGTGGATATCTTGATCTCAAGGTATGATTCCAAGCTGTCGTTTGCTCTGAAGGGGGCGATTTTGTGAATTTGGATGCCAGGTATCAGACTGAACTCGTGGAGCTTCTGGAACCGGCGACCTTGTTGATCGTTTGGACCGATGGCCATGAGAGTCTTTACTCACACAGAGATCTCAGAGAATCCTGTGAGTGTGCCTCCTGTGTTGACGAATGGACTCGGCAGCCACTTCTCGATCCCGATTCGATCCCAGAGAGCCTTCGTTGTGTCGCTGTCGAAGCGACTGGAAGGTACGGCCTCAACCTCAAATTTTCAGATGGACATGCCACTGGAATTTGGTCTCTTGAGAGATTGCGAAAGTCCTGCCCTTGTCCTGAATGTCTGGAGTCTTCCGCATGAAAGTTATGTTTCCACGAATTATCGCTGCGATCGTCCTCATTTCAGTCGGTTGGTTCTCCCATAGTTTGGTTCCCACATCGGAAGCACCGAAGGCTCCTCAAAGGGGAGGCTGGCCTCGTCCAGGAGGAATGGGCACGAGTGGATACGAAGGACGAAAAGGGAATGAAGAAGTCGTTCCTGTAGAGGTCAGTTCGACTCTGCTTGCTGTGATTCGTGAAAGAGTTCGAAGCAGCGGGATTCTTGAACCAGAACGAGAAGTAACGGTTCTTTCACGGGTCGAAGGAACAGTGGATGAAGTTGTTGCAGTCGAGGGCGCGCGTATTCGTGAAGGGCAAAGCCTTTGCGCTATCGATCAGAAAGAATTGCTGATTGCGGCAGAGGTTGCCAATATCGAATTGCAACAAGCTAATGCGAATTACAAACGCCTCGAAGATCTGGCAAAAACGGGTGATTCATCTGGAGAGGTTCTCGAAAATGCACGCTTCTCCAAGGAGCGGGCTCAAGCGGGTCACCAGACCGCCCTCATCAATCTTGGACATTCCCAGCCGAAAGCCCTCTTTGATGGAATCGTCATGCGTCGTCGCATCGAGCCGGGGCAATACGTGCGTGTCGGCGACGAATTGTTCACTTATGCGGATTTCGAGCCTTTGCGTGTACGTATGTATCTTCCTGAGGGTGAAGTTCAGGACCTCGAAAAGGGGCAGCGTTGTGTTTTGCGTTCGGAAAGTGACGGCCCCATCTTGACGGAAGGTACTATCGAGCGCATTAGCCCGGTGATCGACCGTCAAAGCCTGACTGTCGAAGTCCTCGCCATATTCCCTGAAGCCTCGGTGACACTCAGGCCAGGGTCATTTGTGCACGTCGATGTCATCACCCGAACATTGGAAAATCGAGTTGTGGTACCGCGTAAGGCCGTTGCTTCGCGACAAAATCGCAATCTTGTTTACCGACTTCTCGCTGATGAAACGGTTCAAGAAGTCGAAGTGGTCACAGGCTTTGAAAACGATTCCATCGTCGTCATCGAAGAAGGGCTTTCCATCGGAGACAAGTTGGTGGTCCAGGGGATCGAAAAGCTAAAAGACCGCAGCAAGGTTAGCGTCTATCGCAGCATTCCTGTAGAGGTGGATGAGTTGACGGTAGAACCTTTGCAAACCGAAGCTAAAGCTCCAAACGTAAAGATTCCAGCTGGAGATACTCGAGCCGCAAAGACTCCAGCCGCAAAGACTCCAGCTGCAGATACTCCCAAAAGAAAAAAAGGTCCTAAGCGGGAAAGACCATAGGTAGGGAAGTAGCGCAAGAACGTCATGGAAGCATTTCTCCAAAGTATCATTCGTAAGCCTGTCACCGTAGCGATGGTCACTGTCGCTGCTGTGACCTTCGGTGTGCTTTCACTTCAGAGACTTCCTGTCGAACTGTTGCCCGATATCAACTATCCCACCTTGACGGTACAGACCGAATTGCCAGATGCCTCACCCCAAGAAGTAGAACAGTTGGTCACCAACTCCATCGAGGAAGTGGTAGGAGTGACTCAAGGGTTGTTGCGCTACACCAGCACCTCCCGTGCAGGAGTTTCGGAAGTGGTCCTGGAGTTCAGCTGGGATACGGACATGCAGAGGGCCAGCCTCGACGTGCGCGAGAAGCTTGATTTGGTCAATCTTCCTGATGACGCCCGTGCGCCGTTGGTTTTCAGATTCGACCCTTCCCTCGATCCGATGACTCGTCTTGCATTGACAGGGCCACGCACTATTCCCGATCTGCGAAAGCTGGCTGAGTTAAAGATCAAGAGACGCCTGGAAACGGTGACTGGCGTTGCTGCGGCGAGAGTGACAGGCGGCGCGGAGGATGAGGTCCTCGTTGATCTCGATCCTCAAAAGTTGGAGGTCCTTGGCCTCGACGTCACTGCGGTCAGTCGAAGAATCGCCCAAGAAAACGTCAATCGCTCTGGGGGCGAGATTCGCGATCGTCAAACAGCGTATCGATTGAGAACTGTCAAAGAGTTCAAGTCCTTGGAGGACATCGAAAACGTTGTCGTACGTCAGGGCCAAACCGGAACAGTGCGAGTCAAGGACATCGGCAATGTCGCCATCGTTCCTCGGGATGATGAGATTTTGGTTCGAGTTGATGGACAACCAGCGGTTCAGATCGATCTCTACAAAGAGGGCGATGCGAATGCCGTCAACGTGGCGAAGGCTTTACGAGAGCGACTGAGTGATCTGAAAGATGATCGCGAGTTGGAGGGGTGCGAACTGTTCGTCCTTTCCGATCAGGCGCGCTTTATTGAAGAATCCATCGATAGCGTTCAATCGACCGCGCTGATGGGTGCGTTGCTGGCAGCGGTAGTGCTGTATGTCTTTTTGCGTAACATGCTCAGCACATTGACCATCGCGCTCTCGATTCCCGTCTCGGTCGCAGTCACTTTCCTGCTGATGGAGCTGACAGGGATTAGTTTGAATGTACTTTCGCTCGGTGGATTGGCACTGGGCATCGGTATGCTCGTGGATAACAGCGTGGTCGTTTTGGAATCGATTCAGCGATTACGTGAAGAAGGTGTTGAAGATCGCGAAGCTGTCAGCAAAGGAACCGGTCAGGTTCTCGGCGGTATCGTCGCTTCAACCATCACCACGATTGCGGTCTTTTTACCCCTGATTTTCGTTAAGGGAATCGGCGGTGAGATCTTCCGTGATCAGGCATTGACCGTGACCTACTCTCTCATCGCGAGCCTCTTCGTTGCAGCGACGGTGATCCCTACAGTGGTTTCAAGAGGAATGGGTTTTTCAGGTGGCTTCGTGAGCAAGCTGATCGCGCTGATCGATCAGTTATTGTCTCCTCTGGCTCGTCTGTTCACCTGGCTTCTCGATTTGGCGCAGAAAGCTTATTCGCAAACATTGGGCTCTTTGTTGAAGATGCCGTGGGGGGCACCAACTCTCGCATTGGCCTTGTGCATGGTTGTTCTGCCAAAAGCAGATGAATTGGGCACAGAATTGGTCCCCGATCTGTACCAGGGCCAGTTTTACTTCGATGTTGAGTTAGCTGAGGGCACTCCCCTGGAAGAAACTGATCGCAAGATCGCTGCGATGGAAAAGATCGTCAGTGATCTTAAAACTGAGGGTCTTCCGATTGAACTCTACACGTCAACTGTGGGCGAGTCTCCTGTCTTGGGAGAGGTGCAATCTGGAGAACGCAGGGAGCATATCGCTCGCATCGGTCTTGGCTTGACTTCTTCCGCTTCAAGAGAAGATGAAGCTCGCTTGATTGAGAAATTGGAAGATCGCTTCCGCCAGATTCCTGATTGTCCATTCACTTTGGGCAGGCCATCTCTATTCACATTCCGCGATCCCATCGAAGTTGAGGTTTACGACGAGGATCTCGAAGTCCTGCGAGATTCCGCCTTAAACATAGGAGATCGGATGTCCCTGGTGGCAGGGCTCACCGACGTAGTGCCACGTGTTCCCGATCAGGTGCCAGAGATCCACGTGAGAATGGATCCTTATCGCCTGTCTGCGTTCAATCTCAATTTGGGTCAGGTTGCGGATGGATTGCGTGCTCGTGGAATCGGCGAAATCTCAACCCAGTATCGTTATGCTGAAAAACCGATCGATATTCGTGTGCGCATCGAGGGTGCACTGGACAGGACTCTCGATCAGGCTTCACAAGATGCGGTTGCGCAAACGGAATCTGAGACCGGAGCAATGCTACGAGTCGCTTCCCTAGGAAGACTTGAAGAGGCATTGGGACCGGTAGAAATCAGGCGTGTTGGGGGGGAGCGATCGGTCTCGGTCACAGCGAGAACCGACGGGGTCGATTTGGGAACAGCGACTGCAAATGTTTCCGATGCTCTGACAGGAAGCTTTCTCCCACCGACGACGACCGCCAAGTTGTCGGGGCAAAATCTGGAGATGACAGAATCGTTACAGAGTCTGGCGATGGCTCTCGCATTAGCGGTATTCGTCGTTTATCTCGTCCTTGCCAGTACTTTTGAATCGCTCAAGTTGCCCTTCATCGTCATTTTGACCGTTCCTCTGGGGATTTGTGGGGCGATCTTGGCAATGTGGATCACCGGCATTCCCCTTGGCGTATTGTCGATGATCGGAGTGATCCTGTTGTGCGGGATCGTCGTCAACAATGGCATCATTTACGTCAGTCGTATTCAGCAATTGCAGGCCACAGGATTGGATCCTTCCGCCGCTACTCTCAAGGCGGGAAGTGAAAGATTGCGGCCCATTCTCATCACGAGCGCGACGACGATCCTGGGGTTGTTACCCTTGGCCCTCGGATTTGGACCGGGAGCTGAATTGCGTAAGCCGTTGGCAATCACCGTAGTATGGGGATTGGCCGTGGCCACGATGCTGACCTTGGTCGTCATCCCAAGTGGCTACAGAGCATTAATGGGGGATGGAAACAAGGTGGAGTCGGCATGAAGAGTTTTGTTCGCCTCTGTCTTTCGCGTCCGATCACGACACTGACCGTGCATCTTTTGTTGCTTCTTGCAGGGATTTTGTCGATTCAGTATTTGCCACTGAGTGCCCTGCCGAACTTCAGTCAGAATCGCATCAATGTCACCGTCCCTTATCCCAATGCTTCGCCGACACAGGTAGAGAACGAGGTGGTGAGACCTCTCGAGGAAGCTTTGGCAACCCTCCATGGTTTGGAAGGGATCGAGTCGGAGTCGAGTGATGGACGTGGTCGTGTCACTTTAAGATTTGGTCATGGCTCCGACACCGATGCGATCAAGGTCGAAGTCCGAGAGCGATTGGCGCGCGCGATCAATGATCTCCCTGTCGAGGATATCGAGAGAATTCGTGTCCGAGATGGGGGTTGGGGCCCAGGGGTCGATACCATCATCGAAGCCCGGATCAGCTCAAAGGGCATCGATCTCTCTGAAAACTACGACCTACTCGTCAATCGTATTCAAAGACCTTTGGAACGGATCGATGGCGTTGGCCAGGTAGAATTAGATGGCATCAAGCCTCTCGAAGTTCGAATTCAATTCCGCAAAGGCGATCTCGAAAGACACGGGCTGACCCTTGGAGGGATCGCTGCCGTCATCAATGGGTCGAATATCGATGCGACCATCGGCAGGATTTGGAAAGAGGGCAAAACCCGTCGCCTGCGCATGATCAATGCGATCGACGACTACGATGACCTTTTCGATTTGCCGATCAATGATCGGGGATTGCGCCTCGGCCAAGTGGCAACCATCGAGCGTATCGAAGGAGAAATGCGCTGGGGGCGTCACCTCAATCACTCTCGGGCGATCTCCTTGGAGATTGCCCAGCAATCTGGAGCGAACACCGTGAATACGTGTCGCCGGGTTCGAGAAGTGGTCAAGACGATCCAGGAAGATCCACAGTTGGCCGGGATCACGCTATTGGTTTGGCAAGATCAAGGAAAGATGATCGAAAACTCCATCCGGCAACTGCGGGATGCTGGATTCATCGGTGGAGGATTGGCGCTGGTCGTGCTCTTGATCTTCCTCCGAAGATTTTCGGCGACCTTCCTTGTCGGTATGGCGATCCCCATCTCTGTGCTCTCGGCGATGGCTGCCCTTTACCTCTTTGAAATGGAACTCAACACCATCACGATCCTGGCGCTGATGCTGGGAGTGGGAATGCTGGTCGATACTGCGGTCGTCGTTGTCGAATCCATCGTTCGTCGTGCCACTATGGGTGAAGCTCCTACCGAGGCGGCGACACGGGGAACGATGGAAGTGGCGACGCCGGTATTCGCCGCAACATTGACGACGATGGTGGTGTTCCTACCAGTGATGATCGCTGGAGACAGTCAATTTTCCGAGCACCTCGGTAATGTGGGACTCGTGATCTCATTGACTATCGGCGCCAGTCTCTTTGTTTCTCTGACTTTGGTTCCGATGGTTTCCGCACGTATCTTTGGCAGTAAAGCTGTGAAAAAAGCGGCTTGGTTTGAATCTTTCAAAGGTTTGTACCTGCGCTTCCTCGGCGGCGCTGTTCGGCACAGGTTCCTGACTATCGCTATCGCTCTGGCAGCAACCCTGAGTGTGATCATTCCATTCCAGAATGGTTTCCGTCTCAATATGTCGGACATGGATTGGAAGGCGAGCTTTGCAAACATCGCCTACAACCCTGTCGAAGGTCTCGACTATCGGGAGATGGAGAAAGTGGTCACCCAAGTTGAGCTGCTTTTAGAGAGTCGTCGGGATGTGATCGGTGAAGGAGATATCTATTCATGGTTCGCTGACGGAACTGCACTGACAAGGATTTATCCGCCACAAGAGATGGCAACGGAGGAGTACCTTGCTGATCTCAAAGCGCGTATCTCGCCAATTTTGCCGAAGATTCCAGGTTTTAACATCAAGACCAGTGACGGTTGGGGTTGGGGTGGACGCGGCGGCGGACGCTCAAGTGCAGGTTCGATCAATGTGCGCTTAAAAGGGGTCTCAGGATCGCTTCTCGATGAACTTGCTCCACAAGTTGCGGCGTATCTCGCCAATGTGGAGGGGGTTGCTGACAGCGAGATTCGCGGCAGGAATCAAGTCGATGAGCTTCGTCTCGAGCCGGATGAGGATCTCTTGAGTCGGCTGCAAGTTTCTGGTGATCAAGTTGCGCGCAGCGTCAGTATGTCATTTGCCGGGAGTCGGCTCTCCAGTTTGCGGACTCGATCGAGCGATATGGAGATCAGTCTCGGGCTTCTTGAAGAGGAGACCGATACTGTTGCCGAGCTCAAAGGAATGCGGTTCCCGGTGACCGCTGATCTGGAACTCCCGGTAGAAGATCTCGGTGATCTCGTTCAGGCAGAGGCTCCCGACGAACGAAAGAGGTGGGATCGCCTCGCTTACGCCAATGTCTCGGTGGAGATGGGGCGTGGTGATCAGCAACAGATTCAAGCTCGGATCGAACAAGCGCTCGAATCTTATACCTGGCCAGTGGGTTATACCTGGGATCTGGGTGAGCAATGGTCGGGGCGCTGGCGTAATCGAGAATCTTTCGGCGAGGGGATGTACCTCTCTGTCTTCCTCGTTTACATGGTTCTCGCTTGTCTCTTCGAATCTCTGAGAACACCTCTGGTGTTGATGGTCTCTGTGTTCCTCGCCATCCCTGGTGTGATTTGGACTCTTTATCTACAGGGCGACAATCTCGATACACCGGCGGCGGTAGGGACGATCCTTTTGAGTGGTATCGTCGTCAATAATGGGATCGTTCTCATCGATCAGATATTGCGCAGGATGGCAGAGGGACAATCGCGTATCGATGCCATCATCGATGGTGCGGGGGATCGTTTGCGCCCGATTCTGATCACGGCATTGACGACGATTCTCGGACTGATTCCTATGGCCTACACGACCCAAATCACGACAGGCCCTTCCTTCACGACCCTCGGAAAAACAATTATCGGGGGTTTGGGGGCGTCGACACTGCTGACTCTGATCGTGCTTCCAGTGGTGCTTTCATTGACCCTGAAGCCCTCGCGAGAGGTCGTGGAAGTAGCTCCCCACGAGGGCGAATCATCCAGCGAAGTGTAGTGATTTACAACACTTGTTGCCTCACATCGGGGTGCTGCCCACCCGGTTTCCTTCTTATTCTCGGGCCTTGTTTCGTAACCTCTTTTATTGAAGGGTGTTATGATAATTGGGCTGGGTAAAAGTTCCCTGGAGGGATACTGGAGATTGGCATGAGATCTGCCGAAGATGTAGGTGCGGGATCGATGCTGCCGAGAGGGCATGGCGGTCCCCGCTGAACCGTCTGACAGGGATGTGAGTGCGATGAGAAGCACGCAGGAAAACATCACGAATCGGAGGCATGTCCACGGATCCGCAAAGGATTCCGGGATGGCCCTCTTCATCGTATTGGTGTTGGTTCTCGTCCTCACCGTTGTCATCACTCAGATGGTCTTCGTGACTCAGGTGGAAAAACGAATTTCTCAGAATCGTCAGGGTTTCACTCATTTGAACTATGCTTTGCAAGCCAGTTCACGCCTTGTCATGCAAAAGATCTCTGAAGATTTGATGGAAGACCTGGGATTGCTCGAGGCACTCGAAGCAGACGCTGAATCTGGATTTGGATCGCTTCCCGGAGGTGGCAACGGTGATGCCGGACCTAACACGGGCCAAGGGAGCCCCGGTGAAGATGATGATCGCGATGGCGAGAACGGCCCTTCCGAATCTTCCGATGATCCCGTCGACACACGTCATGATGCTTGGGCATACCCCATTCAGGACACGATCAATGAAGTTCAGGTTTCCGGAGAAATCATCGACGGCGAATCCTGTATCGACCTGAATCACATCTTTGAGTTGGTTCTCTTCGAAGAAGATGAAGAAGACCCAGCGGATGGAGATGGCGAGGAGGGCGGTGACGGTGGAGAAGGTGATCTTCCTGATTTAGGAGATCTTGGGGTTCCGACGACGAGCGGCAATGGACTCGCTTCTTCGGCGAATTTCGGTACCGCCTCTACTGGTAGTGATTTTGAAGAGGAATACGTTCTGCCGGAGCAGCAGCAAGTGGACGACGCCGAGATCATGCTGACCAGATTGATCGAAGCAGTGATCGATTATAACCAAGAGAACGGCTTCTCATACGATCAGACACCTGATGCCACCGACGCTGCAGGCGCCATCGTTGGCTACGTCTTTCAGCGGGTGTCCGATGAAAAGACACGTCGGATCCGCAGTCTTGATTCATTGTTGCAATTGGAAGAGGTCAGTCTCGAATTGTTTGATGGCCCGGTCGATCCGGCCGAAGCGGAGAGATTGGCTGAAGAAGCAGAGGCCGCAGGAGATTCAGGAGATTTTCCGGGTGGCCTCGGAGGGCTTGCAGGCGGAATGGGCTTGCAAGATCTTCCTGGAATCGGCTCCCTCGAGTTCCTCGAGCAGAGCGGATTTTCCCTGATGGATGACATGGTGGAAGGGCCGATTCAGCCCATCGGATTGCGTCACGTCATGACCGCAAACTCCTCAGGGAAAATCAATCTCAACACTGCAAGGCCAGAAGTTCTCATGGCATTGATCCCATCCATCGAAGACTTTGATGAAGCGAAGGAGATCGCTTGGCAAATTTTCGATAGGGGAAACACCTTCAGGGAGCTCTCAGAGGAAGAAGAAGCTCTGGCTGCAGAACAGGCACTGGAGGACGGAGAAGAGCCCCCTCAAGAGTTTGAGCATTTCACCAGTCTTAATCAGTTGTCCCAGATCAATGAAGACTGGACCGTCTCGGAAATTGGCGAGGATTCTATCGCCGATCTTCTTAAAGAGGATTTGAAGTCGAATGTGGTTTTTGCCAGCCAATATTTCACAGCAAACCTCGAAGGGACCAAGAATAATCAGACTCTGGCGGGTAAACTGGTATGTGCAAGGAGAGATCGTCACATCGTGGTGCTCTCGTGGCGAGAGATGAAACGATGATGCGTCAAAGGATGAATCGATGATAAAGCTGAATCTCAAATGGGTCGCAGCAGGTCTGGCCTTGTTCAATATCGGCGGATTGGCACTGCTGACCGTCACATTGTTGAACATGTATGGATTTACCGAAGAGGATCGAAAGCAGATCCGTTTGGTGAACCCGAAGGACTTCGAGATGCCTGCAGATACGCCGAGACCAGTTTCAAACCGTTATCAGACGGTGATACGTGATCTCTACAGAAAGAAGCCGGTGCCCCCCGTTGTACCAGTGAAAACTGAGCAGGAGCCTGAGCTTCCAGTTCTCGATGGCGGGCCGTTGAGAGATTGGCAAGTGACAGGAGTCATCATTTCTGAAGAGGGTCGAAAGTTTGCTACTCTCCAAGAGAAGTCGGCGAACCCTATCGGTTCAGCGACCACCGGCCGCAGAACTACGACGAACTCGCGTCTACGAGGAACTACAGGAAGAACCTCTTCAAGAACGACGACTTCCCGTGGCAGAACTTCGAGTCGCTCGAGAGCTCCAAGTAGACTTCCGAGTCAGAATCAATCGAGGGTGCGCTACATTGAACAAGGCCAAGAATTTCGGGTCGATGAGAATACTTACGAAGTTCTGAGTATTACCCATACTCCTAAGCAGATCACTTACAGATACGACAATCGTAGCTACACACTTCAAACCGAGGACGTTCTTGACCCGGTGATCAATGAGGTCGATGGAGGTTTGGTGCTGAAAGGCTACAGCCCTGAAGAATTAGAAACTCTGGGTCTCGGAGGCAGCCAACTTCCCGGGCGCGGAACGCCTCAACCTCAAAGGATTCCCAATGATTCCAGAGGAGCCATCAAGAATGGCAAAGGCCAAGATGTCTCTGGGGGAGCAGGCGCAAAGGGGAGTACCCCAGCAACGAACCGAACACCCACCAATACCCGACCGACCCCGGCTAAGAATCAGCCGAGCAGATCCGGGTTGGGTGGATCCAATAATCAAAGGGGGCGTGTTCAGCCAGCGAAACCCAATCCGCGAGGATCAGGGCTTTCGCGGGAAACTTCCGAACAGAAACAAAGCCGCAAGCAACTTGAGGCCACTTTGGGGATCGATCTGGAAAAAGATCCTCAAGGTGCGATTCGACAACTTGAAGGTTTGACAAACCCGCGCCCGCGATCGCGAGATCAATAGAGAACCCGATTCATCTCCAGCGAGAGGAGTCCTGTCGTGGCATTGCACGCAGGTATTGAAGTAGACGGTGGCATAGTCCGCATTGCTGTCTTGGATGTTTCAGCCAAGCAGACAGTGATCGTCGATTTCATCGAAGAAGCAACACAAGGAGATTCCTCTGATGAGCGCAATGAATCTTTGCGCAAGATTCTCAAGGAGAATCTGACAGGTGGTGATCGAGCTGGCTTGGAGGTTGCTTCGTCAATCCCGACCCGTTTGATGACTATCAGGGATATCGCTGTACCTTTCACAAAAGACGAGGTGATTCAAAAGACGATTCGTTACGAGAGTGAAGGCCACATCCCTGGAGTGTCGATCGATGACCTCATCATCGATTACTTGAAATGTTCTGAAAATGAGGACTCAGCTCAACTGATCATTGGTGCCATCGATAAAGATTCGTTGCGCAAGCATTTGGACATCTTTAAGGACACGGGTCTCGATCCTGCGAGAGTGGAGATCGACGAAACCGCTTTGGCGACTTCTTTTCATGTTGCCCATGAAAAGCTGCAAAGCGGTAAGACCTTGCTGCTGAATATGGAAGCGGGTCACACCGATTTTGTCATCATCGAAGATGGGCGTATCGTTCGTCTTCGTTCGACAGCGAATCAGCTGATACGTGATGCTTCGCCTGCTCTTCCGACCGCGGAGGAGATGGAGGTCAACGATCCCGTAGGTGAAGAACGCGATGGGAATGCTGACCCTGAAGCCGCTTTTGAGCAGTTGTTCGAAGAGAATGAGACTCCTGAGGTTGTCGAAGAACCTTTGGAAGAGTTGGCGATCGCTGTCGTTTCTGATGAAGAGTTCGATCAGCTAAAAGAGCCAGAGGTGACGCAGGGACGGCCAGTCTTTAGCTCAGACGAGTTGGTCTCCCGTTTGATTACGGAAATCCAAAGAACCTTTGCCGGGTACTTTCTCAGAAACCCTATCGACCAAATCGTTGTTTCTGGAAAAGTGTCGAAGGATTTGAACTTAGTTGAGAAGCTCTCTGAATCCTTTGAGCTTCCCGCGCATCAACTCAGAGTTTGCGACAAGATCGAAAGCTCTATGGGGTTGGATAAGGTTGGTCGCTGTAATGAGTCTGGTGCCACTGCTGTCGGCCTCGCTTTGGGTGTCGCAGGGCAATCATTGACCGAATTTGATCTCCGCAAGGAGGAGTTTCGTTATGAGCGTCGCTTCGCGAAGTTGATCCCTGGATTGGTTCTGCTTGGGTTGATTTTTTGCTTGTCATCGATCGCCCATCTGATTTCCAGTCATCGAGAAGGGCAATTGCGTCGTGCCGAGTACGAAGCTGTGCGCAGTAATCAGATGGAAGTTTATAAATCTCGATTTGGGGAAGAGCCCCAGCTGCGAGGCGCAGGGACTTCGATCTTGGCTGCAGCCCAAAGGAAGATTAACGAATTGAAGGGCGGCAGTGCTGGAAACAAACGAGCTCGAATTGATGAGTATCTGCCAATTGTCGAAATGATCGAAGACGTTTCAAAAGGGGTGACTTCAGCCCGACCCGAGGTGTATCCAGAGTGGCTCACTTTGGACATCAGTGGTTTGAAACGAAAAGACCAGAAGTCCACTGTGACGATGAGGGTCCCTGATGCGATCGCAGCGAACACGGTTGCAGGGGCTCTTGGAAACTCGACAAAGTTCTTCCGAATCGAAGATGATATCAAGGAAGATAAGGAAAATAAGAAACTGACCCTCAACCTATTCCTGTTGCCAGCAGTGTCCGGTGCAAGGGAGCGATGAGATGAGCGCAAAAGGAAGTACCAGCGACCTAACCCAGATTCTTCTGCTGACGCTGTTTCTTTGTTCAGCGGTTTTCGGTGCGTGGGGATTTTGGGTCAAGAAACAAGCCGCCGATTACCAGGCCGTCACTAAGCGTGAAGAAGGTAATCTGCTGCAGATGCGCGAGTTGCTTTCCAGTGCCGAAAGCAAAGAGGTGGTTCTTGAGCATCGTCGTCGCGAAGAAAGCAAAAAGAACGCCAGTAAAATCAGCGATGTCGTCATCGGTATTATTGAGACGATGAGAAATTCAACTGGACGTCCAGAGCTCAAGACTGGAAACAATGATGTCAAATCCTTGGCGGGGGGGATCAAGAAGCATATTTACACCGCTTCATTTGAAGAGCGTCCACTCCGTGATCATGTGAGTTTCATCGCCAACATCCAAGCTCGAGCACCTCACCTCGGTTTCGAGAAGGTTAAAATTACCAATAAGTCTCCACGCAGTGAGTATCAGGATACCTGGGATCTGCAGCTGACAATCGTTAGCTTTGCCGGGGGTGAGCCCACTCGATAAGAGGATTGACGGAGTGCGCTGATCATTCGTCGGGTTGATTGAGTCTTTATTGTTGATCACCTGTGATAGGGATCAGCTTTAATTATCTCGAGGCTTCGAAGAGTATCCCCTGACAACGAAGAGATTGGGTATCGACCCCAAGGATGAATGCTCCACCCCAAGTCGGGCTGGCCTGTTGGGTGAGTAGGTTTTGCCACGGTTCATGGTCGAGTGATTTACACACCCTTTCGAGCAGGCCTGTGACAGGGTCAAAAATGCTCGCCTCTTTGATATCCATGCCGCCGTTATCTCTACCGCCGACGATGAGGACGCGCCCTCCCGGAAGTGGTGCGATTCCCGGATGAAGTGTTTCTTGAACCAATCGACCTACCGGGACCCACTCCAATAGTAAGTAGCCCCTACCATTGTCTTTGAGTTGCAAAACGAACCCTGTGCGACAATTGGAAGTTTGATGCGGGGCGAAAGGATCTGGGGTGGGGGGTTTACGTGTTCCCGCAACCAGCAGAGCCGAGCTTTCGTTGAGACCGGAGTCGATTCCCGGAAGCATTCGTAGACTTCGACGGGGGCCGGGGAGATCGGAATCTGAGCTCATTCTCAAACGTCGAAGGCTACGGGTACCCCTGCGGATTCGAAATGCTTCCGGTGCAGAGAGCACCCGGCAGTACTCGGCGGTAAATTTGACGTAGGGTGCACCCAGTGAGCCACCGTAGCCGCCATAGATGAACAACAGCGGATCCTCCGCATCGGCGAGAAGAACTGAAGCATGTTGGTGGCGAGGATATGCCAACTCTCCGGCCTGATATGATTCTGCCCTGATCGAGCCGTCTTCAAACGATATGGAATCTTCGAGGATGATCACCTCGATGATTCCGTTTAATTCCCCCTCCAGTCGTCCACCGACGAGAACGATCTCATTTTCGTCGGCGATCACGTGTGCACTGTGTTCGAACCTGGGAGTGCAGGGCTGACTCATGGCGACCGGAAGAAAACTGGAGTTTTCAGAGTTTTGAACGAAGACTTCCGCATCATTGCGAACCTGTTTGCCATCCCAGCCACCGAAGAGCAGAACTAAATCATCCGCGGTTCCTGTGATGCCATCTTCGCCAGTCAGAATAGAGGCGGTGTGTCCCTTTCTGGGGTGCTGCATAGGAATCGGTCCGATATGCCCACCTCTGGGATTGAGGATCCATGCTTCGCCGAGGACTCGGGATTTACCGCTGGGACTTAAAGTCCTTCCGCCTGCGAGAAGAAATCTTCCTCCAGCGAGCGGTGTCAGTGTGGAGCCTTCCAGGGGAGGGACTCCCGAATCAAGATTCACTGGACTCCATGGATCGCAGTCTCCTTCAAGATCGACCACATAAGGTGCTGCGACCCCTGCGCCCCTCGAGGTTTGTAACTCGTTTGAAGGGAGGATCGAGGTTGAGGTGAGAGCCACTCCAGAACTGGAACCTTCATATTTGTACCTTGTGGGATCGGCGACTCCATCGATGGTCAGCATCGGTGAGGCGCCGAGAATCAGCGACGATTGCATCGAGGGATTGGAGGCGATCCAGCGGGCCGGAAAATTTTGATCGCCGAGGCGGTCCCCTGAGACAGGAAGGCGGATCAAATCGTCTGGTCCGAGGAAGGTGTCTCCGGGTTGGTGTATATCGACGCCTGTAGAAACCAACTTGTCCCACTCGAGTACCAAGAGGTCTTCCTGATTGACGGTTGAGCTGCCATCTGTATCTACCCAGCGTGCACCGATCAGTTGAGCCGGCTCTACGGGGGAGGGGTTGATGACGATGGATTCACTGCTTTTCTTTTTGAATTGTGAGATTTCTGATTCGGGAAGGATCTGATTCAGGTTCACCGTTAACCTAGCCAGGTCTGCATTGGAGCCTTCTCCTCTAGTCAGCAGTGGAGAGAAGCCAGACTCGAGATAGATTCGCCATTCATTGAGGCGCTCGCCTTCCTCGATACGGTACTTTCCTTCAACGATATCGGGATGAGAGAATTGGAGCCCACTACTCGAAGGAGCTGGGAGAAGCATCGGTCTATCGAAGCTTAAAGTTAAAATTCCCTGGAAATCAGAATCGGCGATTTCGCTCGATTCAATTCGTGCGTCGATAATCTGCCATGAGTCTGAAGGATTGCAGCCGATCACCGCCAACAAGGTCAGTGACAAGAGAAGCCACGAGATCGTTGATTGACAAAATGCAACAATCACGCAGTGTTGATTGGAGTGTTCAGGGTGGCGAGAGGAATCGATCACCGAGATTACTTTCCAGGGTTCAGCCGAGGGCAGGTCTGGGTCCATACGAATGTTGCCCCTCAAGGGGATTCGGTTCAAGTGGTGATCAGCCGTCGTAGCCGAGTTTTTGCAGTGCGGTGATGATTTCTTGTTGAACCCTGTCAGAGGGATCCACACGGTCTCGGGCTTGAACCAGGACATTGATGGCTGCAGATCCATCGATGTTCAGAAGTGCTCTCACCGCAGAAATGCGCGTGGAAATGTTTTCGTCCTCCAGCAGGACCCTTTCGACCACGGGGATCGAATTGACATCCCTGATGCCACCGAGGGCACCGAGGTAGGATTGTCGAACGTAAGGGTTCAGCTCTTCCCCAAGGGCGGTCTCCAGTGTTTGCGAGTGGTCTTGCCCGCCATTCATTTTGAGGCCGTAGGCTGCGCGTTGGCGCACTCTGAAATGGGACGGATCTCGAAGTAATGCACCGAAGACATCGGTGTTATCGGCTGCACGGTCATGGTGGGTCAATGCTTCAACAAATCGATATCGATGCTGAATCGTATCTTCAGCGAGTGAGTACTCCCTGAGGATCTCCATCGATAACTCAGTATTTGCAAGTGCCAGGGCATCGATAGTGTGTTTGACTTCGCTCTCTTTATCCACTTCAACTGACCAATGGTAGTGGTCGATCAACCCGACCAATGCCTCGTCAGATCCAATCTTGCCTAGCGCTTTGAGAAGAAATCGTCGATTGATGAAATCGGGTTCCTCCTTGAGCATGCCGACCAGCATGGGGACATGCTCCGGGCCAAGGCCATCGAGCAGCTCCTGTAGATCACCTCGCGCGCGAGCGACTCGATGGGCGGTGGAAGCATCGAGGGCTTTACTCCATTGGCACTTTTGAAACAGCTCAAAGATATCATTGGAGATTTTTTTGTCCTCCGGCGAGAGGGAGTCTAATGCGGAGGGTGAATCGTTCACTTCGGGCCCTGGTTCACCGATGGGTTCTGGTGAAGGTTTCTGGGGTCCTTCCGCTTTCGGAGTGGGTGACTCTATCGGAGTGGGATCCAAAGGCTTCCACAGTTGTGCAAAAAACCAGCCGAGGCACAGTAATGCGATAATCGCGACCCATTGCAGGAGGGCATTGCCCGATTCTGAAAGACCAAAAGAGTTAAAAAAGTGAGTCGAAGGGGAGTGGGCCTCCGATGAGGCTCCGACTCCCTTTCGACTCCACTGATCTTTTCGATTCATGTAACTGATCGGTTCCTGTCCTTACAGTGTAACAACTACGGCGCAATGATTTCGTTGGTGTTGGGCAACAGAATCACTTCGCAACTGATGGTTGCAGGTTCATCACCATAGTTGGGGAAGTAGCTAACCCCGCCACCGATGGAGACGACGCGATCGTCAACGGTGTCCAACAGTCCATCTTCACCAGGGATCACACTCAAGGTGTGGAGGCACTTCGCTTGAGCGAGCTGAATCAGAGGGTCGACAGCGACTCCGAAGTTATCGATGACGTCATCTGTGTAGGACGTATCTACATTGATAAATGTTCCGAAGATACCTGTCGGGTGGGTGATCGGGTTGATAGTGGCTGTTGGATCCCAAGGGGGGTCATTCAAGAAGTTGAAGAAGGGGTCGTAGATGGTGACTCCGACCAGTCCATTGCTACAAGTTCCAACCATCGTTTCTTGGCAACCGTTGGGCGTTGGGAAGTCGAATCCGCCTCCGGCGGTCACTCCAACACCGGTGGTGATCACTTGACCGTTGTAGGTACGACGGGTGTTGACCATGACCAAATCCGCTTCACTTCTCGCGAAGGGGCCGCAATTCATGGGATCTGCAACGATGTTTTCAATGTTGTTGGTCAAGCCAGGGGTGTCATTAAACACCGTGAAGGTCAATCCGTCGGAGGGGCCAAATCCGGTGAAGGTTGCGACCACCAAATCATTGGCGCCGCCAGCGGTTGGGCAGGCGGGAGCATCATCGTCACCATTGGCGATCACCAGCAAGTTGGTCATCCCCGGTACGGAAGCGATATCCCCTGCGAGTGGATCGATTTCACCGTCAGGAGGATCGGAGAGGTCAAACGCCAGGGTAGAATCGCGGACGACTCCTAGATTCAGCATCGCAGGAGTGTTGACGCGACCCTGCGCGACGATTCCTGCAGCCAGGCGATTGTCACCAGTAGTCACATCGTAGTATTCAAAGTTCTGAGAGTTGTCGGTGTCATTTTGCCACGGCAGTTTGAACTGGGGTGCAAAGATCGTCGAAAGGGTTTGGAACCCTCCGGCGTGAAGGATGATGTCATCCGTGGTTCCCAACTCATTGTCGAGGCCACCGAGTGCTCCGGAAGAATGGCCAACGCGTCCACGGGCACTGAGGAACTCAGCTTCCTGACCTGTCACCGTCAGTGCGGGTGAGAAGGATCTGGAAGCGGGATCGTAGATCTCCATCGACTTCAAGGAAGGGAACACATTGATCGTGATCTGGAACCCAGGCTGCCCAGGAGCAAAGTTGGGGTCGATGATCGTTTCATTGCGCGACTCTTGGCCCCCGGCGATCAAGACTTTGCCGTTTGGTAACAAGGTTGCGGAGTGGCGGAATCGAGGGGTCGCAAGATCTGGGTCGATGGCTAAGGCATCGGGGCCAAACTCACGACTGCCAATATCGTAGATCTCTGAAGTTTCGTAGGCCTCTGCGAAGAGGGCATCGGCGGTGCCGCCACAGATGAGAACGTTGCCGTCGGGGAGGAGAGTCGCAGTATGGAAGATGCGACCACCTTGGCTCAGCGTCATGATGTCACCATCGACATCGGTATCGATGAAGTCACCGGAGATGGTGTCCGGGATCGGATCACCGAAATCGACGCCCCCACCTTGGTCGAAAATCTCCGCGGTATCGAGGGAAGTGAGGTGACGTTCGTCGGTTCCCCCTGCAACCAAAACGGTTCCATCTCCCAGGACAGTTGCTGTGTGTCCATAACGAGGGGTGACCATTCCTGGTCCCCGGACCACAGCGTTGTCGTCGAGGAAAGCTGCAGCGTTATTGATATTGGGAATCGCGTCACCGGAACCGTGGCAACCTGTCAACGACACGACTGCCGCACAGAAGCACAGGAACAGGAGGGGGCTGAATCCAGAGGGATTCGGACGAAGATTTTTGAGAGGGCTCATGCGTTCCGTCTCTTTCCTGGGAAGCAGGTTCTTTCCACTAGTCGAAAACCGGTCTTGCCACTGTTGTCAGCGATCGATACCCATCCTACACAGGAGCGGGTTCCTGGGCTTCAGATCTCTCGAAATCCCCGCAGAGATCTTTGGCGCAAACAGGTAGAAACCGGGTGGGGGACGGGCAGGTCGGGACTCGAAGAAAGGATGAGGCGGCGCCTCGCCAGCTTTCCCAACAAGACCGTTTCCCTACAAGCCAGGATTCTAGATCGGCCATTTGCAACTGTCTACCCAAGGCCAGTCTGCTCTTTTGGGTACAGGAGATGATCCATGCATCTCAATAGGACCATTCTACCCCCCGTGGAGCGCCGATGGCGATCTCGACGAGAGTTGATCCTCTCATGGGAATCATGCAATTGTGGTGCCAAATCGCAAGTGTGTGGAAAATACTCTAATTGCCGATCTAAGCACACTGGAGGTAAGTAATCAAGAAATAGGCGTGCGGAAGTGGCACATTCGTGGGCTCTCTGTCAAACGAAAACCGGGGCCTCCGGTGGCTCGAACCTGGGGATCACGCAATCCGGGTTCTGCCATCCTTCCGGAGGCCCCTCACAAATCGATTAAAAGTCTCCCAACAACCCTTCTGCCAGCTCCGCTTCAGGATCGGGAAGCAGCACCTGATCCGTGACGATCAGCGGGATCACCGTCGAGAAAACTTCTACTAACGGTTCCCCGGAAGGATCGAGGATGCGCCCACGTTCATCGCCGTAGTGCAGGTAGAGCACCACTTGGACCGCTCGGGGGATCGGGATCGGCAGCGGCTCCTCGGGAATCGGTTCACCGGTTGCGGGGTCGATGTTGTCCGCAGAAGCCGCATTGGAGGCTGCAGCTGCAGCCGCCGCGGGGTCATCGGCAGCAAGAGCGGCCTCTTCTGCTTCGAGCCGTTCCTCTTCATCAAGGAAGGGGAAGTCGCTCTCATTCACTTCAGGAAGTAGCGAGCTGGAGTCCCAATCGCCGACCCAGTTATTTTCTGCATCGAGAAAAAGGAAATCCATCGCCTTCATGCGATCGTAGATGGCGGTGCGTTCCCCTGTGTCGAGGGGGTCCAATTCCATATCCCACGCGACCCTACGAAAGAGGATGAAATCTCCATCCTTACCGGGTCGTAGTGCGTAGCCGACGGAGCTGACTTCACCGGTCCAGCTGGAAATCGTTTCTTCCGGTTCGGGGACTGGTGAAGTAGTGAGGAAGTCGATGGTGTCTTCGGCGTTCTCTTCTTCACCACGGCTTTCACCGCGGAAGATTTCCTCACCAAAGCCACGCCAGATCGTGCCTTGGAGGTCACGGCGCATCTGATTGAGAATCGCTTCACCAACTTTGCCGGTGAGGGTTGCTTCATGAACCCGGCGATCCGCTTCGATGGTGGTTTCCAAAATTGTGTAACTCGCCAGCATGACGAGCCCGAAGATTCCGAGCACGACGACCAACTCGATGAGGGTGAATCCGTCTGATTTTTGATGCATCAGAATTCTCCTTCACCGGTCATGTCGATCAATTGACCTGCGTAGTCGTAAAGGGCATCCCCCTCTTGTGTAAGAACACGCGTGGAGAGGGTGACCGATTCGATTTCTTCGGTATCGCGGCCGGATCCTTGGCCGCTGTAAACGGATGGGTATTCGAGAGTCAGGGTGACCATCAGCGTCCGGGGGCCGATGTCAGTGGTTGATTCGTCGAATATTTCTACATTCCATGTCCAATCACCGACGCTGCTCTTGCCGGGGACTTCCAAATTGCCGGAGGTGTTTTCCGCAAGACCGAAGGCGACTTCATCCAATTTTTCACGGGCGAGACGATTAACGAGGCGTTGATTGTTGTAATCAAATGCATCGTCGAGGGCTTTGACCCTTAGATCGAGAATCGTCAGGAACGCACCACTGATGATGGCGACCGCCATCACCAACTCGACGAGGGTGAATCCATGATCGGAGGTGGGTGAATCTTTGAGAGTTACCATTGTGGAAACTCCGCATCATCTCCTGGAATGTAATCGGTGGTTCCCAAGATTGCTTGGAAGTAAACACCGATACTCTGTTCATCCTCGTTACTGAGGATGGCGATGTGGGATCCGGAGGAGCCATACTTGTCGAGAACGAGATCGACGGTGCCGTACTCATCTCGACTGCCATCCGGATGAATGATGCCAGTGATCTCGACACCATCTGGCAGTACCTCTGCGCCGAGGCTTTCCCTTTGGTCAAAATCGAGATCTGGGTCTTCATCCGGCTCTGGGGGGAGTAGGATTTCGACAGTGCTGTCTTCCAATCGGTATCGCAGCACGTATTCCCTACCAACGCCTCCACCGAGGCTGCGAGCCCACGCGACCGTTTGACCAACAGTTCGAGCAGCAGAACGCAGCTTGTAACGGGGAGAGAGATTGTCCAGATTCGGAACCACGACCGTGGCGATGATCCCCAACAGAGCGATCACGACGATCAACTCGATGATGGTGAAGCCAGAGGTGCGATTCCGGGGAGACATTCTCTAGTATCTTCCCTGATTGTTACTGTCATCTGAGTAGAGATCCTGGGCGTAACCCTCGCCTCCTTCAGTCATGTCTTCACCAAGACTGATGAATACGGGGCGTCCATCGATGATCTCGAAGAAGTAAACCTCGTTGGTCCAGGGATCGAGAGGTTCCGTGTCGAGGTAAGTGTGAGTGAACCCGTTGAAGTCCGCGGGGGGATTGATCAACTCATCGATAGAGTCCGGATAACGACCGTGGTCGGTGCGGAACATCTTGCACTGGGTATCGAGTGCTTTGAAATCCTGTTTGACTTTGGCAACCTTGGCCTGGTCCGTCCTGCCCATGACATTGGGTACGACGAAGGTGGCAAGGATTCCAATAATAGCGATCACCACGATCAGTTCGATCAGGGTGAATCCGTCTTCAGGACGATTCCATTTGGAATTTTTCATGATTCCTCCTGTGACTTTCCGGGCCGTTGGCCCTCTCTCTTCTCTATGAATCAAGTGTTATTGAACTGCAACAAAGGCAGCAGTACGGCCAGGATGATGAATGACACCACCACGGCGAGGAGCACGATGATGATCGGTTCGATCATCGCCGTCAGTTTCTGAATTGAGAGTTCGATCTCTTCTTCGTAGGTTTCTGAGATTCTGTTCAATACAGATTCCAGTTCTCCGCTCTGCTCGCCGACGGCGATCATGTATCCGACCATCGGCGGGAAGAGGGGAGATTTTTTCAAAGGTGTGGAGATATCTGCACCTTCGACGATGCGTTCAGCGATCTCGGCGATGGTTTTTGACATCACCGCGTTGTTGACGACATTGCCGACGATTCTCAGGGAATCCAAGGCTGGCAATCCGCTTCGTAAAAGTGTCGACAAGGTCACGGTGAATCGCGAAATGGCGGAGCGCTGTAACAATCCGCCCAACACCGGGATCTTGAGCAAAAGTTGATCGTAAGCGAATCGTCCTTTTTCGGTTTTCTTGAGTCCTTCGAGAAAGAGTAGGAATCCGAGGAGGGCGCCGAGCCCCAATAACCAATAGGCCTTGAAGGCATCGCTGATCATGATCAGCACTTCAGTCGCCCATGGTAGAGCATTGTCCTTTTGTACCAGCATCTCGGTGATTCTGGGAACGACGAAGGTCATCAGGAAGACGACGACCCCGAGGCCAACCACCATCATGATGGCGGGGTAGGTCAATGCTGCGGATAGCTTTCCTCTGAGGCTCGCTTGTTTCTGCAGGTACTCAGAAAGGCTGAAGAGAATTTCATCTAGGTTTCCGCTCGCCTCTCCAGCTCTCACCATATTGATGTAGAGATCGCTGAAGACAGCGGGGTGCAAGCTCATGGCATCTGCAAGGCCGGCACCGGCAACAATCCGCTCGCGAATATCGCGGAAAACCACCTCGAGGCGTTTCTCTTCGATCTGCTCGACAAGGACGTTGAGCGCTTCTGAGAGGTGCACTCCTGAACCGAGCAATGTTGAAAACTGACGGGTCAGAATTGCCAGGCTACGGATATCGACTTTCCGCTCGATGCGGTAATTGAAGATGCTCTTCGACTTTTTGTTGACCGTATTAATCCGCTCCATATCCGTGACACGGAGCTGCTGATGACGCAGCTTGTCACGGGCTTCTCGTGCCGTATCGGCATCGATATTGCCCTTCTGCTGGCGACCTCTTTGGTCGATGGCCTTGTAGGAGAAGATTGGCATCTGAAGTCCTTATTATTCCTTAGAAGACGTCCATCTGGGTGACTCGTAAAACTTCTTCGACGGTGGTGACTCCCTGAGCCACTTTACGTGAACCGTCCATACGGAGAGTGCGTAAGTGTCCACTTTCAACCGCAGTCTGCTTGATCACGGAAGCACTCGTTCGTGAGATGATTTGGTCACGGATGGTCTCATTCATCGTCAAAATTTCGTAAATAGCTGTTCGGTCGTAGTAACCCCTGCCAAGACAGGAATCACAGCCACGACCGTGGTAGAGCTTACCTTCCAACAGCTGATCCTTTTCAAGGCCGATGCTTTTCAGCTGGCTAGGCTCTGGTTCGAAGGACTCTTTGCAGCGGGGGCAGATCACTCTGACCAGGCGTTGGGCGACGACGCCGATCAACGATGAGGAAACCAGGTACGGTTCGACACCGAGGTCGATCATTCGTGTCACCGCACCGGCTGAATCGTTGGTGTGAAGGGTGGAGAACACCAAGTGTCCGGTGTTCGAAGCCTGCACAGCGATGCCTGCGGTTTCCATGTCGCGGATCTCACCGACCATCATGACATCCGGATCCTGACGCATCAGGGTTCGAAGTCCGGAAGCAAAGGTCAGGCCTTTTTTGTTGGAGACCTGAATCTGACTGATGGAATCGATGTTGTATTCGATGGGGTCTTCGATGGTGATGATGTTCAGTTCTTGGGAGTCCATCTCTGCAAGAGCTGCGTAGAGTGTCGTGGATTTTCCGGAACCGGTAGGTCCCGTCACCAACAGCACTCCGTGGGAAGAGTTGACCAAACCATCGAGAAGCTCATAGTTGCGGTTATCGAGGCCGATCTCTTCCAAGCGATAGAGGCGCGCGCTTTTATCGAGGAGTCGGAAGACGATCCTCTCCCCGTAACTGGTTGGGATCGAGGAGATCCTCAAGTCCAACTCACTATCGCCAATTTTGACAGAGGTTCGTCCGTCTTGGGGAAGTCGTCTTTCGGCGATATCCATCTTGCCGATCACCTTCACCCTGGAGACGAGTGCTTCCTGGATCTTCTTTGGAATCACCTTGGTGTCGTAAAGGATGCCGTCGATGCGGTATCGAACTTGCAGTCGATCCGCAAAGGGTTGCAGGTGAATATCTGAAGCACGATTTTTTTGTGCCTCAAACAGGATGGTGTTCATCAGTTTGATGATCGGCGCCTTGTTGGCGATATCGAGAACGTCTTCGGTTTCGTCGATTTCAGCTGCGATACCAATCAGGTCGTCATCTTCGATACCCTCCAGCAGTTCATCCACATCTGCGCTCGACTTTTGGTAAGCGCGATTGATGAGCGCGGTGATTTGGGCCCGAGTCGATACCACCGGTTCGATGACCAGGCCGACTTTTGCCGAGAGGTCGTCCATCGGCTGAACATCGAGGGGGTCACACGTTGCTACGATGAGAGTTCCTGGCTCTTCACCGACGGCGATCAAGTTGTAGGTCCTCGCAAATTGAGCGGGAACACTATTGACGAACATGTCTGGGGTACTGAAATCCTCCAGATCTTCAATGTAATTGAGATGAAGTTGTGCGGAGAGGGCTTTCAGGAAGTCCTCTTCCGAGACGTATCCCTTTTCCCGCAAGACCTTGTCGATGGGCTTGCCGGTGGTGCGTTCCTCTTCCTGGCACTCATGTAGTTGATCTTGGTTCAGGAGTCCGTCTTCGATCAGTCCGTTGAAGATCGAATGAATCATGGCTGCATCTCTTCCTTGGTGGCATCCTCGACGGAGATCTCGTCTTTCTGTGCTGCATCGCGCGGATTATTGGGATCAGTGAATTGTTGCAGACGAATATCGTCGTCGAATGAACGGACTCCCTTGATGGCGTCCTTGGTGAAGTTGCCAAGGCCGTTGTAGTTGGAGTCATCCATGATGTGTGCACTAAGGAAGACGTATAGATTGTCGCGGGCGGTGCTGGAGGCCTTCGACTGGAACAATGGGCCGAGGAAAGGTAGATCTCCGAGGAAGGGGACCTTGCTTGCGACCTCGGCTTGCGCCATCTGTGCCAACCCACCGATGATGAACATGCCGCCGTCGGGGATCGTCACTTTACTACTGACCACGTTGGTGGAACGATCGGGAAGTGCTCCGGAGTCGTTAGCGGCAACCGCAAAGGATGACACTTCCAACTGAAGTTCAAGGAGTACGACTTCGCTAGAGATCGTTGGCACCAGATTGAGAGTGATTCCCGCAGACTCTGATTGCTGACTTGTCGTCACGTTGATGTTTGAGGTACTCGACGTGGTATAGAAGATCTCGTTGGTCACCGAGATGGAGTTCTCCTGGTTGTCGTCTGCGAGGATGAATGGGGTGGCCAGAATGTTACTGTCGTTATCCTCTTTCAAAGCTCTGATGATTAATGGGAATTGCCCGTCCTGTTGGATGATCCCACCGAGTCCATTGGAGACACCTGGAGTTCTCGAAAGTCCGGTGATGACTCCATTCGGATCGAGGGCGGGGGTCACCGTACTCGCTCCGAATGAGCTGAGCAGGATTCCTGCAAGGTTTTGATCGTCGAGATTTCCGGCGAGGAACTCGAGAGTGTAATTCAGGCTCGAAGAATCTTTAACCTGAACGAGGGCGACTTCGAGGAACACCTGGCGACGACGTTGGTCGATCTGCTTGAGGATGTTCTCGATTTCTTCGTACTCCTCCGGTTCCGCCTGGATGATCAGTGAGTTGGTTTGCTCGTGGGGGACGATCCTGGTCGGAGTGAACTGTTGCTGAGTCTGAACTCCACCGGTGTTTCCTGCTCCGGTTCTGTTTCTGGTGTTCGTTCTAGAGGTGTTTGTCCGACGAAGAGAACCTTCAGATCCTTCCACCAACTGGCGGATGTTGTCGGCGAGTTCTTCAGCTTTCAGGTAATTGACTTTGTAGATCCAAGTCGTGTTTCTGACGTTACGAACCTTGGTATCGAGCTCATCGATGAGCTGGTGTACCAGATCCAATTCGTCGGGGTCAGTGGACTGAATGATGATTTTTTGTGTGCGGTCATCAGGGATGAGACGGGTCGATTCACCCGCGAGGGTTCCAGAGGAGAAGCTCCTGTTGGTTTGTCCCCGGGCTCCTCCCTGGGCGGGGGTCGGTGTCGTTCGTCTTCCGGTCGAGCCGGTGGGACTGAATTCACTGAGCGCCTCTGTGACGATTTGCACGATACTTTGGGCGTCGGCGTAGAAGAGTTCGCGAATCGTTAGCGATTGCTCAGGTCCGGTGACTTCGACGTCGATGTACTTCACGATTCGTTGGATGTGTTCCAGGACTCGCATCTTGGCACGGATCAACATCGTCTCGTTCTCCGGAACGGTGACGATCTTGACGCTGCCTGAAGCATTTCCTGCTCCTGCGATGCCGAGAAGTTCCTGCAAGGCGGTACGAACTACCTGAGCAGTGGTGAAATCCAACTGTAAAACGAGGGTCGCCAATTCTTCTCCGGGTGCGGTGATCGCTTCTTCATCGTCGGCAACGTAGATGGGGCTAACCGGATCGACGGGGGCGGATTGTCCTCCCCTGGGAGAAGCTGAGCGAACATTGACCGCTATCGTTCCATCT
This sequence comes from Planctomycetia bacterium TMED53, assembly GCA_002167285.1. Taxonomy (GTDB): domain Bacteria; phylum Planctomycetota; class UBA8108; order UBA1146; family UBA1146; genus UBA12191. The sequence continues at coordinate 47,784 of NHDG01000117.1, forward strand.
TCCAGTTCACTTTCCCACAACTCGTAACCATTGGTTTCCAAGATCGCCTTGATGACCGGATAGGTCAGTGGGTCCACATCGCCGATCACATCGACGGTGGTGTCTTCGGCGAAGGCGACGTCATTCGCCGCCGAAGGGTAGTTGACGAACTTACCGGTGGTTCGCTGGATGAAACGCAGCAGACTAAGCACGGGGAAGGAACCTTCCTCCATGCGATAGACCTCCGCATTATCCACCTCTTCGATTGCGCCGGCGGCTTCCTCTTCGACGGGAGCCGCGTCATCTCCATCTTGGGCACTTGCGACGGAACCGAGTCCCGGTGTCAGTACCAAGAGAAGCAGGCTCAGTAGCAGCAGACCAGCTGGTCTGAACTCTCCAAGCCTCTCCGGCATGGGGGTATGGTCGGTCTCATCGAAGGAGACCGGGCGATTCATCTGAGGCATTGCTGTGTACCCTCTCAACTTGGGGTTCATGGCATTTCCTCTCTCTTCATCGGCCGGTAGGCGATCGGCCTTGGGACTTTTCGGGACATTTTTCCTGATCTTGTGTTCGGCGATCCGACGACAGGGTCGAGACTTGCTCTCTCCTGCCGCCAAATGCAGCGAAACTCGCTGCAGGGATGGAATCCGCCGTTCCCCTTCATTTTAAGCAAATCAAATGCCCGTCCATGGCAACTGGGCAAGTTATCCAACTTTATTTAAATAAAGGGGTTACGTGATTCCGGTAACCTATTCCTGGTGGCCAATTATCTGATCTGGGGTGTGAAGTGTTGTGAAATCGAACATCTTTGCCAGGAGGGGTTTTCGTGACGATGCTGGATTATCGGAGGTTCAGGGGCGAGATCGATCCAGATCTTGAAGCATCTTTTGAGCTTCTTTCCAAAGGTGTTCGGGGATCCTGATCAGCAAAGAGTTGGTGGGCTCGTTGACGACGACGTGAATTCCCTGGCCCCCTCGATCCTCCCAGCGCTGCTCCAGCAGTTCAGCCAGCAATGGGGCTCTCATAAATTGGGCCTTCCAAATCTTCAGTGCGGGTCGATCTTGGTTCGGTGGGGGGCGTTGGTCTTTTTCGCGAATCAGTCGGAGATAGTGATTCAAGCGCGCGTTGGAAGCGCAGTTTAGAACGATGCTATTTGTCCGAGGTGAAGGGACGAAGTTGCTGTAACGGTCGAGTGGATCGAGGTTTTTTTCCTTGGAGCGAGCTTCTGAGCGCAACAGGTCAACCGCTTCTTCCGGATCGAGATGTTCGAGTTGAATCACTTCGATGATGGGCTTTGGACGTGGTGGATCAGCCAGAGGATTGTACGTGATCCAGTAAGCTCTTGGTTGATCAGCGGAGCCAACGGGTTTGAGGAAAAGACCAGAGTTGTTGAGAAGTGCTTCCAAGAGCTGAAAATTCTGGTGATTCAATGTGAATGGTTTGAGTAAGTTCACAGGTGTGTTGCCCATTTTATCTTCAGCGTAGACGAGCGGGGCATCTGAAAGTAATGCCCAGCCTCTCAGCAGAGAGGCCGCGGGAAGATAACCCTTGGGCAGAACATCACCGGGTTCGGTAGGTAGCGGCAGCAGCAGAAATGCAGAGAGGCAAATTCCCAAGGTATTCACGAAGGTGAATCTCCATTCTGAAAGCCCTCATCCAGCACACCGATCCGATTCAGGTTCTGAGGATTGATGATCGGTAAATACGTTCGTACCGACGTGGCATTGTCCTCAGCAGAAACGGGGAAATTCCTCAACAAGTTCCACATCATTCGACCATGTTCTTCAATCTCGAGTAGAGGGTCGATCTTTCGATTCCAAGGATTTCAGCAGCCTTCTTTTTGTTTCCACCAGCGTGCTCCAAAACCTTTAAAATATGCTCCTCTTCAAGGACTTTGAGGGAAACAGGTTTCCACTCTCCCTCCGACTGAATTGCGGGGTCTTGAGGTAGCAATCGCAAATCGTTGCCTTCAATCAGACCGCCCTCAGAGAAGATCACGGCACTCTCAAGAAGGTTGCGGAGTTCGCGAACATTTCCGGGGAAAGGGTGTGAATCCAGCAACTCGATCGCTTCGGGGGTGAGTTGTTTTCTCGGTCTGTTCTTGTCGGAAAATTGATCGAGGAAGTGCTCCGCAAGAAGTGCAATATCTCCACTTCGATCTCTCAACGGCGGAGCCTGAATCTCGAGAACGGCGAGACGGAAGTAGAGATCCTCACGGAATCGACCCGCTTCAACTTCTTTTTTGAGGTCGCGATTGGTTGCGGCAATTAATCGAACGTCAACTTCAATGGAGGTGTTACTGCCAACCATTTCGAGGCAACGGGTTTCCAGTAATCGCAGCATTTTTGATTGGGCTGGCTCGGGAAGTTCGCCAATTTCATCAAGAAACACGGTGCCGCCATCTGCCGCTTCAAACTTACCGATTTTTTTGCGGTCCGCTCCTGTGAACGCTCCCTTTTCGTGGCCGAAGAGTTCGCTTTCGACAAGATGGGGAGGAATCGCGGCGCAATTGATGGTGACAAATGGGGCGGCAGATCGAGATCCATGAAAGTGAATCCCCCGCGCGACGAGTTCTTTGCCGGTGCCGGTTTCTCCCATCACCAGGACGGTCCCTTGTGTTGGAGCTACTTTTTTGATGAATGTGCGGACTTCTTCGATGGCTTGGGAAGAACCGATGATGGGGTGGGTGTTCAGAACTGATTTCACCAGTTCTTCCTTCTCATGATGGAGCTCGTCGAGCTCGGCATTGAGAGAGAGCCCTGCACCCATCGTTGCGGCAGCAATGCCACCAGCCCACATCTCCGCTTCACCCAAGGGGCGAGAGTCTCCATCAATTCGATCGAGGTAGAGAATGCCACTGAGGGATCCCTCGATGAAAATTGGTGCGGCGATCACGCTACGAATTTCATCACCTGTCACACTGCGGCGGTCTTCAAAACGAGGATCTAAGGAGGTGTCACGAGAAAGAACTGTGCGTCTATTGCGCAACAGTTCCGCAAGGATGGTTTGGCTTAACACGAATCCTTGCAGTGGCACTCCAATCCGCGACCAAGCAGTTCGGCATAGCCAATGGTCACCTTCTTGGATCAAGATGGCTCCACGATCAGCTTCCACTCCTTCGACTAATTTTTGTAATCCTCGATCGAGGCTTTCTGAGTCGGAGAACCCTTCACCAAGAAGGGGGGCGGCTTGATCCAGGGTTTTGAGGATTTGACGAACTTGTTGATCCGAGAAGCTACCGGGATCTTCAGTTTTTGAATCCAGGATTTGGGTACGCTCAGGATGATCGGAAAATGTTTCAATCCGTGTTTCGACGATGAGCTCCGTATCTCCAATACGAATATGCTGACCTGGGAACAACAATTGTTCTTTGATGGGGTCGCCAGAGACAAACGTGCCATTAGAAGAATCGAGATCGGTAACTTTCCAGCCGGATGAAGTCAAATTGAGAAGAGCGTGAAAGCGGCTGGCTGCGGGGTCACGTAAGCAGATTTCGGCCGATTCATCACGGCCGATGCGAATTCCGTCTCGACGTGCCAACTCATCACTGATGTCGTATTTTTTTGCGGATTCACCTGGGGAAACGACGTGGACACGAGTCTTCATGAGACATCTGCCATGCGCAATGCGCGTAATACTCTCTCTCGATCGAGAGCTCCTTGGAGAAGGACCCGATCCACTTTGCTGTTCCAACCGGAGATGTCTCCTTCGAATCTCAAGCCCGGTGCACCGGAAGGGATCGCATCGACAGGGATACTGAAAACGATCGTCAGGATGTCTGAAGTTTGCTTTTCACCAGCGGTGGAAATCGAAAATTGATATCGTTGCCGATCTGGGTTTTGCCGATCCAATTTTTCCAACTTCAAATGGTGGTTCACTCCCTCACGGACAACCCCAGTCCGTTGTAAATCTTCGATTTCAACCGCTACAGGAGATCCTTGTTGCAATACTTCAATTCGTGGAGGTGCCGATCTCCCTACCGGAAGGCTGATGCGCCAACGATTTCCAGGTTGATCGGGGTCACCGGCGACTTGCAGTTCCAGATCGGGATTACCAAGACAGCGTAAGCCATGGATCTCCCAGCTATCGATCTCCGACATAAATGGAAATGAGACGGTTCTGGAATCATTGGCCCAACGCAGTTGACCATCCCTGATCGATAGGGATATGCGCTTTCGCGTAGCCCTCTGGTCTTCGAGAGGGTCCATACGGAAGAACCTCTCGAGTTCACCATTCTTGAAATCGAAATCGAGAAGATCTTTTGCTCCCTGATGGGCCAATAGGTCGCCGTAATATTCGCTGACCCGTTTGTTGGCTGAGGGGAATCCCAACCAGTCTCCTATGCCACCGTTGATCGAGGCGGCCCAGCCGACCACTGTAATCAAGAGGGCAACAGTCGTCGCCGCGATCAGAGAACTACGTGCAGACTGCTTTTTGCTGGGATCGAGGCGGCTCTCTATCCCTCGCAGGCATTGCAGTACTTCCCGGTAGTTTTGTGGGCGCTGTTTTGGATCCTTCGCCATCATGCGGTGGAGGAGGTCATCCAGTTCTGGATCGAGACCTGGTTTCACTTCAGTGACACGTGGAACCGGCGCATTGACATGAGCAATTAGGAGATCCATGCGCGAGTCTCTGCGGTATGGCGGAGACCCGGTCAGTAGATGGAACAGCGTTGCACCCAGACTGTAAATGTCAGATCTTTCATCGGTCACTGATCCTTGAACCTGTTCTGGGGAGCAGTATTGCGGAGTTCCTACGACTTCTGTTTCGTCATCCGTGAGTTCTCCAACAGGTCCAGCGAGACCAAAGTCGACCAACTTAATACTGTCCCGGGAATCGATGATCAGGTTTGAAGGTTTGATATCACGGTGAATGATTCCTTGATTGCGCGCTTCCTCTAATGCTCGAGAAGCGGCGAGTGCGACGCGCAAGACTTCCAGAGTTTCGAGGCATTTTTGTTTTTGTAGTAGTTCCTCAAAACTGGGGCCAGGAAGAAACTCCATCACTAAATAGGGAAGTTCACCGTCGTCGTGAATTGCGTGAATCTGGCCGATGTTGGGATGGTTGACTGCAGCGATGGCGCGAGCTTCGGCCAAGAATTTTTCACGGATATCGTCATGATCCTTGAGTCGTGGGTGAACACGTTTGATGGCGACGGTTCTTTGTAGCGATGGATCGTGGGCGCGGTAAACGATTCCCATGCCACCTTCGCCCATCTTCTCTTCGATGACGAAGTGGCCAATTTTGTCGAAGCTGGGGGTTTGCATCGGTTGGGTGTCACCCGCTGAAAGGCTATCCGAGTCCGGTGTGGCGGGGCTGAGGAGAATGTCAGATTTCATCGATTCGCCTCCAATCTCGGTGCCTAAGGAGTTGCTTCAATTTCACGACCGGTCGATCCACCCCGGCCCACGTCATGCTATCCTAACCGACAGGGAAGGCAGGATTTCAGCGCCTGCCCAGTTCATGGGGAGATCAGACTCGCAAGGATAGTCTCACGATGGCGGACAAATTCGACAACATACTTCGTTCAGTTTCCGGAGAAGACCCAAGATCCTTGCTTAAAAGGGTTCAGGGAGCATCTTCCGGTGAGGAAGATTTTGAGGTTCTACGCCTCACAGACACCGAATTGCACATCGGTCTCCCAGCCGATTCTGCGCTATTGGACTCGATTTTGGCTCTCGGCTTTGAAATGGATCAAGCGCAAGAACCGAGCTGGGAACCCGCCCCTGCGGCTGGAGTAGCCCCGGAAGATTTTTACAGCACGACGCATCATCGAACCCAGGTTTGGTTGGGTGGTGAATGGAGAGTTGTCGCCGATCAGCGCATGGATGGGTGTATTACCCACCAATCAGGTCAACCGCGCTGTGTCAAACTCCGGGATCTATCTGCTGGAGATCCGGTCCTCGTGGGCTTCGCTGGAGTGCGAGTGGTCCATGTGGATTCAGGAGACGAAGGCTATGACTTCGCCTTCATGGCCAATGATGTTTCCTCGGAGAGAAGAGCAGAAGTCCAAACTTCCAGGGTGGTTCAGCTCGCGCGCCAGGCGCGGGAGCGGGGCGAGAAGATCGTCTGGGTTCCAGGCCCAGTCATCGTTCATACCGGCGCATCCAGAGAGCTGGAAATTTTAGTCAGGGAAGGCTGGGTGGACTCAGTTCTCAGTGGTAATGCTCTGGCTGTACACGACATCGAATCGCAATGGTTGGGAACCAGTTTGGGAGTATCGGTGGATGATGGAAGAGTCATGCCTCATGGCCACTCTCATCACATGCGGGCGATCAATCGCATTCGCGCCCATGGATCCATCGAAGCAGCAGTCTCTGCGGGTGATTTGAAGGGCGGTTTGATGCACGCCCTCGTCGAAGAGAGAGTGCCTTACGTATTGGTCGGATCTATTCGAGACGATGGCCCACTTCCAGATACGGAGATGGACCTCTTCAAGGGGCAAGATCAATATGCTGAGCAATTGAAGGGTGCGGGATTGGTGATCGTCTTATCGACGATGCTTCACGGTATCGGCGTCGGAAACATGCTATCGGGTGAGGTCCCATTGGTTTGTGTCGATATTCATCCGGCAGTGGCCACCAAGCTGTCGGATCGGGGTTCAGCGCATGCCATTGGCATCGTGACCGACGTGGGTCTCTTCGTCCGGCGATTGCGTGAAGAGCTGGTTGGATAGAAGGCGGAGTTCACGGTCGATGGATCTCGATACACACCTTCCCTTCTTTAACGATCTTTTTGCGAATCGTTGCACGACCAACTCGGAAGACCTCAATCGCTATGGACGAGACGAAACAGAAGACTTGTGTTTCCCTCCACACGTTGTCGTCAAACCCGAAACGGTTGAAGAGATTTCAGCGGTTTTACGTTACTGCCATGAACACAGAATCCCCGTTACTCCAGGAGGCGCTCGCACAGGATTGAGCGGTGGGGCGTTGCCCGTTCATGGGGGGGTACTCCTCTCCATGGAGCGATTGAATCGAATCATCGAAATCGATGAAAGAAATCATCAAGTCACCACTGAACCGGGAGTGATCACGCAAGTCTTGCAAGAAGCGGTGCGTGAAAAGGGGCTTTTCTACCCGCCAGATCCGGCGAGCAAAGGTAGCTGTTTTATCGGTGGCAACATCGCTGAAAATTCTGGAGGACCCAAGGCGGTGAAATATGGTGTGACCCGGGACTACGTCCTCAATTTGGAAGTGGTTCTCCCTGGTGGGGAAGTGATTTGGACCGGTGCAAATGTGCTCAAGAATGCCACCGGCTACGATTTAACCCACTTGATGGTGGGTTCAGAGGGGACGCTTGGAGTCGTTACCAAAATCGTTCTAAAGCTCATTCCACACCCGACTCACGACCTGTTGATGCTGGTGCCATTTCGCGAAGCGCGGGCGGCATGTGAGGCTGTGGCGGCGATTTTTCAAGCGGGAATCACTCCCAGTGGCCTCGAGTTTATGGAGCGGGATGCTTTGATCGCCACTCGTGAGTTCACCGGTGACGACACCCTGAAAATTGAGGCGGATCATGCGGCGCATCTGTTGATAGAAGTGGATGGGCACGATCCGGATGGGTTGATGGAAGAGTGTGAAAAGATTGTTGGAGTTCTCGAACGTTTTCCCACAGACGAGATCCTCTTTGCAGATTCGACTGCACAAAAAGAAGGCTTGTGGTCATTGAGGCGTAAAGTTAGTGAAGCGGTCAAAGCACGATCGATCTATAAAGAAGAAGATACGGTGGTGCCCCGTTACCAACTTCCAGAGCTTCTCGACCACGTAAAAAGAATCGGAGCAGAGTACGGCTTCGAATCGATTTGTTATGGGCACGCGGGTGATGGGAATTTACACGTCAACATTCTTCGCGGGGATTTAAGCGATCAGCAGTGGCGGGAAGAGATCCCCAGTGCGATCCGAGAGCTCTTTACAGAAGTTCGCAAGTTGGGCGGAACCATCTCTGGAGAACATGGTATCGGCGTTGTTCAGCAACCCTATATGGATGTAATGTTTCCCGAAGTGACCCTTGATTTGATGCGATCGATCAAAAAAGTCTTCGATCCCAGAGGGGTTCTCAATCCCGGGAAGATCTTCGACCCCGTCGTCTAAGAAAAAAGTTCCTAGAGGGGGACAGGTTTCTTTACGGAATCCTTTTTCGATTCCTCTTCCTTCTTTTTCGTCGGCTCTTCCGATTCCTTCGGGGCCTCCTTCATTGATTGTCCCCACTGTTCCAATTCCTTGATATCGACCGTTTCCGGCAGAGGGGTCTTCGGTGAGTTCAGTGCGAGTAAGGTCATCGCCGTGCCGTAAGCAGCACTTCTTGGAAACACTCGATCATTCCATGTTCCTGGTTTGTCGCGGACCTGCCAAAGGAGTTCCAGGAGTCGAATGCGGGCCTGTTTCTGCTCTTCTTTGGGAAGGACTTTGATGGCGCGGGCTGTGTGTAGGTGTGCGTAAAAGAAGTAATACGGCGCGATGTAGTAGGGTGGGTTGTGGGTTCCTGTTCCCGCTCTGCGACGTTCGAGCCATTTCCAGTGATCAAAAAATGCTTTTAGGGCGAAGCGGACCTTTTCGATGTCATTCATGCCGACTTGAAAGAGAGCCAATTCGCTCACTGCCATGCGCGCACAAGCCCCTTCTAAAGCTTCGAAGCCTTCACCTGACACCCTGTCCGGTTGGGTCGAATACTGGATTGCGCCACTTTCGATTCGTGCGTTTTCGATGGTCTTCAAGGCACGTATGACGACATTGCCATCGAAGGGGTAACCCATCTCTTTAGCTCGCAGAAGTGCCATCACTGCTGGCCCTGTCATGAATGGGGAGGCTGGGCTCTGCACGTTGCGGCGACGTGATCGGGAGTAATTCCAGCCACCACCAGGGATCTCATTTTGGATGAGGGTATCGATCAGTTGCCGGATTTTTTGCTGAACAGCAGCAAGGCGATCCTTGGGAACCATGTTGAGTTGTTCCAGTCGCAGCAAGGTTTCCAAGCATTCGATGTGTCCCCAATCGCGGACGTCGTAACCACGATTGAAACCCACTCCCATGGCGGGGGATTGCAGTGATTCTTTGAGGAGAAAATTAAGTCCTCTCAGCAGAACGTTACCGAGAGGATCCTTTTCTTTGAAATTGACTCTTTTAGTGGGGAGCGATTCGATCAAGGAGCGTAAGACGATGGCGGTTCCACCTACACGATAACCTGGAGGGATTTGCCCCCGTTCTCGGTAGACGCCTTCGTAGGGCCATTCGCCAATGGGATAGGCAGCACCTTTGCTATCCCCTTCCTCCTCCGCCGATTGCCCCTCTTGTTGCCCCTCTTGGGCTTGCAAAAGAAACTCGATGGCTTTGACGCTGGCATCTCGCCAACGGTCTTCCTCGTTGATGATTTCGGGAGTGGGGAAGGCAAGGGAGCAGTAGAAACAGATCAGCGGGAAGAAGGAATTCATCGGTAACGACTCCGTTGCAGCTTTTTAGGATTCTCTTTTGAAGCTGCATGCTGCCACGAATTGGGGAAGGACTGCAGCACAATTCAGCAGAGTGGGAGTGAGTTAAATTACTACAAAAATACCCCATATGAGGCCCTATATCGGGTAAAGTGGCCGATAGGTTCGTGATCCTCGCCGATGTGTGTCTTCGTAAGTTTTTTATTTTCAAGGGTTTATGAATTCAGTGGTCAATTCGAGCTGAAGCCGGTGGGGTTCAGACAGCGGGTACACCATTTGCTATCTATATCCACAGCTGACCCGCTGAATCGCCGCACGGTTGCGGTGCCTTGAGAGAGGAATGGGCTCCATGAGTTCCCAATCCATGAGTTCCGAAACGGGATTCTGGAACTTCAGGTTCAAACTGATTCTGCTGATTGCCCTTTTGATGGCTGGCACCCTTTCGGTGCAGGCGGTCATCCGCAATCACAGCATTCAGGTGATCCTCGATGGCACCGAAGAGGTCGCTGGCAAGATTGCCAATGAGGCGGCGGAGAAGATTGTGATCGCCACCTCCACCAATGATCCAGCGAGCTGGAATAGTGGAGGGGTTTCCTCCGCATACTTCCAAAATAACTCCAGGCTATCAAAGACACTGGAGCTGAATGCTCTGGAAATTATGCGTCTGTCAGATGAGATTCGATCTCAGACAAGCGCACAAGATTCCACGGGTAGCATGAACCTAGAGGAGACTCTTCTCGATATGGTCGTGGCTTTCCAACCGGACTTGAACAGTTCCGCATACGTCGAAGCTAGAAAAGTATTGATTGCTCGATCGAACTCCCAAGGAACGACAGTCATTCGTAAAGAAGAATATAAACCTGAAAGATATGGCAAGAGAAAAAGCAGTTCCTCTGCGAAGAATTTTGGTACTGCTAAAGAGACTTCTTTAACGCTAAGTTTCGCGACCCCTGAGCTCGGTGAAGCCACTGAACAAGTAGAGAATCTTGGTCTTGAAGAGCCAGCAAATTCTGAGGTTCCATCCATCGGCGACCTCTTCCTTACCACAGAGGCTTCTTCCGTGGAGGGATCCGCTGCAAGTGAAAGTAGTCCTGGAGGATTCAGTGGAGACCCGGACAACTTGTCGATCGATCTTAAAGTTCCTCTTCAAGAATTGGCAGAGTTGGTCCGTCAAACTAATGAGCGTGATCTGCTGGCGACCCTCTCCGTATTTATGATCGGATTGGCGCTGGCATGGATCCTTGGTAGTCGTCTGGTTAAGCCGGTTACCGAAGTGGTTGAAGGGATGCAAAAAGTCGCTGCAGGCGACATGAGTGTAAGACTTTCAGAACAGAGGGATGTCGAGTTTGCACTCATTAATGGCCATTTTAATGAAATGGTTCAGCAGTTGGAAAACGCCCGTTCTATGGAACGGGGACTAGAGCACCGTGAGCGTTTGCAAACGATGGGGGACCTCGCTGCTGGGGTTGCCCACGATATTCGTAATCCCTTGAGTGCGATCTCGATGATCGTTGGGCGTCTCGGGTTTGACTATGCACCTACCGATGCCAAAGAGAGAGAAGAGTTTCTGAGTCATACCAAAGACATCAAGGATGAGATCGAGAGACTCAACAATCTCGTTTCCGACTTTTTGCAGTTGGCCCAGCCGAACTCTCAGGATTCAAAGCCTTGCCAAGTGGGGGATCTGCTTCAGGAGCTTCATAGGCTCCTCGACAAAGAGGCCGCCGATCAAAATGTCAGCATCCAGTTAGACATTCAGGAGGATCTATCTCTAACCCGCTGGAATCCTGTCGAAGGAAAGAGTGCTTTCCTGAATGTGGCGATGAATGCCATCCAGGCGATGCAGTCCACTGGAGGATCATTAACGATTCAAGCGCGAAGTGATGATCACTGGATCGTCGTGGCCTTTAAAGATGATGGGCCCGGAATCGCCCGCGAGGATTGCGAGCAGGTTCTGCTTCCCTACGTCACTCGCAGACCAGGCGGAACCGGATTGGGCCTCGCGATCGCTCGCAGGGTTGCTGAGCGTTACGGAGGACGTCTCGAATTGACTTCACAACTCGCTGTCGGTACGGAAGTCCGATTCCTGCTACCCGTTCTCGATGAGGAGGCCTCGGCATGATCGAAATCCTCGGAAAGGTACTGGTTGCAGACGATGAGAGATCACAGAGAGAGATCCTCGTCTCTTCTCTCGAGAAGAGGGGTTATCAGGTCACCGGCGTAGCCAATTTGAAAGCAGCCATCGACGCGTTTGAGCAGGCACGGGAAGAAGGGGCCCCCTTCCATACAGTGGTTACAGATCTGCGCATGCCCACTGATAAAGAGGGCCTTGAGCTGCTGGTTCATGTGCGAACTGAAGATCCGCTATGCGAAGTGATTCTGGTGACGGCATACGCCTCCAGTGATGTGGCGTTTCAATCGGGCGAAGCGCGAGCATTTGCCTTCCTTGAAAAACCGCTCGATTTTGAAAAGACGATTTTCACCATCGATTCTGCCGTCGAAAAATCACGACTTGCACATGAAAACGCTAACCTTCGTCAGTTGATCCATGGACAAAACAGCTTCTGTGGATTGGTCGGCAAAGAAGAAAGTATGAAGCACCTTTATCAGTTGATTGAGCGGGTGTCCTCCTCTGATGCGTTGTGCTTGATTCGTGGTGAGAGTGGCACCGGTAAAGAACTGGTGGCGAGGGCTGTTCATGATTGCAGTCAGCGAAGCGCTCAACCTTTTGTAGCCATCAACTGCGCGGCAATCCCACCGAATTTGATCGAGAGCGAGCTTTTCGGACACGAAAAGGGCGCATTTACCGGCGCCTCATCCCGCCGTTCAGGACGTTTTGAAGATGTCGGGAATGGTAGTCTCTTTCTCGACGAGATCGGTGCGATGGCGCTCGAACTTCAACCGAAACTTCTTCGAGCCCTCCAGGAGATGGAGTTTTCTCGTGTGGGGTCAGTAGAAACGATCCCCTTTAACGGTCGGATCATCGCGGCAACAGCAAGAGATCTCGAAGAAGCGGTTCAGCAAGAAGAGTTTCGTGAGGATCTGTTTTTCCGCTTGAACGTGGTCGTTCTCGATATTCCGCCTTTGCGCGAAAGAAAAGGTGACCTATCACTCTTGGTGGATCACTTCATCGCCAAGGGGCGTTTACGTCACAACAGGGATTTCGAGGGCGTGACTCCGGAGGTGATGGATGCCTTCGAGAGCCATAGTTGGCCCGGCAATGTTCGCGAGTTGGAAAATTGCCTCGAACGGATGATGGTGCTCACAGAAGATTCCCTCTTGGATGCCAAGCTGTTGCCTCCGGGTCTGAAAAACTCTCAGAGTGGCGTAAAGATTGACGAAGAGAGTCATTTTTCACTGCCCTCGGAAGGACTAGTCCTCGAAGATTTGGAAAAGGACCTCATCTTACAGGCCCTTCTTCGCTCCGATGGAAAACTGGAACCCGCGGCGAGAATGCTAGGGATCACCTACAAGACCCTTCAATACCGCATCAAGAAGTATGGACTGAGGGAAACTTCGGACGGAGTGGGTCATGAAAAAGAATAAATTTCTTCTACCGGAACCTACGGGTGGCCGGATGAAAGTATGCGAATCGAGTATAAGTAACATGGGTCGAGAGACGTTGTTGTCGAGGCCCATAAAGTTGCAGTTCACCACCCGGGAGGGGTGGATCTGCGAAGGAGATTCAGAATGAATACGGCAACCAAAGCAGGGGTGATCGCACTCTTGATTGCGGGTTTATGTATTATCGTCATCAGTTTCATGGGCGATTCGATGGATGGTCCCGATTTCGATCCAGGACCAGGTACTGGCGCATCGACTTCGACCCAGGAAGAAACCCGTCCGGAGGTCAAGCTCCCCGAGAGGCCTAAAACTCTCGTTTCGGTGCAGGGCATCGTTCGTGACAACAATGGCACCCCATTGCCCCAAGCCAGGGTGATGGTTTCCCGCTATCAGGGTGGTGAAGGTGTCGGCCTTGCACGAGTGGATGAAACCCAAGCTGGAGCCGACGGTCGCTTTAGCTTTTCTGACCTCATCCCCGGTATGTACCGCTTTAAGGCGGAGCTGAGGGGATACCAAGGAGGTCAAAAAGAAACGATGCTCGTCGGCGATGCCAACATCACCCAAGAGGAAATCGTATTGGTACTCTCTTCGGGTATGAGTATTAGCGGACGAATTTTGGACCCAGCTGGATCACCGGTTGTCGGTGCCCAGGTTGCTGGGTTCAAAGAGCGTGTCGAACAGGATGCACCTCTTCAAACTCGTCTTCAGGTATTGCTCAATCTTGAAGAGATGCAGCAGGAGAACGGAATCGTAGCGGTGACCGATGGTAATGGTCGCTATGAAGTCGTAGGGCTTGAGAATATTTCTTACCGACTTCAAACAGTGGCTTCAGGCTTTTCTCCCGCAGAGAAGAGATACATCCCTGCAGGCAGCACCGACGTCGATTTCTTCCTTGAGTTGGGCGGAACCCTTTCTGGTAACGTCTCCGAAAATGGAGGAGCACCAGTTGCCGATGCGCTCGTCGAAATCTACCGTCAAACCGGAACGATGGACATCATCGAAATTATTCAGGAGAGGGCATTCCCTCCCCTCGCGAGTCGCATGACTGATGGATCTGGTCAGTTCGAGTTCAATGAATTAGGTGGTGACTCAGAGTTCAGGTTGGTGGTTCGAGCAGATGGCTATCAGCCGCGCCAGTTCGAGAAGCTGACAGTACTTCCTGGAGGCGCGGAACGCGTTGACGTCATTCTAGATCGTGGTCTCGTCATCGAGGGAACGGTTTACGACCCGGAAGGGAATGCACTCGCTGGGGCTCGCTGCAAAATCAATCCGATGGGAACTCGCACGGAAGGTCCTCCCATCGAGCTGACAGACGATGGCTTGGAAACCGATGAGAGTGGCAACTTCCGTTTCGACACACTCGACGATCTCGACTACCGTCTCGTCGTCAGCTTCCCTGATTTTGCCACTCACCAGCAGTTGAGAATCAGGCCATCCGGAGAGCCGTTGAATATTCAACTCACAGAGGGCGCAGCCATCAGTGGCGGAGTCTTTGATGCTGAGACGAGCGCACCGATCGCCGGAGCGATGGTGATGGTGAATGACGTCGCCGACGTGAAGAAGAGCGCCGTCACCGATTCCTCTGGGCTTTACTACGTTAGAGGAGTGACTGAACAGCGCAGACCCATCGCCTTCCTGAATGTTGATGCCAAAGGATACATGCGTTCAGGCAATGTTGAGGCGAGTGTTACAGAGGGGACTGAGACGACCGGGCAGGATTTTTACCTGCAGCGAAACGGAGTCGTTCGCGGTGTCTGCATCGATGCCAATGGGCAGCCGCTGCCTGGTGTTTCTGTCAGCGCGCGGAAGATGCATTCGGAGCAGAACCCGGTTGTCGTCAATGCCGCTCCTCCTGTCACCAGTGCAGAAGATGGCTCCTTTGAGATTACAGAGGTGTCTCCCGGTAGTGGTATGTTTGTCGAGGGGACCCACTCGCAGTATCTGACATCCCAATCAGACAACTTCGATCTTATGGCAGGTGGTTCTATCGAGAATTTGACACTGACGATGAAAATCGGTGGTCAAATTAGTGGAATCGTCATCGACGAATCAGGTGTGCCTTTGGAAGGCGCAGTTGTTGCGGTGAGAGATGAATGGCTTGGAGATGTGAACCCTGAATCCTTACCTAATAAGACGGTATCGGATGCAGCGGGGCAGTTCTCATTGCGCAGTCTCTCTGCTGGGTATCACAACTTGATCTGCTCCAACTCGGGATACTTAACTGTCGAAATGAGTGAGATCGCTGTTGAAGAAGGAATGAACACCGCCAACATTGAGTTGAAGTTGACTCGCGGCGCAACTCTTGAGGGATATGTCACTGATCTTACCGGTGAGCCGATTGAAGGAGCACGCGTCGTCGCCATCGATACCAGTGACGGCCTTCGCAAAATCTCAAAAAATTCTGATCTCACAGGGCGCTTCTCTTTCGATAATCTGGGGCGCTTCCCCGTTGATCTTGCTGTGGAGAAGAATGGATTTGCCGATGTTCGTCTTTTTGAAGTCGCCGTAGACGGACAGCCGATCACGGTTCAATTGGAAGCCCTCGGTGGCATGCGCGGAGTTGTCCTTCAAGAAGATGGCACTCCACTGCGAGCATTCAGTGTCTCCCCAAGGATCTATGAAGGTGATCGCGAACTGACAAAAGTTCCCGCCAGAACTTTCCAATCTGAGGATGGGTTCTTCCAGTTCGACGGATTGGAGCCAGGCCTTTACAACGTGATCATCGGTGCTCCCGGATTTGCCCAGGCAAAGATCGAGGGAGTGACGATTCGTTCGAGCCAATGGGTTGACATTCAAACGGTTCGTTTGGGTCAGGGTGGAAGAGTCCTGGGCCAAATCATCGATGCGACCACAAATCAGCCGGTCGCCGGTGCAAAGGTCTCGGTGATCGGTGGAATTCGGAACTTCCTGACCAACTCAATTCAGTCCAGAGGCGGAGGGCGCAAAGATCAGGTGATGACTGGACCTGATGGATTCTTTGAGTTCATAGGCCTCTCTGCTCCACAGGTAGATTTGAAGGTTGAGCATCGTGCTTACATCGGTGAAACGGTGAGGGACGTACTCAGCGGCACTGCAGATCTCGTCGTTGCCATTGGCAGCGGTGGAATCATTGAAGGTCGGGTCGTCGATGGGGCCGACTTTGTCGCAGGTGTCCAGGTTCTTCTTTCAGGGGGTGGCAAGGGGACTGATTCAAGGACCCAGACCGATCGCAAAGGGTTCTTTACCTTCCCGGGTTTGCCTTCCGGTACCTATACATTACGGGTTACCAGTTTTGGCACCGGTGATCGCAAGATTCCTCTCGATCAGGCACCGACAGCTCAGGTCAGCGTGGATGCCGGTTCATCGGAGTACATCGAATTTGATCTAGGTTCGTAAATATCGATCCTCCTCAAATGAGGTATTGCAGGGAGCATTCGGGGTAAATGAACCCCGAATGCTCCCTGAACTAATTGAACCCCGCTCTGTGGGCTTCTCATAACCCAATATAAATATGGGGCTTAGAAGAAATGATGTGGTTTTAGGCGGAAGCTCACATTTGGACCGTCATTTGCAATAATCGAAGAGGAAAGATCGCAGCGAAGGATTCTGTCCTCGTCCAACGTCTTACAGATGGAAACGACGATTGTGGAATGACGATTCACGTCATGGATTAGCTGGCATGAATCTCCCATCCACTTGGATGGCTTTCTGAAGATGGTTTTCTGCGCTGCACAGAGTGAGTGGATCGAAAGAATCGATCCGCAGGAAACGGAATCGCATGAAGCAGATAACGAATTCTCAGAGTGATTTAGAGTTCGAAAAGAATTCAGAGTTTGAAAAGAACGGTGTTCGGAATCCCGGTCCCCCTCCTCAGAGCCCTAACAGGAGTGTGCCGACGATTCCCTTCCTCACGGGGATAGGGGTGGCTTTGGCCGCATTTTGCCTGTTCTCCGGGATTCCGACACTTTCCCTCGCCGGTCAGCAAGATCCTCCTGCTGAGGAGGCTGAGATCTCAGGGAAGGTTGTGATTTCTGATCAGGTGAAGGAAATCAAACCTGCAAACGGCGAAAAGGCTCAAAACAAGAAAGAGCTAGGAAAGCCGACAGATTCCAAAACAGAAAAAGCAGGCTCCGATTCCAAAAAGGAAACAAGCTTCAAAGAAGCCCAACGCTGGGTTCAGCAATTGGGCTCAGAGTCTTGGGAAGAGCGAGAAGTTGCCTATTCCGAATTGTTGAAGTTGGGTGAGGCAGCCAGGGCAGCGCTTCAAGGTGCACTCAAAAGCTCCGATCCTGAAGTGGTCTCAAAATCAGAAGAGCTCCTTGCAGAGCTGGATAAGCCTTCTGTCGAGGAGTTGGTTCGTGAGAGTGCTCAGGCTGACGGCCGCTTCACGGGTCGTAGAAGAATTATCTCTGGTCCTGGTGGAATCGTGACTCTCGATTTAAATCCTCGTGAGGAAGGAAAGAGATCGGTTCGATTCGATCCGATTACCAAGGATTTGGAACGGATCGAGAAGGAGATCTTCAAAGAGTTTTTCGATTCACCCAGTCCACTCGATACCATCCGGGAAATGGAAAAGCAGCTGAGGCAAGATCCTCTGGAGAGATTACGCGGAGGATTGGTTATTGAAACTTTTCCTGGTGTTCGTATGTCCGGTTCCGTTTCCAAGGGCAGCTTCAGTCGTAATGAATACCGCAATGGAAGCTTGGCACTGAGTATCGAAGGAAAGAATGGCCGATACACCGTTGAGCCAATGGGTTTTGTCCTGGAGACGTTACACCCGGCGTTGAAGTCCCACCTTCCTCTAGCCAAGGACGCAGGCTTCTTGGTCAGATCGGTGCGTCCTGAAAGCCCCGCAGCCCAATTGGGGATTCAGCCCTGGGACATCCTTCTCAAGGCTGGAGATCAAAGCATCCAGAAAGAGGAGAAGTTGGCTGAGGTATTCCGCTTTCCTCGTGAAAGCGTTGCTTTGGAAATCCTCAGGCAGGGTCAACCGTTGCAGCTCAAGCCTGCCCCTGTCAGTTTGCAAGAAACCAAAAAATAGAATCTCGCTTCGAATCGAAAGGCCCCGTCATGTCAAACAGAGTTCATAAATGCATGATCTTGCTGGCAGGTTTTCTGCTGCCGGCTTGTATTCACGTTCATCCTTCAGGAGTGGCTCTCGCAGAAGATCCACAACTCAACACCGAGCAGCCTGCACGATTTATCGAGCTAGATGATCACGATTCTGACGTTGACTCAGAGCGCGCGATCATGGAGGAGGTGATGAGGCTCCGAGCCGAAATTAAAAAACTTCAGGAGCAGGTGGCTCGTTTGAAGTCGCTGCAAGCGGAGAGAGAATCATTGATGGGCGAAGTCGATCGATATCGGTGGAGCGAGATGGATGAAGCGATGGACTCCTTTATGCCGCCGAGGGCTTTTATGATGGAAGGTGAAGGCCCATTTCATGAGTTCCATGGCGGTGTCGAGGCGATGGATCCGGAGGAGTTCTTCGGTGACCGTCGAGACGCGATTCGGGATGATCGCTGGGAAATGCCAAGGCGAAGAGGGCTGCGTGGAATGCACCCAGATGCCATGCGTTGGAACCGGGTGATGCCTATTCAAATGCCGCGCTGGAGTGGTGTCCGTCAGAGAATGGGACAGCCAGGAATGGGGCAGCGAGGAATGGGACAGCTTCGCCGGGGAATCATCATGGGCAGGACCGAAGCCCCTCTTCCAGAAATGATGCATGAAATGGGCCCTGATTTCGAAATGGGTTTCGAAATGGGTTTCGAAATGGGTTTCGAAATGGGTTTCGAAAAGGGTCACGAAATCGATCACGAAATCGATCACGAAATCGATCACGAAATCGATCACGATTTTCCCTCCCTTGGAATGCTCTTTCGGGAAGAAGACGAGAAAAGCTCTAGTTGTGATGCCAAAGACGATTTCGATTCGTCTTCCGATGAGATGAAAGAAATCATCAATTTCCAAACCAAGGTTGAGAGTGGATTTTCCNAAGAGGAAGGTGAAGACGAAGTTCAGATGATTCTGGAGTTGATGTCAGAGTATCTTTCTGAAGAGATGAGCCTCGATGGTGAGATTGATATTCAGATCGACACAGAGATGGCTGGATTGCTATCTTCTCCCCATGGAATGGAAGAAGAGCTGAAGAAGATGCTCGAGGAGACGATGCTTCAGGTCGAAATGGAGATGAAGGAGAAGAGTAAGGCTGCTGCCGACAAAAAGAAGCGTTCTGTAAAGAAGGAAACGAAGGCTTCTGAAAAGAAAAAGGCTGAAAAGAAAAAGGCTGACAAGAAAAAGACTGACAAGAAAAAGTCGAATAAGAAAAAGTCGAATAAGAAAAAAGCCACAAAGAAGGAATCGAAAAAGAAACCAGCCGCGAAAAAGCGCGAGGCTGCGGTCAAGAAACCTGAGTCTGTGGACTCAGTGAAAATTCGAGTCCGCGAGCTTTCCAGGGCAGGACTGCCGATTCTTTAAGTGAGATTTTTGGGTGCCGCCTCATCGACGAAAATTCGTGTGAGAAGCGGGTCCCACACGGGATTTTCAGGCTGCACTATCGCCTCCCCCGGATGGTCCGGGGGAGGTTCTTTTTTCTTTAGGATGTCCTTAAGTCCCTATTTTTATTGACCTTAGGGCTGCATGGCGCGCTCTCCGAGGCCTCTGATCTGGGAAGATCCGGATCGTCCTCTATTTTTTCTGAAAAAATCCTCAAGTAGACTCCAGTCACAGCCGATGACGAAAGTACGCGTGAATCTATCACCAGGATTCCTTCCCCGGGGGGGAAGCGTCGCTTGCAGGGCTTCGAGACACCCTGTCAGTCGTTATCGATGAGATCTCGGAGGGAAAGTAGGGATGGATGAGCATCGAGAATATCGATGGTGTCGGCGGAATAGGTGCACCTGAAGGAGCCGATGGCCCGGATAAACCGGGACAGGGGCCAGATAAGGCCGAAGGGGCTGAGAGCACCAACGAGAGTGGGAAGACAGGGGAGATCGGTGGCTCTGAAGGGGTCAGCGAGGCCCAAGAGAATACGCAGGTCGATCCTGGCGATAAAACTGCTCTGAGACCAGGGGACCAGATCGATACTCCTCCCAGCCATTTGGACCTCCTCGAGAAGATTCATCAGTTACCGGCAGATGGATCTCCTCTTGAGAAAAAATCCGAAGAGCAGATTCAGGAGATGAGCGAGGGATTCAAAGCCGCTGATGAGGAACCCCTGAAGGAGATCATTCAAAAAATTCTCAATGAAGGTATTTGATTTAGGGCAAAGGAGTCAGATCGGTGACGATCACGATGTTTCCAGACGCTGGCCCGCCTTTTGAAGAGGAATCAAGCTCGCTATGCCCACGTTGCGGAAAGTGCTCACGTTGCGGAGCGGGCTTAAAAGCTGAAGACTATGACGAACTGCAAGAAATAATCGAGAAGTTGCTCAAGCAAAGTATTTGAGTGATCTCCGTCTTGTACGTAGGTTTTTGAGGCAAAATCTCAACATTGATCTTTTGAACCCCGTTCATTTGAGCGGGGTTTTTTTATCGGCTTATTTCTGTTTTCTGCGAGTGGTGACACATTGCAAGATCTGCGGCGCCGGTATTAGATGTGGCGCACAGTGTAAGCCATCATTCAGAGCAAAAAACCTGAGCCGAAGGGGTGCCCCATGGCAGAAGAAGAAACGGTTGAGAACTCCGAGAAGGAAGCGATCGCTCCGATTTCATTCGACGATTTTATGAATGTTGAGTTGAGGACTGCAAAGGTTCTCGAAGTGGAGCCCCATCCCAAAGCAGACAGGCTTTGGTTGTTGAAAATCGATGGTGGAGATGAGCAGCGCCAAATCGTTGCAGGAGTTCGATCCCACTACACCGCAGATGAGTTGTTGGGGGCGACGATCGTCGTCGTATGGAACCTTCAGCCTGCAACGATTCGTGGCGTTGAATCGAAGGGAATGCTCCTTGCGGTTCAGGATGGGGAAGTGGTCCGTTTACTCGGGCCCGATGGAAAAGTCGCTGCTGGCTGCAGAGTTGGCTAGGGGAGAGTTCGCAAGTGCTGGTTCATCTGTCAGTGGAAGATTTGGGATTGATCGAGCGGGTTGATTTTGACCCTTGCGATGGGCTCCATGTCTTAACCGGGGAAACGGGCGTGGGGAAATCGATGCTTTTGGCATCGATGCTGATGTTGCGTGGTGAGCGCGCTCGAACCGATATGATTCGCAGGGGAGCTGAGAAGGCGATGGTCAGAGGTATTTTCCATTTGACCGGTGAGTTGGCCGACAAGGTCAGTACTGAGTTGGGAACCCCCATCGAAGATGATGAGCTGATCGTTGAGAGGGAAATCTCGCGGGAGGGTCGTAGTCGTTGTCGTATCGATGGTCGCGAATCGACGGCAAAGGTTCTCAGGCGAATCGCTCCTCTGTTGATTGAGGTGATCGGACAAGGTCAGGCTTTGACCCTCCTCAAGTCGGAGACTCAATTGGATCTTCTCGATCGTTTTGGAGATCTTCTCGACATGCGCGAATCGCATTCGCGCTCTTGGCATGAGGCCAAGGAGTTGGAAGCTCGAATCAAATCCCTCGAAGAGAATCAGCGAGAGCGAAAAGATCGGGCTGTCTTTCTTGAGCATGTGATTCAAGAGTTGGAAGAAGCTCAGCTTGTCAGTGGTCAACGAGCAGCTCTGGAACAAGAGTTAGAGCTCCTTGAGGAGAGAGATCGGGTTTTGGCCTCAATTGAAAGTGCCAGACTCCGTATCCTCGAAAACGATGGTGGAGTCATCGATACTCTGGGATCAACCGAGCGCGATTTACAAGGCTTCGAAGCCTTGCACCCCGGAATCGCGAATCTTCGGGAGGCAAGTTTGCACTCCAGAACTCTCCTTGAGGAAGCGATGAGGGAAGTTGCGGCGTTGGAATCGGATCTCGATATCGATCCTGTGGCTCTTGATCGCAAGCGGCGACGCCTCGATACCATCGTGACTCTCGAAGAAAAATTTCATCGGTCGGAAGAGGATTTGGTGCACTTTCTCCAAGAGTGCAAAGAAGAACTCACTGGAATCTCGGGGGATGCAGAAGAGCTTCCTGAATTGCAAGCTGGCCTGGAGCGTTGCATTCAACAGTTGACAGAAGGTGCAAACCGTTTGAGCTCGGCGAGGAAAGCAGTCATCGCCAAGCTGACAAAGCAATGCGCTCAAGAGCTGACCGACCTGGGGCTTGAAAAAGCAGAATTGACAGGAGTTCTTGAGGCCCTTGCCGATTCTGAGAGCTGGAATGGCATGAATGAGTTCGGCCAAGATCGATTTCAAATCTGTTTCAGCGCAAACCCTGGTGAACCGGTTCAGCCCCTGGCAGCAGTCGCTAGTGGTGGAGAGCTTTCCAGGGTGATGCTCGCTCTGCAAAAAACCTTGGCAGGAGTCACGGGAACAGGAACTCTGGTTTTCGATGAGATCGATAGCAATGTTGGCGGCCGAATGGGTTTTGCCATCGGCAGTAAGTTGCGGGAGATCGGTGAAAATCACCAGGTTCTTTGTGTGACACACCTTCCCCAAGTCGCGTGTCACGGCAAGCGGCAGCATCGTGTTGTCAAAAGTGTCGATGCCGAGGTCACACGTACCTTCCTCGAAGAATTGGTCGAAGAAGAGAGGATCGAAGAGATCGCTTCAATGCTGAGAGGGGATCGAGCGACTGCCAGGTCTTTGGATGAAGCACGGGAGATGCTTGCCGAAGCAGAAAGCCTGGAGAACGCTTGAGCAGCGACCTTCGAACGATACTCAAATTGTCGGCGACTGCTGTCGAAAAGCCCTGGGGTGGCAGGAAGTTGGAACGATTTCTTTCTGCTGACCAGTTGCCAGAGGGTCCCCTCGGTGAGGTTTGGCTTGTCTCCACCGTTGGTGCTCAAGAATCGCATTCTATGATCTTGAATGGCCCCCATGCGGGGAAGTCTCTTAGCGAGTTGATCGAAGAAGATCGCAGTCAAGTGCTCGGTAGAAGTGTTGGTGGATCTTCAGCGAACGACTATCCACTGTTATTCAAGTTGATCGATGCCGACAGTGATTTGTCGGTTCAAGTTCACCCCGGAGATTCCCTGGCACAAGAGATGGGGCTCGGCGAAACAGGGAAGGAAGAAACCTGGCTCATCCTTGAAGCAGAACCTGGATCCACTGTCAGGGCAGGGTTCGCGGATGGTTGGGATTTGGATCGATTACTCGCGACGATTCGAGCGGGCAGTGACGTAGAGTCTGCATTGCAGAAGTTCGAGGTGAAGCGTGGAGATCTGATTCACATTCCCCCTGGAACAGTTCACTCCATCGGTGCTGGAATCCTGTTGGCAGAGATTCAGCAGCCTAGCGATGTGACCTTCAGAATTTATGACGGGGAGACTCTCGGATCGGACGGGTTACCTCGGGAGTTGCATTTGGATCAAGCGTCTCGTGTTGCTCAAATCGATCCACCGCTTTTGAAGGTGGCTGCAACCCTCGAATCTGACCGCTGGCAATCACGGATTTCTGTGAATCCTTATCAAATCGAAGAGCTTCGTGGCCGCTGGTCCGGAGACTTACCCTTGCCAGAGAAAAGTAGTTGTATTTTTTGCGCTCTCGAGGGGCAGGCTCGATTGAGCCTCGATGGTGAGGAGATCGACGTGATCGCTTCTGGAGAGGCTCGATTAGTTCTTCCCGGGGAAGCGAAACTATCCATGGATACGCTGAAAGAGGGCTGGTTCGCTATCTTCTCCCCATTGAATAGGCCTCGTTGACCCCCCTGTGGAGAGTCGCTAACATCGTGCCTTGCCCAAATCTTCAAGGGGAAAAACTGACAGCCTGTCCCGCTGCGGTTTTTGAAGATCGGGGAACCCCGGGAGGAGATGTCCCATGAACAGAGTCCGCCGCCGCCCCCAGAGGGGCCGATCCGGTGCCGATAACGGCAATGATGCTGGATCCGATGAGAAAAAACCGTATCGCCCTCAGCCAAAGAAGGGGGCTCATCCTGCGGTTGTCATCGTCACCTTGGTGCTATTGGTGGGGACCGTCTCGATGTTTGCTTACAGCTACATCAATCGTCCCACACAACCGAAAGTCGTGATCGAAGAGACGACCAACGACAAAGAATACCGTGCTATTCAGAAGGATATCGCCAAGTCTCGCTCACTTTCTCGTGAGGTCGTTCAAATGCGCAGTGACGACGATTCGCGAGCTTTTGCCAGAAAGTGGCAGCAAGCGATGGGTTTTTCCAGCGCGACTCAGCAAAAGCTGCGTGAGATGTTGGCTGAAGTTCGTAATGAAGATGGAACACTCCCTCCAGAGTATTCAGGCTACAACACCGACTTCACAACGATGCAGACTATCATCGGAGACTTGGCAAAGGTCGCTCCGATGTTCACTGAGGATGAGGATTAGACTTGGCTCAGCGTAAAGTAAAGCGATCGGCAAAGAAGGCAGCCCCTAAGGTGGCCCCCAAGTCGAATTCCCAGTCGAAAGTGATTCGGGCTGAGGAAGACGATTTCGACATGGGCGATCTGATCATCGGCCTATGTGGATTGATCGGCCTTCCTGTGGTTACTCTGATCATCCTTTCTTTCATTGGAATGCCGTTTGGTGGCACTGCAGAAATGAACAGCCAGCAGGCAGATGTTTATCGTGGCTTAGAAAATATCGTTCCTCCGATGACTGAGTCTGAAGCGCTGATCGTTCTCAACCGAGTCAAATATTGGGTTGATGATCGCGCCAAGGATTACATGAAGCGATCGCGTGGAACTGAAGACAATGCGATCAAAAGGTACTGGCAAGAAGTCGCCAAGGGAGTTCTTGGCAAGGCGGAAGCGGACCTGAAAAGGGTTCAGTCAGATTTCCGCAAGAACCCGAAGGCGGATGCGGGGATCCTCGATAGTGCCCAACAGTTCCTCTCCCAAATCGACACTCTTCAGGTACAGATTCAGCAGGAAGATCCATTCCGTCAGGTTCGCTAACGACCGACCTTCCGATTCGTCGTGAAATTGGGAATTTTTTGAGCCCCTCGTAAAATGCCCTGCAGGCGCGATTGACGCCATTCTACCCTCCTATAGCGGTCCAATTTGGAATCTCGTCGTATCCTTATTCGGGAGCGGTAGGCGCTCGGCGCCCATGGAGCCCCGTTCCCGGGGAATCAAGATGGGCTCTGTCCAAACGGGTGAAACGATCAATGGTCGCTATCGCATCCTCCGTCAACTCGGAGAAGGTGCCATGGGGACGGTATTCCTTTGTGAGGATCTCACCCGGGTTCGTCGCAAGGTCGCCCTGAAAATTCTGCGTTCCGATCGTCTGGAAGACTCGGAAGAGTGGTCGAAGGTTGAGTACGAGGCATTAACTCGGCTTCGTCATCCCAATCTCGCACGGGTCCATGATTTCGGCAGGATCCAGGAGAGCCACGATTGGTTCATAGTTAGCGAGTTTATCAGGGGTGACGATCTCCTTGGCGCATCGACATCTTTTGAAGAAGCAGAGTTTCTCGATGTGGTTGTGCAGATTTGCAGGGCACTCGAATACATCCATTCCCAAGGGTATGTCCATTTCGATATCAAGCCAGATAACATCCTTGTCACGCGCACTCGCCAGCTCGGGTCTGATCAGACTTCAAAAGTAGTTCAAGATGGTCCCACGGATGGATCTACCGATCGTTGCCTAGGCCCGCCAGTGGCAAAGTTGATCGACTTTGGTCTCGCAGAAAAAATTACAGGTACTTTCGACTTTGCGATCAAAGGTACCTTGCACTACGTCGCACCCGAAATCATCGATGGAGGAACTCCAGATCGAAGGGCCGACCTTTATTCCTTTGGAGTCTCCCTCTACCAGATCCTTGCCGGGCGCCTGCCTTTTGTCGCACCCGATGGAACAACTGTTGGTCGAGTTGAGGGGCGTTGGAAAGAAGACTTACGCAGGGATCTCTCCGGTGAGCATCCATGGCTGATCGAAATCATCTTGAGGTTGCTCGAAAAAGATCCAGAGAAACGATTTTCGACAGCAAGGGAGATCATTCAGGCGGTGAGTGCTGGTGCTGGCAGGCATTGGCAGGTTGAAACTGCCGAAACCCAGATCTCATATTTGCACAGTAATCGATTAATCGGGCGAAGGTTTGAACTGGAGCATCTCAGGGATGGAGTCGAGAGAGGAACAGGTCTCGCCCTCCGCGAAGGTGGAGAGGAGAGAACTGTCGATCGCAGTCGTCCTCTACTGCTCGTTTCTGGAGAGATCGGTATCGGAAAAAGTCGCCTCCTCGATGAGTTTGCCCATCACTTGAAACTTCGGGAAATCCCGTTTTTCACCGGACATTGCCTGGAGGCTGGCCAAGAAGCTTATCAGCCATTCAGAACCATTTTGGAGCAGATGTCACTCTCGGTGGGGTTGGATTCGGATCTGTACAAAGAAAATGCCTCTTTGTTGCAACGGGTTTGCCCCCGCTTGCAGGATCCGGATCAGCAACAGGAAAGAGGGCATTCCTTCGATCCGATGGGAAGTCAACTCATCGATCAACTCGCTCTCTTTATCGAGAGATGCTCAGAAGAAAAACCCTGCGTCGTCGTACTCAACAACCTTCATTGGGCCGATGATTCGACTGTGAATCTCCTGCAGAGATTATCTGAAAGAGTCTTGAAAGAAGAATCGGCAAGCAGGCTTCTACTGGTATTGACGATGAGGGATGACGATCAGAAGTCCCCTGTTTTAAAGGAGTTCCTGGAAAAAAATTCAGAAGCTGGAACCGTCGATGAATTGGCGCTGAAAAGATTTGGGCGACCTCAAATCGCTGAACTGATTCAGCATGTTTTGCAAGTCGATGCGGTTCCATCAAACTTCCTCGATCGACTCGAAGAAAGAACCGCAGGGAATCCGCTCTTTATCGTCGAAATGTTGAAAGTGCTTCAGGAAGAAGGAATCATCTTCAGAGATTCTGATGGCTGGAGTATTCGTGGCGGCGGTGAATTGTCACGAGTGGAGTTGCCTGCAGGAATCCATCAGGTTCTCCATCGAAGGGTCAGAGTACTTCAAGAGGGTACCCGCAGCTTGTTGAGGTTGTTGGCTTTGCATGGACGCCCTGCACCGGTCAAGCTGCTCGAATCTGTCGAAGGATTTAAAGAAACTCTTCGGGATGACCTTCGTGAATTAGACGCAAGAGGAATGGTGTCGAGGAGTCTTGATTCAGGAAGACCCACCTACGCCATCATGCAACCGAAGCTCCAAGAGATCATCTGCAGGGATATTCCTCCTGCTGAGGCTCGCAGGCTTCATGGTTTATTGGCTGAAGGGCTCGAGAGCTATCACGGAGAAGATCTTTCTCCCGTTCATGAAGAGCTCTCATTTCATTACCAAAGATCTGATCGTCCTGAAAAAGCATTGAATCATCTGTTAGCAGCAGGTGAAGCGATGCAGGAGATCCATGCCCACGATAAGGCGTTAGAGCACTACCAGCAGGCTTTAGAGAGGCTCGAGTCCGCTGAGCTTCAACTCCTTGAGCATTTAGCGGTATGGGAAAAGATCGGCGATGTATCGATCCTCCTAGGCCGTCATGATCTTGCGACGGAGTCGTTCCAAAAAGTCGTATCCCAGCCGGTCGATGCTGAAGTTCGCAATGTTGAAACCGATCTGTATCGGATTCGCGCATTGCGCAAGTTAGGCAAGATCGATGAAATACTCGGTGATTACCCGGCAGCATTGCGTTGGCTCAGGGAGTCTGCGGATATGGTGATGAGACTCGATTCTGATTTCCGTGATCAAGAACAACATCGGGTGTTGGGATCTTTGGCATGGATCCATCATTGCACCGGAGATCACGAGAAGGCGATGAGTATTAGTGCCGAAGGAATTTCACTTCTCGGGGAAGCCGATTCGAGTTCCGAAAGAGCACAGTTTTTGACAACGATCGGGCATGCTTCCCATTCGCGGGGAGAGTTCGATCAGGCCATCGATTACCACCAGAAAGCTTTGGATATCTTCGAGGGCTTGGAAGATTCACCAGGAATCATCCGCACCCTGAATGCGATCACGGCGTCCCAACTTGCTGCAGGTCATGTGGACGAAGCACTTTCTCTCATTGATCAGGTCCAGCAAGCAACTGAGGAAACCGGTGATCAGGCTGGTAGAGCGATGTGTTTTCATCTAAATGCTTCAGCAT
The DNA here is from genome assembly GCA_002167285.1 of Planctomycetia bacterium TMED53. GTDB lineage: Bacteria > Planctomycetota > UBA8108 > UBA1146 > UBA1146 > UBA12191. The sequence goes on from NHDG01000117.1 coordinate 75,854, forward strand.
TGTTACGCTGCGGTGATTTGGAGGAAGCGCTTCGTCAAATTAAGGCTTCTGCAGAAATTAGTACCCAACTGAATATGCGCTTTTTGCGTAATAGAAATCACTTCCTCAGGGGAAAGATTCGCCGCAGGGCAGGAGATTTTGAGGAAGCGGAAAGCGATCTGTTGAGAGCTTTCGGAGTTTACGCAAGGGGGGGCAAGGGATCATGGCTGATCGAGTGCATGGTTGAGTTGTGCTGGCTCCATCTCGATCGATCCGATTCTACAAAGGCCAAAGAAATCTTGGCCAAGGTCCACCAAATCGAGGGGATCGCTTCCCACCCGGTGATGGAATTGGAAGTGAGCCATCTGGAAAACTCCATAGAGCTGATGGAAGGGCGTGATCCGGAAGAGGTTCTCGCCCGTTGGGAGTCCCTCGAAAAGCAAGCGAGGGATCGCTCCGCGCTTGAGATTCGAATTCGGTTGCTGAGCCAAATCGCAGAGTTACAGGTCGAGGTAAGGAAGCTCGATGAGGCGCGCCAGAGTTATCGTCTTTGCGACCGCTTACACCAGGCATTTTCTGAATCTCTTCCTGGACCCCTTAGGCCCCGATATCTGTCGAGTCAGAAGGTGGCTACTCAACTCGAAGGTGGGCATGAGGTTCCAGAGGTAAACACAGGCGAAGAAGATGTTGAAGAGAAAGATCTTGAGAGTGATCAGGCTAAAGAATCACTCGATTCGCAAAGCCAGGACTCGGCGGTCGATGAGTTTTATGCTGTTGAGCTGATGAGGGTCAGCCGTCTTTTGGCAGAAGCTTCAGCATTGCCGATGCCCCGCGTCTTGATCCCAAAATCATTGTCTGCTCTGGTTCGCGCATTGGATGGTGAGCAAGGTTGGCTGTTGACACGAAAAGGTGATGCAATCCACGTCGCTTGTGGGGTCGATGGTCATGGGCAGACATTGAAGAGCCACCAGGAACGTATCGCGCTTCCACTGGTGGAGGAGATTTGGAATAGTGGCAAGTCACTGACAACCCATCGCATCGTCGATGAACCACGAACTCAAACTTTGGAATGCCTCTATCGAACCGGAGTCAAAGGATTGTGTGTCGTTCCGTTGAAGACGGATGGTCAAATTCGAGCATTGCTCTATATCACCGACCCTGAAGTCTCTCGATTGGAATCTGGCGAGGGTAAGGCCGTCCTTGACGCCCACTGTGGCTTGATGGGTTTCTTGCTACCAAGGGCAAATCCGGTCTCTACGAAGTCCTGACCTCTGTTTCAAAAGAGGTTATTCTGTGGTCATGAGAATCGCTTCCTTGACCTGCTCCAACACCGAGATCGTTTGCGCCTTGGGGATGTCCCATCTCCTCGTCGGTGTCGATGATCATTCGGACCATCCGGTAGGCCCGTTGGAACCTCTCCCCAGGTTGGGCCCTGATCTGTCGATAGATCTTGATCTACTTGCAGAGCTGAAACCGGATTTGACCCTCGCCTCTCTGACTGTTCCTGGTCATGAAAAGGTGGTCGAAGGAGTCTCCCAGTTGGGTCTCGATCACATCGCTCCAGACCCCCGTAGCATCGCTGACATCCTTAGGGACATTCGCGAAATCGCTTCGTTATTAGAGGTCCCATCTCGGGGTGAGGCGCTCGTGGGCTGGATGCAAAGAGGGTTGGAGCCGCTTCCGCAAGAGGAGCTGCCGATTCCGGTTCTCGTCGAGTGGTGGCCGAAACCGGTATTCGTTCCGGCGCGATTTTCCTGGGTGAATGAGATGTTGATTCTGGCCGGGGGATTCAATCCTTGGGCACAAGATGAAGGTCATAGCAGGGCCGTGACACCCGAAGAGGTTAAAGAACATGACCCGGAAGCGGTGGTGATCTCTTGGTGTGGTGTGGATTTTCATAACTACAAAACGAACAAAGTGATCCAGCGGCCCGGCTGGGATTCGGTCTCTGCCGTTCTCAAAGAACAGGTTTCCGCAATTCCTGAAGCTTACATGGGCAGGCCAGGGCCACGCATCGTCGAGGGGGTTCGAAGGCTCAGGAAGGTGATCTGCTCGGCGAATTCGAGAACTCCCTGAGGCTCTGTGGGAATCTTTCATTTGCAGGGCATAATGACGCGGTGTAGAGCTCCCGTTGAGCTCTGTATTGTTGGAAATTTACTGGAGAATTTGATGAAGAAAATTGACTGGTGGTATCACCGTAACGGTTGAACATCTTGTAAGAGAGCTCAGGAGTTCCTGGGTGACGAAGTGAATGTGAAAGAACAGGTCGACGCTAAGAAGGTTCGTCTGGGTGTAGATGAGGCGCTGGAAATGGCCTCAAAGGCAAGCAAGGTCATCGTTGCCCGCGGTAAAAAATTCGTGGAGCACGACATGAAGAAGGATCGTCCTTCTGATGAGGATCTCGCCAAAGGGATCATCGGCCCGAGCGGAAATTTACGTGCGCCAACTTTGTTGGTGGGCAAAAAAATGTTGGTGGGCTTTCATGAGGAAGCCTACACCGATGTGATCGTTAACTGAGGGCAGGTTTGAGTGGGAATCTTTGATCGTGATTACATGCGAGATAGCAGCGGAGGCGGCGGCCCATTGAGTCGGTTCACCGGCCTGCAGCTGATACTCGGCATCAATGTCATCGTCTTTATTGCCTGGCATGTTTTACCCAAGAGTATCATGGGCCTCAATTTCCTGACGAGCATGACTCATCTCAAGGAGGGTTATGTTTGGACTTTGGTCACTTCGGCATTTTCCCATTTCGATCTATGGCATTTTTTGATCAACATGCTGGTCCTTTACTCTTTTTCAGCTCCTCTGGAAGCCAGGTGGGGGAAGAAGCGATATCTTCTCTTCTATCTCGGAGCTGCACTCTTCTCCTCGATTCTCCACTGCAGCATGGTTTTCTTTGGATTCAGGGATGTTCCTGCACTGGGAGCGTCCGGCGCGGTATGTGCCATGACCACTGCTTTCGCCATCTACTACCCTAAAGCGATGATTTATCTTTGGGGAATTCTGCCTGTGCCAGCATGGCTCTTGGTCGGTGGGTTTGCTCTCTTTGATATCAAGGGTCTCATGGATCAAGCTGGCGGTGGTGGGGGAAACATCGGGCACGCTGCTCACCTGGGTGGGACCGTTTTCGCTTTGATCATCATCGGGTTGTTGGCGGGCAACTTATTGCCCAAAGGCAGCCGCGCCAACACCACGGTTCGTCGGATGACTTCGGCGACGGGTCGAGCTCCTGCTGATTATTACCCTCAGCAGCAGCCAAGGCCGGAGAGGGATATTTCTGAAGAAATACTCCTCGATGAATTGCTGACCAAGGTCAGTCGGTCGGGGATGGATTCCCTAACTGATCAGGAGAGGGATGATCTTCGGCGCATCGGTGAAAAGCGCAGGAACGATTCTTGACCTGGTTTTCATCTCTGAAGAGATTTTTTCGTCAAAGAAAACTTCGCCAACAAGCTCGTCGTGAATTGATGAATATCTTTGAGTCTGAAGAGAACCTGCGTGGGACCTCTCTCAAGCTGCACCATCGGGGACGCTGCGACATCGTCGAGTTGGAAGCGAATGGGGAGCTCGTCGCCTTTACTTTTCAGATCCTGCGGCACCCTCGTCCCCATCCCTTTTCGAAGCAACACCACTTGGTGGCGGAGAGATGGCGTTACGACATGGTCGAAAAAACCCTCGAGCGAGCGGGATCGGTCAATTTGAGTCGATTAAGAGGTAGAGATGGCGAGCCGCCCGGGTCTTTTCCTTGACCCGGCAGGGGTAACGGGGCGACCATGACGGATCGGGCGGTATTCATCCTTGAGAGTTTACCGCTACCTCTGAATCAAACTTCCTGAAATGAGGAACCATGGAACTTCTCAAAGAGCTGTGCGAGGCCCACGGTGCCCCCGGTTTTGAAGACAACATTCGTGCCATTTTCCGTCGTGAGATCGAACCTTTCGTTGATCGCATCGAAGTGGACGGGATCGGCAACTGTATCGCCATCAAGGAAGGGAAGCCCGGCAGTCCAAAAGTGATGTTGGCAGGCCACCTCGATGAGATTGGATTCGTCGTCAAACACATCGATGACCATGGTTTTTTGAGATTGTCACCACTCGGTGGATTTGATCCAAAAACCCTTATCGCCAAGAGGGTGGTCGTCAATTCTAGCCACGGCGAACAGATCACTGGGATGATCGGCTGCAAGCCGATTCACATCATGACCCCGGAAGATCGCAAGAAGATGCCGACGGTGCCACAGCTCTTCGTCGATGTCAGCCTGACTGCTGAAGAAGCACGGCAGAAGATCGAGATTGGTGACCCTGTCACCTTGAAGCAGACCTTTGAGACTCAGGGGAGTCGCTGTACCGGAAAGAGTCTCGACAACCGCGTTTCTATCTACACTCTCATCGAATCAGTAAAGCGCTTTAGCAATGAAAACGTTTCTGTTTATGCGGTAGCCACGACTCAAGAAGAGGTGGGCTTGCGCGGAGCGATGACTGCTTCGCACCGTATTGAGCCCGATTGCGGCATCGCCATCGATGTGACGCTCGCTTGTGATATTCCCGGTGCTACCGATCACGAGCAGATTTCTGCGCTCGGCAAAGGTGTGGCGATCAAGATTCACGATAGTTCCAGCATCTCGAATCCAAAGATGGTTCGCGCGATGAGAAACTTTGCCCGTGAAAAAGAGATCCCCTTCCAGATGGAGATCCTGACCGCTGGCGGAACTGACGCCGGTGGAATCCAGCGTGGCGGCTCTGCTGTTCCGGCGATCACTCTGTCGGTGCCATGCCGATACGTTCACAGTGTGGTCGAGACGATCGATTCCGGTGATCTGGAAGCGACGGTGGCATTGCTGACCGAGTTCCTCAACAACGCCCATGCGGTCGATCTCAGTTACGATTCCTGAGTCTCCTCTGGAGTGGACGCGGTTTCACTTTTGAACCAGAAGATGAGGCTGGTATCACCATAGCGCCGCCCCTCCCGTGCTTCGATGCCCGGGGGGGGCGGCGCTGTTTCTTCTCTGGAGGGGTGTTCCATCACCAGCCAACCACCGGGCCTGAGCCATTCTCCCGCAGCCAATTCACTGGCAAGAATCCACGGTTTCGATTGGGGCCCTCGGTAATCGGGGAAGGGTGGGTCGAGGAGGATCAGATCAAAGGCGGACCCAGGGGGTTCAGGGCCCAATCGATAGGCGTCTCTTTCAAGAATCTTACACTGGGCTTCGATGCCCAAATCGCGCAAGTTTTTGCGCAGCAGGGGCAAGACTTCCCGGGTGTTTTCGACGTGAATCGTTTGGCGAGCTCCCCGAGAAACTGCCTCGATGCCGACGGCGCCGGATCCTGCAAAGACGTCGAGGACTCTGCCCATCTGAAGGTGATCTTGGAGGCGATTGAAGAGCGCTTCGCGGACACGGGTTCGCATAGGCCTGACGGTGAGGCCTTCCGGTACTCGAATGCTTTTGCCTTTGAGGGAGCCACTGCTGAGGCGAATGGCTCCTTGTCGGGGCATCGTTGAAAAGCGCCTAGCTGACGAGACGGTTGTCGGATGCGGCCAATCTCTTGGCCAAGATCCGCGCCATGTTGAGGACGACCTTGTAAGCGACGATGTCGCCGTCATCGAGGAGCTTCTGGAAGGGCTCAGCGGGGACCTTTTTAAGTCTGCCGTCTTCGACACACATCACCGTTGCCGAGCGATTCTCACTACTGATGAGGGACATTTCGCCGAAGTAGCTCAACTCTTCCAGCCTGGCAAGAACCTCATTGCGATTCCCTGATTTCAGAACCTCAAAGGCTCCTGCGCTGATGATGTAAAATCCATCGCCAGGGGTGTCCTGAAGGACAACCGTATCACTTTGCTTCGCTTCGATATCTTCAGAGATGCGCAAGAGATCCTGGATCTCGGTCGGCGTCAATCCCTCGAAGAGAGGCACCTTCTCGAAACTCTCGGTGTATTCCTTCATGTCAACTCCCGTAATACTTCAGCATTCTGTATTCGACGCTTTGCTGCAGTGGTTCGTTTGCGAGTGGCCATTCTCCAGCCATTCGAATCCACAGCGTATCCGCGCACCGTCCTATCTGCAACTGCAGCAAAGCATCGGATAAAGGGAATTTGGTACTTTAGGATCGGTTCTGCTCAGATGCTTCCCACCAAGGCAGCAGATCTGCCGGAAGGGGTGCCTCGAATCTCATTTGTGTACCGCTGACAGGGTGGCGCAGGTGTAACTTCCAGGCATGGAGAGCGTGCCTTGAAAGTGGAGCCGTGGGTTGTTGAGAACCCAAGGTTGCGAGATCTAGCTGCTTTTCTCTGCCGTAGAGGAAATCACAGAGGATCGGATGACCGATCGCTCGCAAATGAACTCTGATTTGATGGGTTCTTCCTGTCCTCGGAAAACAATGGAACCATGAGATGGGCTGGCGTAACGAGGGGAAGGTCGCCTTCAGTTCCCAGGCCGTGAATGCTTGCCGGGCATCCTTGTCGTGGCGAACCGTCCACTTTTTGGTGTCAGTAAAGGAGCGCGCAAGAGGTAGGTCGATTTGTCCGGAGGGCTCTTTCGGAACACCGTGGCTCAGTGCGAGATATTCCTTGGAAACTTCTCGATCGTGGAACTGCCTCGACAATTCACGGTGTGCGGCATTCGTTCTGGCGATCACCATCACGCCGGAAGTTTCTCGGTCGAGCCGGTGGACGATTCCAGGCCGATCCGATTCTCCTACTTCGGCGATCTCATTTGTATGACCCAGCAAGGCGTTGACGAGGGTTCCCTCCGGTGGTGCACCCGGAGCCGGATGGACGATCATCCCAGCTTCCTTTGAAATCACCAGAATATCGTCGTCCTGATGCAGGACTTGCAAGGGAACATCTTCTGGCAGGGGAGTTACAGAAGGGGGCGGAGGTGGAGTAAAGACAACCACTTCATCGCAGTTCAGTTTTCTGGAAGCCTTCAAAATAGGTTTACCGTCGATCGTGACGGCGCCACCTTCGATGCATCTGCGCAGGACTGAACGTGAAAAATCGGTGTGATTTTTGGCGAGCCAACTGTCGAGGCGTTCGCCGGCATCTTCGTGGCTTACCCGGGATTCCCTGAGATTCAGGGAATCCGGGTTTTCAGGAACAGGATTCTCCTCAGCGACCGGAGCCACCGGTCTCTTGAGGAGTGGAATCCTGTTCGGTGGCGGGCTTTTTCTCGACTTCATTAGGTTTGGCTTGGAGGGTCGGCTTCGATTCTGAATCCGTGGTTTGCTCGCCAACGGGGACACCTTGAGATTCGATTCGTGGCTGGATGGCCGATTTGTTGGGATCGGTCGCCTCAGTAGCAGTTTCGACCTCTGGCGTCACTTCTACTACTGGTTCCTCTAGGAGTGCAGGGATCTCAACGGGTGCCTCTGGCAGTTCAAAGTTTTTGCTCGATTCGATGACGCCGGAGTATTCGATACTTCGGGTTTTGAGGAGGAAGTCTTCGGGGAACTTCTCCTGAGCGGTGGCAAGCAGAGTGACAACAGGTTCCCAGAGGGTTTCGTCCTGCTGATCCCACATCCACTCCGCCACTCTTGAGTAGGCGTATGCTTCGACAGGAGTTCCTTGCAGGGTGGTTAACAGCGTGGGGTAGTTTTGAAGAACCATTGCCTGATCTTGATTCAAGCATGCATCGATATCGTCATTGAGTTTTTGCAGTTTTTCTTCTTCAACTTTGCCCAAGACTGACGGCAGTGCGAGCAGTCCGACGATGCAAAGGACGACGAAGACGATCAGATTAGAATTCTTCTGCGCCGCTTCGACGACACCAGTAGTGGCGTCTTCGAGAGTCTTTTCCAGTTCGGGCGCGTCTTCTGTCCCGGTGTTGCTATTCTTGTCTTGTGGGCGACCTGGTCCTGTGTTTGCCATGCTGGTTGACTTCCCCTCAACTCCGGTTGATTGGAGAGTCAGGAATCGACACCGATCCTGACGATGAGCCTGGTTACGTAGTGCTTGCCATCTTGATCCGGCATGCGTCGAACGAGAACTTCCGCGTACTCGTCCCTCTTAGAATAACGCAACTGGGTTTCGCCTGCATCGATACTGTCAGAAACGAATTCCCAGCCGTGGAACGGCATCTGCTCCTTATACCAGGAGGCGATTTCGGTTATCGGACGATCACCCCAGTAAATCACCTCGACGGAACGCATCGGCAGAGGAGCATTTTGAAACTTGAGGTAAGACCAGGAATTGGGATCGAGTTCGAAGCCGAATGGGGCAGGAATGTCATCCGGTTGGTGTTGATCCACAACTGGAATCGAATCCTCTGGTGGGACCAAGCCGGCGCAACCACTGATGAATCCACTGAGGGTCACGGCTACGACGAGCATGAGTGAAACCTTGGCACTGGGCCGAAGGCGTTGGATCAAGGAATTCGCGAATTGGGTCATGGTGACCTCCTGACGATTCAACTGTTCAGACTTCCGGAACGGTCCGTCCGAGTGCGGTTGCCTCCGCACCTCCCCGGAGGATAATCCGAATAAGAGTCCGAGGCGAGAACCCGAATGCGGAATCCGTACTTTCCAGCGTTTCTTTCGTCTCACCCATGAGCCCCTTTTTACGCTGAAGGTCGGTGGCATGATCGGCGCCTTTCGAGAATTGATCCGTCACCCGATCCGATCCTTCCTGATTTGTCAGGGGATCCTCTGGGCTGTGACCCTGATGGTCGCTCCAGCTGCGATCCTGGAGGGCTCCCGCGAGGCTGCGGTGGGAAGATCTGAAGAGTTGGGCACCGACAGAATTCAGCTGGAGATTCAAGATGGTGCGCCCAGGCCCCTCGATGAGGCCGATTTGGCAGCATTGAAGTCACGATTTGAGGACTCCAACAACTCCGGAGTGCCTTCCGCCAGGGTTACCGGCATCTCGGCTCTGAATGCCCGCTTCAGTGGAAATCGAAGTGCCTCAGGTTGGATTCTGCAAACCGATAATGAGGAACCCTTTGTCAGGTCTTTGGAACTTGCAGCGGGCCGTTGGCTGAGTTCTGGAGCTGTGCCCCCAGAGCTCGTGATCGAATCTTCATTGGCGAAAATCTGGCTTGAAGAAGGTGAGAGTGTCGAAGATCTCACCGGTCGCGAAGCGTGGATTGCTCCCGGTTCCTTTGGCAGTCAGAGGGTCGGATTCGGGACTGAGGCTCCTGAGGGCGCAACCCGTTATAAAATCGTCGGTGTCATGGCTCCCGTCGCAGAAATCGATCCCCTCGGTTTCGGCAAGGATCATTCATTCACGGAGTTGATCGAGGGGGTCCTCAAAATGTTGGGGGTTGCCCCAGATTCCGCACCTTGGCTTGAAGCGGGGACCTCCGTACACGTCTCCCGTGAAGATTTTCCTGTCACCGGGAAGGTGGTGGATTGGGTCGTGATCAAAACCGACCCCTCTCAGGTCCAAGAGGTTGGGAGGCTAGCGGAAGAAGAGCTGCTGAGGAGGGGCTGCGCTACTCTGATCTACAGCAATGCCGCTTGGGCAGTAATTTCTAGCCCTGAGTTGGATGGTTACTTGGTTCTGCACGATGTGTTCTTTGTCATCTCCGCGGTGACCGGTTTTCTGGTATTGGCCAATCTGCTGCTGCTCACCGGTCGAAGGCGACGAGGTGAGGTTGGGCTGAGACGCGCAGAGGGAGCAACAAGGTTCGACATCTTTAGGCAGTTCCTTTGGGAAGGATTAGTGATCGCGCTTTTCGGTGCGGTACTGGGAACCTTGATGGCGATGGGGTTGGCCGAGATCAGGGTTTGGCTCGACCCATCGGCGTTATTGGCGGTGACGTGGCCTTGGGGGACGATTTTTGAATCGGTATTGATCGTCAGTATCGGTGCCGCCCTCGCTTCCGCAGGTCCAGCATGGTCTGTGAGTGGGGTCGATCCCGCGGGATTGCTGAGCGAAAAGAGATGATCTCGTGCTGATACTTCGAGACGCCTACTCCAGGATTATAAATCACAAGGCGCGCTCGCTCTTGGTGACTCTCACCTTCGTACTGGGACTCTCCTCAGTGATCAGTATCGTCGGGACCATCGAGGGCGGTCGCCGTGCCATCGAGCATGATCTTGAGGCGCTGGGCTCCGATTTGATCGCTCTCGTCAATCCTCTCAAGCTGGGAACCGTTTCGATGGGAATCATGACCGAAGGTGAGCCCATCACTTCAGAAGACTTGGTTTCCCTGAGATCTTTGCTCGAAGAATCGGTCGATTCAGTTTCTCCATTGTCGATCGATCTCGGATTGACCACCTTCGGTGATATTGCTTGGCGTCACACAATGGTATCGACGACACCGGGATTTCGATCGGTGTTGCGCTCAGGATTGCTAGCGGGCAGATATCTGGAAGAGACTGACCGCTGGCCCACCACTGAAGGATTACCGGTGCCGACGGTGATCGACGAAGCGTTGGCGTTGAAGTTTTTCTACCGAGCTGAAGACGCGATGGGAAAGAAGTTGCGATCGATTCGTAACGGTAAGGCTTTCGATTGTGAAATCATCGGTGTCGTCAAAGATCCTCTCCTATTGCGTCAGCATTTGAGCTCATTCGATGCGACCTCGAAAGCACGATCGATACCGGCAAGGCGATTGGAATTCTTGAATCTTTACATGCCTTGGAGAGCTGAATCAGATCAACCCGCCGTCGTGATTATCGACTCGAAGGACGTGGATAGGGTGGATCAGATCGAGCCGACCATCTCCGAGTGGATCGGTGCTCAAGGGAAGGGGGTATACCTCCACGTCCAAAAGGATTGGACCCGGGTAGTTTTGGAGATGGTTGATCGCTTTCGCGGCCTCGGCCACTTCATTTGGGTTCTTGACCTGGTCATCGTTCTCATCTTGACGGCGACAATTTCACTGCTGGCCATCGATGAAAGCATGGGAGAGGTCGCCTTGCGTCGTGCCGAAGGTGCTAGGGTGTTTCAGGTGACAGGCCCCGTCTTTCTCGAAGCGGGAATCCTTGCCCTTATTGCTCTCCTCCCCGGGTACTATCTGGGTTTAAAGATTATTGAGATCGGGATCGTGCCTGTTTTGGGTTGGCAAGCTTGGCTTCCACCGACAACCCTTTTCGGCACTTTTGTTGCATTAGTATTGACGGCGATGCTTTCAGCAGTGTTGCCAGCTTGGCGGGTAGCAACGATGGACCCCGCAACGGTTCTCTGTGGACGGAGAGATCTGTGAGTTTAGTTGACTCAGAAAACTTGATCGTCGATATGCAAGAGATCGAAAGATCTTTTGGTGAGGGCGATACTTCTGTTCGCGCATTGGCAGGAGTCGATCTGCAGATTTCCCAAGGAGAGTTCGTCGCGATCGTTGGCGCCTCCGGGAGTGGCAAGAGCACTCTTCTGCAAATCCTTGGCTGCCTGGATCGAGCAGATTCGGGAAGGTACCACCTGTCGGGTCAAGATGTGCTGACCCTGTCAGAGCGGGAGATGGCAAAGGTGCGAAATGAAACGATTGGATTTGTCTTTCAGTCATTTCATCTTCTCGGCGACCGGGATGCTTTGGCCAATGTAAAGCTACCCCTCGAATATCGCAGGGGTGGAAAGAGCCATGGCGATCCCAAGGAAACTTTGAATCGGGTTCAACTCACTGATCGCATGCATCATCGACCGTCGCAATTGAGTGGGGGAGAAAGGCAGCGTGTAGCCATTGCGAGGGCCCTGGTCAAAAAGCCTGACTTGCTTCTCTGCGATGAGCCTACGGGAAATTTGGATAGTGAAAATGGCCAGCAGGTTCTCGATTTGTTGTCGGGTTTAAGGGAAGACTTCAAGACGACTCTGGTTTTGGTGACCCATGATTCAGAGGTTGCTGCCCGTGCCGATCGGACTCTTGTCCTCAAAGATGGGCTTTGGTTGGAGGGTGCCAGTTGATGAGATTCTTATTGCTCGTGCTCTTATTGACACTGCCCTTTTTGATCGGGTGCCAAGGCGGAGACGCTCCGGTGGTGACCATCTATTGTGCGCACGATCGTGCTCACGCTGAAAAGATTCTCGATCTATTTCAGGAGGAGACGGGTATTCGTGTTGAGGCGGTCTTCGATACAGAGGCGAATAAAACGGTTGGACTTGCAGAGAGACTTCGCGCAGAGAAGCAAAGGCCTCGCTGCGATCTGCATTGGTCCAACGAGCCGCTGCGTTCAGTGCGATTGGCGAAGGAGGGGATCTACCGCCCCTTGCCAGAGGATATCGCTTCTGGAATCGATGATCGTTGGAAGGACCCGGCAGGATTATGGTGTGGATTTGCCGGACGTATTCGCGCCTTGGCTCTCGCGCCGAAATCCCCCGCTGTTGGAACTGACACTCCAGAATCGGTCAAGCAACTCACCGATGTTCGTTGGCGTGGGAAAGTTGCCATCGCCGATCCACGGCTAGGTACCACTGGTACGCACATGGCGATCCTCAAATGGGCATGGGGCGAAGAGGAGTTCCTCAACTGGCTCGAAGCACTCGAGAAAAACGAAGTCAGGGTTGTCGCCTCCAACTCAGCTACCCGTGATCGAGTGATTACGGGTGAAGTTTGGATCGGAATGACCGATACGGATGACATCGAAGTGGTACGGCGCCGGGGTGTGGAGATCGGTGAAGGTTTTACAGCAGGGGATGGAGTGATTTTACTTCCGAATGTGGTCGGGCTGGTTTCTGGTTCCCCACAACCGGAACATGGAGAAACCCTTGCTCGCTGGTTGCTGAGTCCTCGCGTTGAAGAGATTTTGGCGGCTTCTTCCAGTCGGCAAGTCCCGTTGAACGCCGATGCCAAAGTCCCTGCAGGAGGACTGGCATTGAATGACCTCGGACCACTGTTACCGCTGAATTGGGATGCTGCTGCGGACACACTTCCCGGAGCGATTCGGGATGTGGAAAGGGTTCTACTGGATCGTCGATGAGAAGAATCGTTGCCCGATCATGGCCGATCTGGGTCATCGGATTGGGGTTTTACCTGCCGGTGGCGATCACGTTTTTTAATGACGCCCGCATGGGATCTTGGGCTGAAGCCTTTTCGAGCACTTGGGCTGCGATTCCTCTTTTCTTTTCCACTGCGCTTTTAGCCCTCGCTTCCGCTTTTCTCGCCACATTCATCGGAGCGGTGGACGCACTTCTTTATTCAGCGTTTAGGCAGCCACGTGGAGCTTGGTTGTGGTTGCTACCTTGTTTGTTGCTGACCTTTACTACCCCGCCAGCAGCCATCGCTTCGGCGATTCAATCAGCATTTGGATCGACGATGTTGATCGGAGGGTTCAGGGACGAATTCGGTACAGTTCTGTTATTGACCTTGAGATGGGCCCCGGTTGCCTTTCTCGTCTTGGCAGGATTAACCATCACGATTCCCCACTCACAAGAGTTGGCGTTGAGACAACTGCCTCCAAAAACGGCTCTTCGATTACGTTGGCAATTGCAGGCTCCTTGGCGAAGAGCGTGCTTTTTTCTGCTCTTTTTATTGATGTTGCCGGCTGCCGAAATCCCTTCATATACCGGAGTTGAAACCATCTCTCGTAGGATCATGGCACGATTGACAATAGGGGACGGACTCTCGGGTTGGTTGTTGGCTCTCGGATTAGCGCTCTTACTGGTGCCGATCATCGTGTATTGGTTCCCTTCGCAGCGATTGCTGGGCAGGTCGTTTCAAGTTCGTGATCCCCATGGATTACCGCGATCAAATTGGCTACTGCCTTGGTGGTTATTGAGATTGATTCCAGTGGTGGCGTTGATCTCGGTTTTATGGGTGACCGCATTGCCTCAAGCGTCAGAAACTGAGGCCGCGAGTAGGGAGTTTCTTGGCGCGTTGTGGGATGGCCTCAGTGAGCTTCCGAGGGGGATCATCGTCGTGGTTCTTCCAACTCTTGCTTGTTGGTCTCTGGTAAGTCAGCAAAGAACCCGTGCGCTCTTGTTGTGGTGTATGCCGACATTTTTACCTGTGAGCCTGATCGCTCTCGCCCTCGCTTCTTCGGTGAGGCCTTGGTTGCCGGCAGCGCTCGACAGTTTTCCATTGCTGTTATCTATCGCTCAGATGATTCAACTTGGAGCACTCGCGGTTATCGTAGGAATCTTGTCGTTACGAATGATTCCAAAGCATGAGCTGCAGTCTGCTCAATTGCTTCCACCGGGCTGGAGTCGCTGGAAAGTATTGTTTCCAAGGTCACTACCGGTACTACTTCCTGCAGCGATATTGGGAATGCTGCTGATACTGGGAGAGGTGCAATCGACACTGATCTTAGCTCCACCGGGGCATCCATCCCCTGCTCTGGAGTTGCATCAGTTGCTGCACTTCCGCAATGATGAGCAGGCGGCGAGGTTGGCACTCGCATTGGTCGTGATCAGCTTGCTGTGGACGCTTTTATTTTCCTGGCTGATCCGTGGTAAAGGAGATTCGGATGGCAAATGAAGTCATCCTTGAGCTCAAGGATTTGATCGTTCGCAGAGGCGCGAGTCGCTTGGGGCCATTGAGCTTATCTCTCAGTAGAGGTAGTTGGATCAGCGTCATCGGCGCGAACGGATCCGGAAAGAGTAGTTTGCTCGAAGCGATTGCCGGTTTTCTCCCTGTCGAATCTGGCAGTGTTGTGATCAACGGAGAAGGGAGAAATCCTACAGCGGAGGAGCTTGCTCCCTGGCAAAGGGGGATCGGTTGGCTCGGTCAGCAGCGTGGGCTTTGGCCCCATTTGACTCTGCGTGGACAGTGCGGCTTGCATACAGAATCCTTCTCTGAAAAAGACCTTCTCGATTGTGCGAAGGATTTGAATCTGGAATCACTGCTTGACCGCAAACCGGGCCAGTTATCTGGAGGCGAAGCACAGAGGGGTGAACTGCTTCGGGCCCTGAGTTCTGGGGCTCCCATGTTGATTCTCGATGAGCCGTTTGCTGCTCAAAACAAGGACCACAGGGAAGCAATATTGGAGCGATTAGAAGTTGAGAAGTCACGGGGTAGAGCGATTCTCATGGCCCTACACGAGACGCTGGAAGGTATTGAGGAGGTTCACCTTCCCACAAGGGAGTCAGCTTGAGTCTGTGACTTGCTGATTGTCGCTTTCGCTGCGAAAGCGACCATCGATCATCTGTAATCGACGATCTGCCCGCGATGCCAAATCAGGATCATGGGTGACTACCAAAATTGAAGTAGAAAGATCCTGATGAAGCTCCCTGAGCAATTGATGGATGCTTTCACTGGTTCGTGAGTCGAGGTTTCCGGTGGGCTCGTCGCAGAGCAGCAGCTTTGGTGAAAGCATCAAAGCGCGTGCAATCGCTACCCGTTGGCGTTCTCCACCGGAAAGAGTTCCCGGTGCTTGGCGTTCGCGCCCTTTTAAGCCGACCCTTTCGAGCAGTGATTCCCCTCGAGCTTCGAATTGACTTCGCTTTTTATTCCACTCACCGGTTTCTTGGCTAATGAAGGTGGGCAATAAAACGTTTTCCAATACGTCGAGATCTGGAAGCAGATGGAAAAATTGGAAGACAAATCCGATGAAGTGATTTCGTAAACGACAACGGTCTTCTTCACTGAGATCGGAAGATCGCCAGGTGCGTGAGTCATCTCTGTAGGTGATTTCTCCACTGGTCGGAGAATCGAGAAGTCCAAGGCAGTGGAGCAGAGTACTTTTGCCAACGCCGCTCATCCCGACGATTGCGACCATCTCTGATTCATGGATTTGCATCTCGAGTTCGCGCAGAACCTTTAGCTCGGCGCCATTCGCCATCGGAAAAGATTTCACCAGTTTCCTGGCAGAGATCACAGGAAGTGCGGCGGATAACTCATTCATGGTGCAACGCCTTGATGGGGTCTTGGCGACCTGCGCGAATCGCCGGCAGGATACTACCGAGGAAACCAAAGATGAGTGTCGGCAGACAGACCAAGAGAACATCCTCCCAGCGCAGGATCGCCGGAATCCTTTCGAGATAATAGACGTCTGGCGGGAACAATCTCAGACCGGTCATGTCGTATACCCAGTCGTGGAAGGCGTTGATGTTTTCAAGGAAGATCCAGCCTCCCAGCAAGCCAAGAACTGCTCCCAGAGTACAAAGGAACATGCCTTGGCGTAGAACCAAAGAGACAACCCCTCCTCGGGTTGCCCCCAGTGCTCTGAGGACCCCAAGATCTCTCTGCTTTTCGATCACCAAAAGCATCAAAATCAAAAAGATCATGCCGGCAGCAAATGCCACGATCAGAAGCATCAACACCGAGATGATACGTTTTTCAATTTCGACCGCTTGAATCAAGTGTGCCCTCTTGTCCTCCCATGTTTCGTAGGAGGGGCTGCGCATGGGGATCGATTCGGGGTCACTTTCGTCGAGGAGCATGCGACGCTCGATCTCACGGCGGACGTCAACCTTGATTTGATCTGCGGAGGCGTAATCGTCGAGTTTGACTGAGATTCCGGAAAGGCGCATGTCTTCTGCATCCTCATCCCAAAGCTCGAGTGTGTTTTGGAGCGCTCGAATGTCTGTGAATGCCCATCTCAAATCCTGTTCGTAGACTCCCGACTGGAAAGCTCCCACGACCAGAAAATTTCCTGAGCAAGGTTCAAGGGTGACCGGTGAGTAGGAGGAGATTTGGACCACATCTCCCATTTGTAGTCGAAAGCTTCGTAGCGCTTCGATACCAACGATGATCGCCTGAGGTGGTGATTCGACGCTAAAGCCAGATCCGGGATCTTCTTCCAACCGCCATCGCATCACCTCTCTTCGTCTTTTGAGGGAGAAGAGCTGCTCGACCTGCTCCAGCGCCATCGGTTCCCGCTCGGGCGGCAACAGCATATAGCGATCCCTCAGCATCATGTTGATCTCAGAGTCAGAGAGCAGGAAGCGAGCGAGATCGGATACCTGAGATTCTGCGATAGGATCGACTCCCCGAAGTACGCAGTGATCCATGACTCCGACCTTATAAAGAGCCAGGGTCGTCACGTTAGGAGCGGCGGCGGCGACCCCTTCAACTCCCTGGATCGCCTCGAGAAGTAAGTCTTCACCGACCAGTCCTCGGAAGGGATCTGCTTCGACGACGAGGTGGGAGAGGGTTCCACGGATGCGATCCCGCATCTCGATTTTGAACCCCTCCATCACTGCGAGGACAGTCAGAAGGGAAAAGACACCGAGAGTTACAGCCAAGGTGGCTGCCCATGGAGCCCAACGTTTGCTGAGGTAGCGCTGGATGAGGTAGTTTTGATATTTCAACGATTCTCCGGGGCCATGAGGTCGTTTATGTCTACTTCCTGGAATGACCGAATGCAAGAGTTGAAACAAAGCATAAAAATACTCACAACTACTTAATCTGTATGAACTTGTGAATCAGTCACCCGGATTTGTTATGGATTGCGATTCACTTCATGGCCTCAGGGTATGCGGTTACAATCGCCCTAGAGCCCTGCATGGCAAAGATCATGCAGAACCCAACTTCTCTGCCAACCAGAAACGATCCGATACTCAGGATCGTTCCTGAGTTTAACCGTGCTCCGAGTAGGAGATTTTCTTCTGCCCTCGCTGAGGGGGCTAGGATTGCCCTCTGGGGAGCGAAGCGGGAAGACAGGGATCAAATTGGAGACCGCGCCGCCTACTACTTCGGCGTGAGTCCAAATAAACACCACAGACCAAGGGGAAACATGAAGATCGAAAAAATCGAAACAGAAGGTTATGAGAACGTCGTCATGGCCAAGGATGCGGAAACCGGCCTACGGGCGGTGATCGCGGTCCATGACACCACTCTGGGACCCGCTCTCGGTGGTTTGCGTATGTGGAATTACGCCACCGAAGAAGAGGCTGTTTTTGATGTTTTGCGCCTTTCCAAGGGGATGACCTACAAGAGTGCCTGTGCCAACACCGGTCTCGGTGGAGGCAAGGCGGTCATCATCGGCGATCGACACAAGGACAAGAGTGAGGCGCTTTTCCGAGCGATGGGGCGCTTCGTCGATTCTCTCGGCGGCACCTACATCACTGCGGAAGATGTCGGAATCGGAATCCAGGAACTGGAGTGGCTTCAGCAAGAGACTCGACACGTCACGGGATTGAGTCGAGAGTCCGGTTCCAGCGGAAATCCCTCCCCCTTCACTGCCCGCGGCTGCATCCGTGGACTCTTCGCCTGCACTGAGGAAAAGTTTGGTACCAGTCACCTCGATCGTTTGCACTACTCAGTCCAAGGTCTGGGTCAGGTCGGCGGCGATGTCGTTCGGTGTTTGTCGATGTTGGGAGCACGGGTAACGGTCACAGATATCAATGAAGATCTTTGTGCAGAGTTTTCTGCATTGCCAGGAGTTGAAGTCGTCCGCGGTGAAGAGATTTACGCTGTCGATGCGGACGTATTCATGCCCTGTGCCCTTGGTGGAATCCTTAACGATGAGACGATTCCGCGTCTTAAAGTTAAAGTAGTTGCCGGTGCAGCGAACAATCAGCTTCTCGCTGAAGAGCATGCCGAAAGGCTTCATGAGCTCGACATCCTTTATGCCCCGGATTTCATCATCAATGCTGGCGGAATCATCAACGTTTCAGTTGAGGTACGCCCTGAGGGCTATCACGAGAGAACTGCGGTTGCCAAGATCGAGAACATCTACGACGGCTTGCGTGAAGTTTTCGAAACCTCTCGTAGGGAAAACCTGACTCCTGCAGAGGCCGCTTATCGGGTCGCAGAACAGCGTCTCGAGGAGGCTCGGCAATTGAATGGTCATTCGGTTGCTGATTCCACCACCTGAGGAGGTGGGAGGAGGCTCATTGAGGGATCACCGATTTCCCCGATCCGCGAGGATCTGCCGCAAGGGTGATTTCCAACTGATTTTTGACCAGGGAGTGCGTATGAGCACTCGTCATCTTCGGGGAGTGATTCACGAAGTGGGTCGTGATCGAAGCCGACTCGGTCTCGCTGTCAGTCGTAAAGTTGGAAATGCTGTGGTGAGAAATCTTCTCAAGCGTCGCTTGCGAGAGATCTTCCGTACTCAGTCTCATTTGGCTCCCAATACGAGAGATTTGATTCTGATTCCCCGCCCAGGGTGTGCTGATCTCGATTTTGAGTCTTTGAAATTAGAAGTGGTGGACCTTATTTCACGCCGATTGATTTCGGATCACGACGAGACGGGTTCACGAGGAGATCGGTAAAGATACGATGACGCAGCGAAAAGCCGGGAGCCTCTTGGCAAGACTGTTTCTTGGAATGATTCGCTTTTACCGCTCCGTCATATCTCCTCTTCTTCCTCCACTCTGTCGATTTGAACCGACGTGCAGCTGTTATGCGGCAGAAGCGATTCAAACTCACGGGGCATTTCGTGGATTGAGAATGACCATCTGGAGATTATTGAGATGCCATCCGTTTTCGCGGGGAGGGTATGACCCTGTCCCTGCACCTAAGGAAACAAAATCAAACCATCCCTGAAACTGCTATTGAAGAATGGTTTATAAAGTATAAAGTATAAAGCAGTTGTTGCGGGCGGGGGGGATTGTCCGACCGCACGGGAGGGGAATCGACGCTTGCCCAAACCACCAGCTGGTCAGGTGCCCAGGAAGCTATTCAAGATCGGTGAAGTCATGGCGGCGACGGGCATCTCCCGTCAGACGATCCATGATTACACCGTTTCTGGCTTCATCGAGGAGGAGGAACGCACTCCCGCAGGGCACCGCCTCTATGCGGAGTGGATCTTCGAGAGATTAGCTAAAATGGCCGAGCTGCAAGATCAGGGGAAATCTCTCAAGGAAATCAAGGAACTCATCGACGAGGGGAAAATCTAGATGTTCTGGACTGATCCGTCCTTTCTCACCACTGCTTTAATCGTCGCCCTCGCTATTCAGTGGATACCGGTTCGCAGGGGGCCATCTGTGCCCTCACGGATTCGCTTCTTTTCGGATAAAACCAAGGAGAGGTCCGAGCAGGAAGATTGAAGCCTGTCAGAGTCAGTTTTTCGCAACCTGGCGTTGACACATCTGGGCACTGCTAATGGGCATGATACTATCCTGATGGTGTACCGATTCCCTGGATTCATTTCCTGGGATTCAATTCTGACAAGGATTGAATTGGAAACTAGTTAAGCCAGTGCTGCGGCAGGAGTCACGTGTCTGACGAAAATTCTCTCTGGGATTCCATGGGAAAAGTGGGATTTGAAAGCGGGGCTTCCGAAGCTACCGCGGGGGAAGATCTATCGATTCTCCCTGATCGTCACGATATCGCACATCATCCCTATCGGGCATTTCTTCATCGATTGGAAAAACCGGGGAGATACACCGGCGGAGAATTACACTCCGTCACAAAAGAGGACGCTCAGTTGTCATTCTTGCTGGCATTCCCCGACGTTTACGAAATCGGTATGAGCCACCTCGGGTTCAAAATCCTTTACTCGCAATTGAATGGCCTTGAGGGAGTGCGTGCAGAGCGGGTCTATACGCCGTGGATCGATTGCGAAAAAGAACTGCGCAGCCGCAACCTGGAATTGGTGAGCCTGGAGTCCTGGCGAAGAATGAGGGATTTCGACGTCGTCGGATTCTCGATGCAGTACGAACTGACCTTCACCAACATTTTGACGATGCTGGACCTGGGGGGGATCCCCATCCGCTCCAGTGACCGCGATGACGACTGCCCGCTCGTCATGGCCGGAGGGCCTGTGGCGTTCCAGCCGGAACCGATGAGCCCTTTCATCGATGCATTCCTGATCGGTGATGGAGAGGGTCACTTCCACAAGGTGGTCGACCACTGGAAGTCCCTGAAAGAGCTGGGCGTTCCGAGAAGAGATCGCCTGATTCAGATCAGTGGCTTTGACGGGGTTTACGTTCCCTCTCTCTACAGTACTCGGGTGGAAGCGGATACCGGCTTTACAGTCGTCGACGCACCTGTCGATGAACGGGTCCCGGCTTCCGTGAAGCGTGCCCATGTTCCGGATCTGGCCGAGTATCCGTTCCCTGCCAAGTCTCCGGTCCCCAACACGGAGGTCGTTTTTGACCGTGCCAGCATTGAGGTGGCCCGGGGATGCACAGAGGGGTGCCGCTTCTGCCAGGCAGGCATGATCTATCGTCCTGTTCGGGAAAGACCCCCCGAGGACATCCAGGAAGTGGTTCGCGATGCGGTCAAATGCGGCGGCTTTGACGAGGTCTCTCTCACCAGCCTGTCAACGGCGGACTACAGTGCGATTGAACCGCTGGTGAAAAAAATCATGCCGGAACTGCGCGAGAAGAACATCTCTCTCAGTGTGTCTTCTCTGCGAGCCTACGGC
The DNA here is from genome assembly GCA_002167285.1 of Planctomycetia bacterium TMED53. Classification (GTDB taxonomy): domain Bacteria; phylum Planctomycetota; class UBA8108; order UBA1146; family UBA1146; genus UBA12191. The sequence continues at coordinate 96,961 of NHDG01000117.1, forward strand.
CTGACCGATGAGATGCTGGAAGAGATGTCCAGTGTTCGGAACACTTCCCTGACCTTTGCTCCTGAAGCAGGAACGCAGCGGATGCGGGATGTGGTCAACAAAAACATCACGGAAGAAGACATCGCCAAAAGTGCACACCGGATCTTCTCCAGGGGTTGGCGCCGAATGAAACTGTATTTCATGATCGGCCTGCCCACAGAAGATGAAAGTGACGTTCGCGGTATCGCTGACACAGGCAAGCGTATGCTCGACATCGCCCGGGAGTATCTCCCAAAAGGACGAGCTCAGGTGACCGTCTCCGTTTCAAGCCATGTGCCGAAGCCGTTCACTCCTTTCCAGTGGGCTGCGATGGATGATCTTCCAGATATCGAAATGAAGCATGATGCCTTGCGGAAATGGACTCGACATCCGGGCCTTCAGCTTCGCTGGCACGATCCGTCGACGAGTCACCTCGAGGGAATCCTCAGCAGGGGAGACCGGACCATCTCCAATGTCATCGAAACTGCGTGGCGGAAGGGCTGTCGATTCGACGGCTGGTCCGATCGGATGAGGTTTGATTACTGGATGGAAGCGATCGAGGAGAATGAGATCGACCGCTACCGTTTCCTCGGCACCATTCCCATCGACGCAAGGCTCCCCTGGGACCACCTCGATTGTGGAGTAGAGCCCAAGTTCCTCAAGCGCGAGTACCAGAGAGCGCTCAAGGATCGGACTTCCCATCCGTGTGGCAAGCCTGGCAAGAGATTGACCCACTACACCAATGTGGAAGAGGCGAGTGAAGACAAGCGCAGATTGGTTTGTTACGACTGTGGAATTGAATGTGATCTCAGTCAAATGAAAGAAGAGCGCATCGAGTTCCTCGATTTCCTCGAGGCCAAAGAGAAAAAAGTGGGCAAGGCTTCTTCACAGACGGATGCCGGTGTGGAACAGGTTCGAGAAGAGGCAAAGAAGCGCTTTGCTGCGCGTGCGAACCCTAAAATGCCACCAGAGCGAAAAGAGTTGGATCATGCCAGCCATGGATATCGAATCCGATACGCCAAGCTGGGTCGCGCCCGCTACATGAGCCATTTGGATCTGAACCGTTTCCTGCCAAGGGCAATTCGAAGAGCCGGGTTCTCTCCGGCATACTCCAAGGGTTTTCACCCGATTCCCCAAATGTCGTTTGGTCCGCCGCTGCGTTTGGGAATGGCGGGGCTTTCAGAAGTGGTCGATATTCGATTGCAGGAAGATCTCCCAGCAGAGGTGGTTTTTGAGAAGCTCTCTCAGCAGTGTCCTGACGGAATCGTCATTCGCTCCTTGCATGCTCTGGGTCCTGATGCTCCGAAGCTTTCCATCGTCAGCAACTGGGCTGACATTCTGATCTTTACACCCAACCAAGTCGCCGATCGAATCCCGGGTGAAAAACTTGTCCAATTCCTGGACCGCAAGGAGATTCCGGTCGACAGATTGACCAAAAAAGGCAAGCCGAAGGTGGTCGATATTCGGCCTGGCATCCAAATCCTTGAATGGCTCGAGGAGGTACCAGCAGATGTGGAAGGCCTTCAATCCTGTCAACCAGAGGAGAGATTGCTGTCGATGCGGATCTGCTTACAGGGTGACCATCTCACCAAGCCTGAGGATGTATTAGTCCAACTGTTTGACGGAGAGTTACCAGTGGGATTACAGGTTGTTCGCCGTCGCCTACTGCCGGCTCCCAGTTCAAAAAGTTTTATCAGGGTCTGATTATATAAAAGCGGCATAGCTGGGTGGTGTGTTTCGGATCAATGGTCTCCACCCTCATCCGATCCAATCGAGACCTCCAAATAGGTCCACAAAGTGTTTAAAAATTTGTGGTTCCGATATCGTGGTGCGAAGATCCTAATCTGATTCTTTCCAACTCCTTAAAAATAAACGTGATGATCCTATGCAAGAGTTCTGGGGGACTTCGAGCATGGGGGAAAAGCACAGGTGACGATCAGTCAAGAAATTACTGCAAATATCGCTTTGGATCGCGCAGTTGCCGCGTTAAAGGCCGCAGGCTGTGATCCCAAAAATGCTGATACTCTTCCATATTGCCATAAAGACCTGACCGCAGGCTCTGAAATGGAGTTCCAGGTCGCGGTGCTGGGATCATGGAAAAATGTTGATCTTCCACAATCCATATTGGGCAGTGATGATCTTACTGACCAAAAAAAGCGAGTTGCCCGTGGTGAAAGCTCGAGTACTCGCTTGTCCCAATTGGTGGATTTTCTGAAAAACCCTAAGACTTCAGTTTGGGAAAACTCATGGGTTCGAATCCCGGTGAAAAAAACTTCCAAATCAGTCAATGAAGAGTTTTTGAATGATATGCATTCGGATCGCTTGGATTCAAACAGTGTATTGAGATCTGATCGGAACATTTTTGAGTTTGAAAAAGACGGCGAGAAGTGGATACGTGTTCCAGTGTCATACCTTCTCAATCTCGCTCTGGCTTCAATTCAGGGTGAATCAATCCCACAAGTGGAACAGCTCGCGGAAAAACTCAAGATTCATTTTTTGAATGATAACAACTCGCCAGAATCGACTTCTTTTCATGTAATGAATCCAGGCGAGGCCAGTGGGCGCGGAATTGAGATCGCCAGGGAAGCCTCATTCAGATTTTTGTTCTCGCAACTTCTTGTTCAGTACGCCAATCAAAAATTTGGTTTGTTGGAGTCGGGGCAAAAAGTTGAGATTTTTTTCCAGCCTCACCCAGCAGAGAACCAAAAATCTCTTAATCGATTGATTTCAGATAATCAGTATCGGGAGCTTTTCTGCAGTCCATGTCTGTCGGGTTGGCAAAACGGAGAAAAAAAAGCAGCCTATATGAGGTTGTGTCATGAGGTTCTCAGTCGATCACATCTCAACATTATTCCAAAAATCAAAGACGCTGGAATTCTGAAAAACAATCTTGTCGTATTGCCGAGCACTTCAAGCACATCCCTTTCAAACAATGGCATCCATTTGACACTGGGTAGCAAATTGTTAACTGAAATGCGTAGTCAGCAATATTCAGGTTTCGGGGCTGAGGAAGAGAAAAGCCTTGTTGATCTGGTATCAAAAGTCGTTGAGCATTTTTTAGGTCTTTTTGTAGGTTATATATCAGCTTCTCCCTACCGCCTGGATTTCAAAGATTTCCATCCTGAAGTCGCCCTGGGGTTTCTTCCTCATCAATTGACAGGAAAACACCTGCGGATGATCTGGCGTCGTTGGAGAGTGAAAGCAAAAAACAGGTGCTTGGGAAGGACTATGAAACCGTATGGTCCATATTGGATAGACCGGATTCGCCAAATTCTCTTCAGGCTTAAAGGGGACCATGTACCAGACTATCGCTTGATTGATTATCCGATTTCATTTTTGAGTACAGAAAAAAAATCGTCACAAAATGGTCTACTGGGAAATCACGACCGATTGAAAAGGGACTTGGAAAGAGAAAGTGTCTTTGATAGTCGGATGTCGATGTATTTGCCATTCAAGCCGCGCTCATATGATTCTCATGGGTTTGTCGGTATTGAAAGTCGGATTCATTCACTGTTCCCCTCATTCAAGCAAGATTTTGCTCTATGTTCAGACCTGTTGATTCTGCTGACGGCATTTGCTCACCAGCAGATTATTGCAGGGCGAGTTACCCATGATTCCATCCCTGATGACCCGGACTCAGAGAGTGAGCGAAGGCAGTTGATTTTCGCCTCAGCGCTGGGATTGCCAACCGCCTTCATAAGGCCTCATGGACCTGATTTGTTCATGGGAAGAGTGTTGGCGTACTGCGATGGTTCTCGAAGAAGTTATCGATACAAAGGAAAAATACGAGTCTCTGTTCAGGAATATTTAAAAGGCTGTCTGAAGTTGATAAAAGTCTCATCAAGTGAACTGATCAGTCACTTGGGAATGTCTGAGACCATTCAGGAAATTGAATCAAGAATTGACTACCCACGAGAAAGGAGTAGTGCCGGAAGAATCACGGGTGCTGTCCTCGAAAATTTACAAGTTTCTTCTCCGATGAATGTGTGTGCGCAGAAGTTTAATCAGGGGCTCGAAGAGTGGTGTCGTGGTGACCTCCGTAATGATCAGTTGAAGGAGGCATTTGAGGATTTACGAGCGACCTTGATCAGATTAAAGCCCAATGCGGAATTCCAGTCACAAGTAAGTGAACTTGGAAATATCCAGAACCCGTTGGGATTTGTAGATGAAGTCCAAGAATCGATCGTTCAGCAGGATTGCAGTGAAGACAGGATCGCAACCTTGATTTCATTGATGATTCTGGTTGAACAGTTTCTGCAAAAAGAATCTGAGAAGCTTGTTGAGAAGGAAAAAGTATCATGAATCCGCATCAGTTTGTGTGCAGGGAAGACGGTCAGGTAATCACGGAAGAACTTTTCGGTGATCAAATCGTTCGCTTTCTCTATAGCGAGGCCAGAGAAAAAGCGCCTGCGTTGTTTCAAATGCTGACTGGAGAGCGGGCTTCTGATCTATTGGGGCTACTGAATTTTGATTTGCCTTTGAGTGCCACTTTTTCCGGAAGCCAACGTTTCTTGAAAGCTCGAGGAGTGGATCTGGAAGAATCCCTGATCTCAGCGAACGAGATGAAAACTCCCCGGGATTTCTTCGAGAGGAAGATCTGTTATTGGAAATCTCGTCCGATGCCAGAAGATTCTGAAGTTGTCGTGTCTCCTGCTGATTCCCGAATGATTGTCGGTGGGCTTTCAGAGGTGAGTTATCTGAAGATCAAAGATAAGTTTTTCAAGCTCAATGAGTTGCTTGGCACTGACCGCACGGACCTTCATACCATCTTCCATGAAGGAGACTTCGCAATATTCAGGCTGACTCCGGAAATGTACCACTGGAATCATGTGCCAGTATCTGGAGTGGTTAGCGATATTTACACTCTTGATGGAGATTATCATTCCTGTAATCCAGGTGCCGTTGTCAAAATGGTCACTCCATATTCAGCCAATCGACGAGTTGTGACGATCATCGATACTGACGTACCTCATGGTTCGTGGGTCGGAAGAGTGGCAATGGTCGAAATTGTCGCTTTGATGATCGGCGGGATCGATCAAAGGTATTCACAGCAAAAATATGACAGTCCTACCGATGTTGTTCCTCGAATGTTTCTGAAAAAGGGGCAACCCAAGAGTTTGTACCGGCCCGGAAGCAGTACAGATGTTTTGATTTTTGAACCGGGCAGGCTTGAATTTGATCAGGATTTGGTCTCATTTCGCAGCCGTTCAGATGTTCAGAGTCGCTTCAATGCATTTGGTGGCCATCTCAATGAAACTGAAGTGAAAGTCAGGCAGTCCATCGCACGTAAAATAGGGGGGTAGGGCCGATCATGATGATGTTCCTTACGATTTTAGGCCTTGTAACTCTTGTTCCTTTGATTCTTGGTATTCGAAAGTTGGCCGGTGATCGCTGGCAAGTTTTAGCCTCTATTCCATTGCATTCCAATCCTGATGGAACCTGGGAGGCGGGTAACTTCACCTGGTATGGATTTATCTCAGCTTCTGCTTACGCACTTTCGGTCAGTGTATTATGGATCTTGCTACTGGCTCTTGAATTTCAGTTTTCGGAAGCAGTGATATTGATTACGGCAGTGATGGCTGTCGTGATTCCTTCTTCAAGAAAAATTGCACAATGGATTGAGGGAAGAAAAAACACATTCAGTATTGGTGCTGCTGCCTTTGTCGGAATGATTTTGTGTCCTCTCTTGCTTTTTATTGTGAGTCAATTGGAGCTCTATGGCCGTCCATTGCCGATTCTTGAGGCTACCGCAGCCTTCACTATCGCTTATTCATTCGGTGAAGGTTTGGGGCGATTGGCGTGTATTTCATTTGGCTGTTGTTACGGTAAGCCAGTTGATGAATTAACAGGTATTGCTCAACGGATCTTTAGGCCATTTAAAATAACCTATAACTCCATGGAAACCCGGAAGGTTCAATATGATTCCGGGTATTCCCAAAGGCCCCTGGTTGCGATTCCTGCAATCACCGCTGTGCTATGTACAGTTACTGGACTGATTTCTACGGCGTTGTTTTTATCAGGAAATTTTGTTTTCGCATTGCTGTTGAGTCTTGGTGTCACTCAGATCTGGAGATTTGGTTCCGAGTTTTTACGTTCGGACTACCGGGGAGATAACAGCATCAGTGCATATCAGTGGATGGCTTTACTGGGATTGTTCGGCGCTATCGTGTTTGTTTCGTCAGTCTCAACCACAGGAGTTGTTCCTGATCTTGACAATGCGTTGACGATGGTTTGGCAACCGGGTCCGATTCTCGTTACACAGGGTTTATGGCTCTTCATATTTTTTTTCATGGGTTGGAGTGATGTGACAAGTTCGACGGTCAGTCTTCATCTTTGCAGAAACAAGGTTGAGGAAGCTGTATGAACCCCAAACAAAAAACCGAACCGGTTTCTCAAAGTGATTTGGATCAATGGATTCAATGGGCATTGATTGCTTCAAGGAAAGCAGCGTCCATTCAGAGAGATTTCTTTCGCAATCCGATCATTGAGGCGGATTCAAAAGCAGATGGGTCTCCTGTCACTCTTGCGGATACTCAATCAGAAGAGATCATTCGCGAAGAATTGAGACTTCAGGGTTCCGAGTTTGGCTTATACGGGGAAGAGTATGGTCAGGAGGGGGAACTGGAGGATTGCTGGGTGATCGACCCCATAGATGGGACCCGCAATTTTGTGGATGGTCTGCCAGGTTTTGCGATCCTGATCGGATTGAGGATCAGTGGATCACCTCTTTTGGGAGTGGTTCATGCTCCAGCCTTGGGGGCGATGGCCGGAGATCCTGAACTCATGGGATGGACGTGGATAGGAATCGCTGACAGGGGAGCATGGCGTGGTTACGGAACTCACCCGCAAACAGCGCAAAAAGACGCCATCAGGGTTCGTGACTGTAAGGCTCTCAGCGATACCTTTCTCTGTCATGGAGGACTCAGGCATATCCACGAATCCGGGAAGTGGGATTCATGGAGCAAGCTCACATCTTCTGTTCGAAGAACTCGGGGATTTGGTGATTGGTGGGGGCACTGTCTTGTCGCAGAGGGTGCAGCCGATGCCATGTACGACCCCAGAGTCGAGCTTCATGACACGGTGGCGGTGGAGGCACTGGTTCGGGGTGCCGGCGGAGTTCTGCTTGCTCGCGAGAAAGTGACTCGCAACTACATCGGTCCCACTGTGTCAGGGAGTTATGAGATCGCTGAGTCTATCGGTAGATGCATGGAGGAGACCGGTATGGTCCCCGCCTCGAATGCTGAATGGAACAGAGACTGAAGAGCACTCACTAGGCGGAGCAGTCGTCGCCAATCGCCTCGACGGGGCATTCTTCCTTCGCTTGTTCGCAGAGTTCTTCCTCTTCCGGGGAAGTAGGCTGCTTAAACACGAAAGAGTAGCCTTCGTCTTCGTTGGCCTTGAAGTTGTCAGGAGCGGTAGTTCTGCAGAGATCGCAGTCGATGCATTCGTCATCGACGTACCACTTGCCTGCGATATTACTTTCGACCTTGTTTGCGGGATCTGCCATCTGCGGCCTCCTGCTGATTCTTCTCTGTTCAGTTTGTTGGTGTCGGCATTCCCCCTGGAATTTGCCGCTGGGAAAGGTCTCAGGCGGGGAAATGACTCCGCGAGACCTGACAATATAGAGAATAGGATCCTGAACTGATCGTGGCAAGTGAACTGTAGCCCCGCTTTGCTGGCAGGTGGTCGATTTTGCCCTTATGTTGAGTATTCACGTGATAGTAGCGATTTTGTGTAATTCGTCAAAACAGGGAGGTTTTTCCTGCCTGCGGCAACGAGTATCTACGGAGGAGACCATGAAAGTAGTCATCGCCCACAGTCCTGACTCTGACGATGCCTTCATGCATTTCGCCATTGGCGAAGGCAAAATTGATACGGGTATTTACGAGTTCGATCACATGATGGCCGACATCGAGACCCTGAATCAGCACGCTGTCGAGGGGCGACACGAAGTGACCGCCATCTCGATCCATGCCTACGCCCATCTCTCCGACCGCTATGCCCTGTTGAACCACGGTGCCAGCATGGGTGAAAACTACGGTCCGGTGATGATTTCCCGTGAGCCCAAAACCCGTGAAGATCTTGCCGGGGTTCCCATTGCGGTTCCCGGAGACTGGACCAGTGCCACCCTCGCGACCAAGCTCTGGTATCCGGAGGCGAAAACCGTCTCCGTTGATTTTGACCAGATCATGGAACGGGTCGGCTCCGGAGAATTCGAGGCCGGGGTGATTATTCACGAAGGTCAGGTCACCTATCAGGATCAGGGTTATTACCCTGTGGTCGACCTCGGGAAATGGTGGGCTGAAACTCAGGATGGTTTGCCGCTGCCTCTGGGCGGAAATGCAATCCGCAGAGATCTGGGGGAAGAGCACATTCACGAGATTTCGAGGATTTTGCGTGAGAGCATCGCTTACGCCCTCGATCACCGCGAAGAGGCCCTTTTGTATGCTGAACAGTACAACCGGGGTCTGACCCGTGAGCTGACCGACAAATTTGTGGGTATGTACGTCAATCAGCGAACTCTCGACTATGGCGATGATGGGCGCGAGGCCGTACGTCGTTTCCTTGATTTGGGAGAAAAAGCGGGAGCTTTTCCGCAGGTCGCTGATCCGGAGTTTATTCGCTGAACTGATTGAGGAAGCCATCCATGGTAAAACAGGGTCTGACCTGTGTATGGAGGGCTAGAATCGACATGGTGGATCAACAACCCCAAAGCTCTTCATCGATTTGGTATGGTTGGGCCCGAACCAGTCGGGCCAACTCCCAGCTCGTCAACTGCGACGATGTGAACTCTGCCAAAGCCGGAATTCAAGATTCAGCATATTGGTTGCCGAGGGGGGCAGGTTGCAGTTATGGCGATGCTGCCCTGAGTGATGGTGGTCGTCTTCTTCGGCCACAATTTCCTTCTGAGATTGTTGCTTCTTCGAATCCAAACTCGGTACGGGTACCCGCTTCGATGCCATTGGGAGAATTGTTGGCCCGGTTGTCGTTGGAGGAGTTAACCCTACCGGTCGTCCCTGGTGTTTTGGCAGCGACGGTGGGTGGGATGGTTGCGGCAGATGTCCATGGAAAAAATCACCAGCGATCTGGAAGCTTTGGTAATTGGGTAGAGGCGATTAAATTGATGCCGCCTGACGGGGAATACCGCTGGTGTACAAGGGAGAGTGATCGCGAACTCTTTGAAGGAACCATCGGCGGGATGGGACTGACCGGAATCATCCTCGAAATTGATCTCCGTGTCGTCAGGCGTAGTGATTCGTTGGCACAGGTTCATGTAGAGGCGACAGATTCGATTGCACAGACTTTAGATCGTTTGGAAAAGTCATCTCGCACTGCCGATCATTCATCCGCATGGTTAGATCTCGCCCTCAATAGCCCAAGTCTTGGTAGAGGAGTGGTGATCGGCGGCTTTCTCCAATCGGTTGAGAAGGAGACAGTCAGCCAGCTGTGGGAGCCGAGGTCAGGGCCTGTGTTTCCGCCAATGCCGGTGCCCGGTGAGTCGATGATTCGATTGCATAATAGTTTTTATCACGGCTTTGCACGTCTGCTCCCAGTTGTTCGACGATGGCCACTTGAGAAGTTGTTGTTTCCGTTGGAAGCCTGGAGGGACTGGAGAAATGTTTACGGGAAATCGGGTTTCTATCAACACCAGTGCTTGATTCCAGAATCGGTAAGAGTGGCAGGTCTCGAATCGATCTTGAAGATGATCAAGGAATGCCAGATTTCTCCGACGCTGGCGGTATTGAAAATGATGGGTGAAGGCAATGGCGGTTTGTCTTTCCCTGCCCCAGGAGTCACCCTGTCGCTGGATTTCAGGAATCAAGCGGGGGTTCTCCAACTGTTAAACAATTTGAACGCTCTGGTCGCCGAGTTCGGAGGTAGAGTTTATCTCGCCAAGGATTCAACTTTGACCGCGGGATTGTTTCAAAAGATGTATCCTCAGTTGGATCAATTTTTGGAGTTGCGTCGTCGCATCGATCCAGGCGGGCGAATCAGGTCTGATCTATCAAGCAGGCTGGGAATGTGAATCGATCGCTCCTTGTTGTGATTCAACGTAAATCGGCAAGGTGATGGTAAAGGTGGTTCCTTGGCCGTCACGACTCTTTACCTCCACATTGCCGTCATGTTTCAGGCAAACATTTTTGACGATGGCAAGGCCAAGGCCCGTTCCTCCGATCTCCCGTGAACGTGCCTTGTCTACTCTGAAGAACCGTTCAAAGATTCGATCGAGGAGTTCTTCCGGAATACCGATCCCGTTGTCGCGAATCTCGATGATGGCCAATTCGTTTTCACTACACAGTGTTGTTTGAATAGTGCCTTCAGCTGGAGTGTACTTGAGACCATTGTCGATCAGGTTGCCGATAGCCTGGCGCAGATCTTCTTCATTTCCGAATACAAAAATAGGTTCCTTGGGTGCTTCGAATTTAAGCGCGGCTTGATTTTCCGGAGAGGTCACCTTTGACAATGAGCTGATGCGCTCATTTATCAGCGAGCCCAGATCAATTTTTACACGGGGTGTCTTTTTCTTCTCATCGAGGCTGGCCAGAGCCAGCAAATCTGACACGAGGTTCGATAGTCTGTGAGACTGATCCGTAATCTTGGCGGTGAACTTGTGTCGAATCTCTGGATCTATATCTGGATCATCCAACAAGGTCTCTGCGATTCCGCGGATTGCGGTGATGGGTGTTTTTAACTCATGGGATACGTTTGCAACAAAGTCTCTGCGCATATTTTCGAGTTGGCGGGTCTGAGATAAATCATGAAGCACGATCAGGGCGCCAGAGACGTCTTGTCCGTAATCGACTAGCGGACTGGTGTAGGCCTTTAGGAAGATCTCGTTTGGCCCGGTCTCGAGATCAAGTTCAGCCTCCAGCGGTCTTTGAATGCGAAGGGTGTTGAGAAGCAACTCAGTAATTTCGGTATTATTAACGACGTCAGAGATGTATTGCCCCTTTGCCTCCCTGATTTCAAGCTTGAGAATCCTGCTCATCACTGAGTTGATGAGCACAATTTTCCCTAAATCATCGATGGCGATGAGACCATCCCGCATCCCTCCCAAGATGACTCGCATTCGATTGTGCTCGAGGTGGATCTCTGAGACTTGTTCCTGAATCTCATCTGCGAGCTTGTTGAGAGCTTCTCCGAGAAGATCACTCTCGACATCCAATCCATTGGGAGCGCGAGCAGAAAAATCACCTTCAGAGTAGGCGACAGCAACTTTGGTAAGAATTTTAAACTGCCTGTTGATCCTTCTGTAAAGGAGGTGACCCATCACCATTGCCAGCAACGCAGCGATTAACCCCAGCAATAAGACGCTCTCGAAGATAGAGTCAATTTGAGAGATGACCAAACTGGGGTCTTGTGCAATTCTGAGAAGGTAATTTTTATCATTACCCGCTGAATAGAAGCGCATGATCACTGAAGGAAATTGGTCTCGAGCAGAGCCCAGATTGAAATTTGCGAGAGCAAATGATCGATCAGATTTAAAAAACTCTGAGAGCTCGGGGTAGAGGGTTTTTGGATTAGTGCTCGTTGAAGGTTTGCTGTTATCTCTCGATATAAATTCGGTTCCTTCCGAATTCAGCAAATCGATTCGCAGCTGAGGTTTTCGATTATTTTCGATTGTTGCAATGATCGATTTTTCATCGAGCCAGCTCCATGAGCTTGAGAAGGCTTGCGCTTGCTCAGTCATTCGCTGTTCAAAATTATAAAAAGTATCTTTAGTGAACCTCTCACAGAGAAGGTAACCAAAGAACCAGCCTCCAAAGGCAATCAGCACTCCGTAAACAGAGTATACTTGCCAGAAAAAACGGGGCGTTGCGGCATTGGGATCAGTATTTGAAGCGGTATCCGACTCCACGCACGGTTTCAATCAGGTTGCGATGGGTTTCACCCAACTTCTTACGAATAGATCGAATGTGTACATCCACATTCCTGTCAATCACTACCGTATCGGATCCTACCACCTTGGAAAGCAGTTGTTCGCGACTGAATACCCTTCCTGGATGGGATGCTAGAAAGTGGAGCATTCGAAACTCTGTTGCTGTCATAGGGATAGATTCCCCATCGATAGAAAGATCGTGACGGATATTGTCGAGAACGAAGCCATCCACCGAAATCCTATCCTTGCTTTCGACCGTCTCCTTGAGGGGGGCTCTGCGCAAAACTGCTTTAACCCTTGCCACTAATTCTTTCGGGCTGAAAGGCTTACTGACGTAATCATCTGCTCCAACACCGAGGCCGAGAACGACATCGCTCTCTTCAGTTTTTGCAGTGATCATGATGACTGGGATGTCCCGGGTGACGGGGTCTTCCTTAACCTTTTTACAAATTTCGAGGCCGTCGATTCCTGGTAGCATCAAATCAAGTAGGACTAAATGGGGGTGATCTTCTCGAATCGCCTCAAGGCCCCTCTCCCCGTCTCGATAACCTCTGACGTTGTAGCCCTCGCGGGAAAGGTTGTATTCGATGACGTCTAAAATATCGGCTTCATCTTCAACGATGATGATATTTGCCTTTTTGCTCAATCTGGGAGCTCTCTTTCGCAGTTCTAAAGCACGCTTGAGTTGGCAGACTAAAACCTGAAAGTCACGCCCAACTCAATATTATGAATTTCAAAATCAAGATCCAAGAGTTCCCCGCCCGCGCGGCGATCGAACTCAAGGTTTTTTCGGGACAGCGTTAAGTGGGAAGTCCAATCGGTTGAAGGGCTCCACTCGAAAGCTGCTCCGATATCCCTATATACTGGGGTTTGCGACCCGGTAATTGAAACCAATGATTTTGTAAAGAATAGCTGAAGATTCCATGTTTTCTTCATGCGCCAGTCCAGAAGCACGCCGGTGAATGGAATGTGATCCAAGTCTTCCAGCTTTAACACCGACAGGGGGTTGTCCGTTGACTGTGCGGAGAACTCATAATCGACAAAATCGAGCCCAGCCAACCAATGAATCTTCGGTGAGCGCAGTTCCGATAATAACTCAAGGGGTAGGTCCTGCATGATCCTCGTTGAAGTGAAGCTGTTATCAAAACGATAGTCACCGGCTGGAAAGCTCAAACTTCCGGCGGTCGCTTCGAAGGGCGCTACCGATCGTGAATGACTATGAATTTGATTCAGTGACCACTTCATAGGGCCTTGCCTCAAAGTGATTCCTGGCCGGTAGTTGAAGTCTGCCTGGTCGAGCTGCACTTCATCGAAGTTGACCAGGGATACACTGCCATTGGAGGTTTTTAACCCTCCGGAAACGGAGACCCGATGGATGGAGTGGCTGCTCTCAAATGACAATTGACTGACTTGACGTTGGGTCATAGTGCAGCCTGAAGTGAACAGCAGAAGAAGCGTTCCCAGTGTCCAGAATTGAAATGAGAGCTTAGAGCTGAACTCAAGAATGGGTCCAGAAAAGGGCCCAGTAGTTGGAGCTCTCAATGAACTTCTGATAGGGGACCTTGGAAACTTCATGAAACACCTCGTTTTCAGGATTATTGGTCCGATCTGGCTTGAAGCAAGGGTGGAGAGGGATCCTGGAACTGGTTCGAAGCTGTTTCCGTGGCTAAGATGTGATTTTGGGCCTTATTCCTCGATCTGAGAGTGGAGCCAAATGTCGAAACCGCCATCTTTGAAACACTTTTTGGCGATTCTGCTATTGGGTTTATTGGCCCCAGTCATCACCTCCGAATGGTACTCACCACTGATAGGACTCTCCGCAGGTGAGCCACTTGTCAGGGATGATTCTACTGAGACGCAAATCAAACAAAGATACTTCGAAAATCGCGTGCGACCTCTGTTGGAGGAGCGTTGTATTCGTTGTCACGGTCCAGCCATCGGCAAGCAGGAATCGGGCCTCGATCTTTCTCACCGTGAGGGACTTCTCAAGGGAGGAAGACGCGGAGCTGCGGTGTTACCCGGGAAGCCAGACGAGAGCTTGCTGATTCAGATGATCGAGGGGCATGTCTCCGGTCTATCGATGCCTCCTGACGATCCCCTCTCCGCTGAAGAAAGAAAAATTCTAAGAAAATGGATCGAGGATGGGCTGGTCGATCCAAGGTTGGCGACGGACTCCCATGCTGGCGGTGGAATAGACGGTATTCCCCCTATGGAGAAACGGGGGGATCATTGGTCCTTCCAGCCATTGACTGACCCCGTCGTTCCAAAAGTCGGAAACCCACAGCAGATTCGCCAGGCGCTGGATGCTTTCATCCTATCTACATTGGAGGAGAAAGGTTGGGGATTTGCTCCCGAAGCAGATCTCTTTACCAGAGCGAAGCGAGCATCTCATTTGTTGACAGGCTTGCCACTCGATTGGGATCGGTGGCAAATTTTGCTCTCACAAAACGACGAAGAGGCCTTCGACGAATTCATCGAAGAACTCCTTGAGTCCGATGCTTTTGGTGAACGCTGGGCACGTTGGTGGCTCGATTTGGCAAGGTATTCAGACTCAAACGGACTCGATGAGAATCTAGCTTTTGGCGAAGCGTGGAGATACCGGGACTACGTCATTCGCTCATTCAATCAAGATAAGCCTTACGACCGTTTTCTTCTCGAGCAGTTGGCTGGTGATTTGCTTCCGGAGCCCACTTCAGAGCAGGAATGGCGAGATCAGAGAATCGCAACAGGGTTTCTTGCGCTCGGCCCAAAGATGCTGGCTGAGCAAGACAAAGACAAACTCGCTATCGACGTGGTGGATGAGCAATTGGATGTGACTGGCCAAGTATTCATGGGTATGACCATCGGTTGTGCACGTTGTCATGATCACAAATTTGATCCAGTCACCGCTCGCGATTACTACGCCATGGCTGGGATTTTTCGTTCGACGAGCAGTTTTGAAAATCTCGACTTTGTTTCACGTTGGCGGGAGGTCTCTCTTGAAACTCCAAATGAGAAGAAGGTCCGTGAAGATTGGGAGCAGAGACGTTCACAGGTAGAAGATCGGCGAAATAAAAATCTAGATGTCGTCAAAAAAGATTTTGAAAAAGATCTGATTTCGAAACTCGACAAGCAGTTGGTGGAAGCTGTCGAGTGGGCTTCAGTGATTCCTGGTAAGACTGTGGTTGAAAACTCTTCGATGTCATTGGGGCTCAATCGAAGCATGTATGGGAATGAAGCGATTCCACTTGCTCATACTGTTCAAGGCGGTGAGCAACAGGTGACTTGGGACTTGGAGGTTCTTCAAGAAGGGCTTCATGAGATTCAGGTCCGCTACACCGCTCTAGAGTCTCGACCTATGAAGTTGTACCTCAATGGTGAAGTTTTGGTCGAGGCGGCACTTGGCGAGACAACAGGTACCTGGGGCCTCGAAGGGTTACGTTGGCAATCCGTCGGAAGCTTCGAGTTCAAAGCGGGTGTGCAACAGTTCAAGTTGGTCGGTGGTAGCGCAGTTCCTCATCTCGATCGCATTCGATTGCTTCCAAAGAAGGAGCCGGATGCTCAAGACTGGGAGCAGGGAGTTCTCGCTTGGGTCGATTATTTACAACGGCCTTCGACTCTCGAAGATCCTTTGTGGGGGGCATGGGCTCATCGTGCTCTCAAAAGAAGCTCAGAGCCGGTCCATCGGCAACAAGAAGATTTCCTCGGTTCTGATCGGCGTCAGCATTTGGCCCCAGAGGTACTTCAGATCCTTGGTGAATCCATCGGTGGGACTCTCGGAGAAATCTCCTCATTGTGGAAGACTCTCCTGATCCGCGCCGAAGAGGGGGGCGATTCTAAAGCTTTGGTGGAAGTTCTTAACAAGGTCAGGGGAGTTTCAGGTCCTTGGTATGAAATCCTCGAAAACTCAGCACAGCATGCTCCTCCACAGTTAAGAGTGGAGTTGGATAACGATCAGAAAAAGTTGCAAGAGTTGGATCAAATCAAGCCACAAGAAGCTCCGCGGACTCTAGGTGTTCAGGATTCCGATGCGGTGAATTTGCCGATTCACATCCGAGGCAGCCATCTGCGATTGGAGAAGGAGCCGACTCCCCGCGGTGTCATGTCGGTGATCGCGAACAACTTTTCTCCTCCTAGCATTCCTGACGATTCAAGTGGGCGATTGGAGTTTGCGCAATGGCTGCTACATCCGGAGCATCCATTGACGGCAAGGGTCATCGTGAATCGTGTTTGGCTTGAACTGTTTGGTGAAGGCCTCGTCAGTTCGCCATCTAATTTTGGCTTACGGGGAGACAGTCCCAGTCATCCAGAGTTGCTCGACCGATTGGCTCGAGACTTCATCGCTGATGGTTGGTCCATCAAAAGGTTGATTCGGAAAATCCTCGATAGCACTGCCTGGCGTCAGCAGGTGGTGAGTCGGCCGGAGTACATGCTCGAGGATCCAGAAAATCGATTGTTGTGGAGTCAGAATCGGCAGCGCCTGAGGGCAGAGGCGGTCAGGGATTCAGTTTTACAAGTGAGTGGGCAACTGGATAGGAAGATGGGCGGGACGCTGCTGATGACCCCTAATCGGGGGTACGTCACCAATGATCAGTCGAATAATCAAGCTCGGTACGACCTGCCCCGTCGATCGATCTACCTTCCGGTGATTCGCAATGCGATGTACGAGTTGTTCAGCGCCTTCGACTACAATGACCCTTCCATTCATATCGCGAGAAGGCCCTCCACCGTCGTCGCTCATCAAGCGCTCTATTTCCTCAATTCTCCGATGGTGATCGAAGCTGCGGGAATGGTTGTCGATGAGGTTCTCAAAGAGACGGAAGATGAGAATGCCCGAATCGATGCCTGCTATCGGCGGATTCTTTGTCGTCATGCGACTGAATCCGAATTGGAGAGGGCGTCATCGTATTTTGAAAAGGTGCGGCAGTGGCGATCGGATCTCGAAGCGCCTGATGAGATTTCGGATCAACAAGTGTGGCACAGTTTTTGTCAGACCCTGCTCGCTTCGAGCGAGTTTTTGTACCTTGATTAAGGCAGCAATATGATGAAGGCGGCAATGTGATCATTCAGCCAGGACAATCTGCGCCTGCAGGCCTCTCTCGAAGAAGTTTACTCAAGGGGTGTTGCGCAGGGTTTGGTGCGTTGGCTTTAGAGGGCCTCTTGGGTACCTCCAAGCTCTTCGCCGACCTTCCTGGGGGCCCACACCATACTCCGCGGGCCAAGCGGGTGATCTTCCTCTTTATGCACGGTGGCCCTTCTCAGGTAGATACCTTCGATTACAAACCGCGATTGATTCAGGATCATGGCAAGCCCTTGTCGATTCCTTTGCCGAGGGTGACTTTTGCCGAGCCAAGCCAATATGGGGGAGTGTTGAGATCCCCTTGGGAGTTTAGTCGTCACGGTGAGTCGGGAATGTGGGCCAGTACCCTTTTTCCCCACGTCGCCGAAATGGTCGATGAGCTGTGCTTCGTCAAAAGCCTCCATGGCACCAATGACGCCCATGGGGGAGCGCTCTTAGCATTGCACACCGGGAGTGACACCTTCGTGAGGCCGAGTATGGGAAGCTGGATCCAATACGGGCTTGGCGAAGAAAACTCCAATCTCCCTGGTTTTATCACCATATGCCCGACTCTTGGGCATGGCGGGGGCAACAATTGGTCGAGTGGGTTCCTTCCTGCACGTTATCAGGGTACTCCCATCGGGCATGCCGGGATCAAAGCCCGAGAAGCGACGATCCACCATTTAAAAAATGAACATTGGAATGCAGGGCTGCAACGGATGCAGTTGGAATTGCTCGAGGATATTAACCTGGAGCACCTTGGCCAAAGGGAAACAGACGATGCTCTCGAGGCACGGATTCGTTCATTTGAGCTCGCGTTTCAGATGCAAACAGAAGCTCCAGAGGTGATGGATCTCTCTGGGGAAACTGCAACGACATTGGAAATGTATGGCATCGATGAAGAACCTACTGACAACTTCGGTCGGCAGTGCTTGATGGCTCGTCGATTCGCCGAGTCGGGAGTTCGATTTATTCAGTGCACTCACTCCTACAAATGGGACCAGCACACCAATCTAGAGCGAGACCATTCAAAAAATGCCAGGGAAGTTGATAAGCCGATCGCAGGCTTGATCAAGGATTTGAAGAGTCGGGGTCTTCTGGAGGACACCCTCGTTCTATGGGGCGGAGAATTCGGACGCACGCCGATGGCTCAGGATGGAACTGGAAGGGATCATAATCCTCACGGTTTCACGATGTGGATGGCGGGTGGTGGAGTTCGTAGTGGTTTCTCCTATGGAGAGACCGACGAATTCGGTTATCACGCAGTTATCGACAAGGTCCATGTCCATGATCTTCATGCGACGATTTTGCACCTCCTGGGAATCGATCATGAGAAACTGACTTATAGATACGCCGGCAGGGACTTCCGACTGACGGATGTCCATGGCCGGGTGGTCCACGAAATCATCGCCTGAATAGTGATCGGATCATCGATGAGAAAGGGCCCCTCACGTCAAACGTGAGGGGCCCTTTCCGATGAGATCGCTTTCGATAACTACCAGTTGATACCGGTCATTACCGAGAAATTCGAGCGATCAGCGATTCCGTCATAGGTGGAGAATCGGTAGTTGAGTCCCAAGTGAGCGTTGTCACCCAGATGCAAAATTGCACCGGTGTGAAAGTAAACGCCGCTTTCGTCAGCGGAGAAATCGTACTCGCGTACCTTCAGTTGGGAAATGCCGCCTCCGCCGATCAGTGAAAATGGAGTGAAGGGTAACTCTGCAGTCACACGTCCACCGAGGAAGACTTCAGCGTTATCGACTTCGCCAAGGTCGCCGTTGTCTTCGGTGGCATTCAAGTACCCGATCTCTGGAGCGATGTACCACTCGCTGGGACGGGCGCTGACCCACAAACCAAATCCATCGACGTCATTGAGGTTTTGCGGATTCTCTTCGTAGTCACCGTAGGTGCCATAGATGACACTGACTTGACCTGTGTAAGGTTTTTCGATGGGCTGCTCGACTCCCGAGAAGGGAGATTTTGCATCGGGGCGAAAACGAATCACGTCCTCATTGCCCGCACATCCGGCGAGGTAAACGAGACAGATGAGGGCGATTCCAACGGTCTTGAGACTGGACACTTAGGGTCTCCAATTCTTCCAGGGGCTCGGTGCCATCAACGACACCATCTGGCATCGGAACAGACTTTGAACGCAGGGTCACTGCAGTTTCGACTCTGTTCCCTTGGACTCAATGATTGACTCACTCTTTGATTGACTCTCGGACGATCTGCAACTCCGGGATTCGAATTTCGGGGAAACTCACGGACATCCCAAGTTCAGCAGAAGTGCGGGATTCTAGACCGTTGATCGCAGAGCGGCAAGGGTCCCGGGGATGGCTTTCTTGGCATTCTCACCAGGCTCAGTAGGGCTGGGGTCCCCGGGAAGGGGGAAAGATCTCCAATGAGGGGGGGGGAAATGTCGATTGTGGGGCTTTCTTGACTCTGAACAGGGATCTTTTACGATCACGGGTTGACGGATCATTCCGCAGGAGTCCTGTCAGCCCCAGAGTGCCGGATACGGCGGCCCAGGTCGTTTTTCACGGATTCTTGGATTTTGGTGACGTGTTCGGTATTTCCTTCGCCATCAGATTTTGTCGGAGGTATCGAAAGTTCCAGTCCAAGTCCTCGATTTGGGAGTCTGTAGTTTTTGGCTCTTGGGGAGAATTTGGTGTTCAGGAGGTGTCCCATGCTCCTGTTCCACGGAACTCAAAATTTAGGTGCTCGGTTTGGTTGGACCCCAAATTGATATGAATCGATTTGGGTGAGCTTGATCGTCGGCTGGGAAATGGGTCCAACCGATGAAATAGTTCAGTTTGTTTTTCCGACCATTGAATCAGTGCTCTGCTTTGTGTGGGCAGTTTGCTGGTATGGCGAGTGCGAAGTGTGTGCGGCGTGAATTCTGTCCTCGATTGAATCGTAGCCCTGCAAGGGAAGGCCACGCATGAAGAAAAAAGTCGGAGAAATTCTGCGCGAAAAGGGTTGGGCCAGCGAAGAGCAGATTGATAAGGCTCTTGCTTATAGTAAAGCGGAGAACTGCCGGTTGGGAGAAGCTCTTCTCAACCTTGAGCTCTGCACCCAGGAGCAGATCACCAGAGCCCTTGCCATTCACCACCAGCTTCCCTTTGCCAATCTTGGTAAGCATGTGATCGCCCAGGAAATTATCGATCTCGTTCCCAAGGAAGTCGCTATCGAGAACCAGATCATTCCGGTAGCAAAAAAGGGTGAGCGTCGATTGGTGGTGGCGATCGGCGACCCAGACGATTACGCATTCAAGCTCGACAACATCCGCTTTATTCTCGGCCTCGATCTCGATTGTGCCCTGGCGATGCCGGATGCTGTCGAGGAGGCTCTCGACGATTACTATCGCCTTGCGGGGGGGTATGACTCGGTTCTGGGTGAAGACGCCGGATCTGACGACGACGTCGAGTTTGGGCGCGGTGATTACGCAGGCGACGATTCCGACGCCAACGATGCTCCGGTGATCAAGCTGGTACACATGATCATCGCTAATGCGCTCAAGGCAGGGGCCTCGGATATTCACGTCGAACCGATGGAGCACCATCTTCAGGTGCGGTACCGGATCGACGGTGTTTGCCAGGTGATGGATTCACCGCCCAAAAAACTGCAGGGTCCCGTCCTCTCCAGGGTCAAGATCATGGCTCGAATGGACATGGCTGAAAAACGTAGGCCCCAGGACGGTCGTATCAAGATCAAAATCCAGGGTAAAGAGATCGACCTTCGTGTGTCAGTGATTCCTACGGTTCATGGCGAGAGCATCGTCATGAGGATTCTCGATAAAGACGCCGGGCTGGTCGATCTGGAGAAGCTGGGATTCCACGAAGGTGACCTCAAAAGGTTCAACCGCATCATCAAGCGACCGAATGGAATCTTCCTCGTCACCGGACCGACCGGTTCAGGTAAGACGACGACCCTTTACTCAGCACTGATGAACTTGAACAAGCCTGACACAAAAATCATTACCGCGGAGCACCCGATCGAATACAACCTCACCGGTATCAACCAGTCCGAGGTGAGACACGAGATCGGGCTCGACTTCTCGCGGATCCTTCGAGCGATGATGCGTCAGGCGCCCAATATCATTCTCGTTGGTGAGATTCGAGACCGGGAAACCGCAGACACCGCGATTCAGGCGGCGCTGACAGGCCACTTGGTCTTCT
The DNA here is from genome assembly GCA_002167285.1 of Planctomycetia bacterium TMED53. Lineage (GTDB taxonomy): Bacteria > Planctomycetota > UBA8108 > UBA1146 > UBA1146 > UBA12191. The sequence continues at coordinate 118,076 of NHDG01000117.1, forward strand.
CGACCCTTCACACCAATGACGCACCTTCTGCGCTGACGCGACTGATCGATATGGGCGTGAAGCCCTTCCTCGTCGCTTCAGCAGTGCTTTCCATCATGGGACAGCGCTTGATACGTAAGCTCTGCTCCGAGTGCAAGGAGCCTTACGAGCCGGCTGAGACAGAGTTGCGCATGATCGGCCTGACGATGGCAGAAGTTCAGGGGCAAGAGATCTTCAGGCCTGTGGGGTGTGCAAAGTGCTCCGGCGGCTACAAAGGTCGACTCGGAATTTACGAGCTTCTTGAAATGTCGGGAGACCTTCGCGATCTGACCTTCAAAAAGGCGGTTTCGAAAGATCTCAGGAACAAAGCGCGCAGCGAGGGAATGGTGACTCTGCAGGAGGACGCCGTCAGAAAGCTGCTTGCAGGAATTACCTCCGTTGAGGAGATCCTCCGTGTGACGCACTCCTCGGAGTTTGCCGGATAAATCCAGAATCAAATCGGTGCCGCCCCGTGATGGCGGTGAGGTGAGAAATGGCCATTACATCCCAGCCACTCGGACAAATCCTCAAGGAGATGGGGAAGATTTCCGAACTGGACATCCAGGAAGCGCTGCAAATCCAGAAGCAAAAGGGTGGCGCCATCGGACAGATTTTCGTCGACAAAGGGCTCGTCAATGATGACGACATCCGCTTGGCTATCGCTCGTCAGTCGGGCATGGAGCCGGTCGATCTTTCCGAAGTCGTCATGACCGCAGATTTGCTCGATATGGTTCCTGCCCATGTGGCTGAAACTTATCAGGTAATCCCTGTCGATTTTGATGGCAGCGTGCTGACCCTTGCTTTGGCTGATCCACAAAATGTGAGCGCACTCGACGACATGAAGTTCATGCTCAATGTGGACGTCAAAGGTGCTCTCAGTGATCCCGCCGCGGTGGAAGCTGCTCTCGAAAAGTATTACTCCGACAGAGGAGAGTCGATGGAGAGCCTCCTTGGCTCCATGGACAGTGGCGAGATGGAAGTGATGGATGACAACCGTCACGAGATGATGGATATGGATCAGCTGGAGAAGGATGTCAACGCGGCGCCTGTGGTCAAGTTGTTGAACATGGTGCTGTTGTCCGCGATTAAGGACAGGGCTTCCGATATTCACCTCGAGCCTTTTGAGAAAGAGTTCAAGATCCGCTACAGGGTTGACGGTGTGCTTTACGAAATGATGCCACCGCCGATTCAGTTGGCACGGGCAGTCATCTCCAGGGTGAAGGTGATGTCGAACCTCGACATTGCTGAGACCCGCTTGCCACAGGACGGAAGGATCGAGTTGAACATCGCCGGTCGTCCCGTCGATTTGCGTGTTTCGACTTTGCCGACGATGTACGGGGAATCGGTCGTGATGAGGGTTCTCGATAGGGGGCAGGTATCCCTCGATCTGGAAAACATCGGTTTGCGTCCCAAGGATCTCGACACGATTCGTAAGCTGATCATGAAGCCGAACGGAATTATTCTCGTGACTGGTCCGACCGGTTCGGGCAAGACGACGACCCTCTATTCCTGTCTGAATGAGGCGAATAATCCGGAAACCAAAATCATCACCACCGAAGACCCGGTCGAATACAACATCGATGGAATCGTCCAGATCCCCATCAATGAAGATATCGGGGTGACCTACGCTGCTTGCCTGCGAGCAATCCTGCGTCAGGACCCGGACAAGATTCTCGTCGGTGAGATTCGTGACTTGGAAACAGCACAGATCGCGGTCGAGGCGAGCCTCACCGGTCACATCGTGTTCTCCACACTTCACACCAACGATGCGCCTTCCTCGGTGATTCGATTGGTCGACCTGGGCGTTGAAGCTTTCCTTCTGACTGCGACCGTCGAAGCGGTCGTCGCGCAGCGCCTGGTGCGTCGTGTTTGTACCGGCTGTAAAGAGGAGTACGAACCCACCGACGACGTCTTGATGGAGCTCGAGTTGACCCGATCGGATGTTCAGGGCCGTACCTTCTTCTACGGAAAAGGGTGCAAGGACTGCAATGGATCCGGTTACAAGGGCCGAATTGCGCTCTTTGAAATCATGATGATGTCGGATCGAATTCGCGACATGATCATGGATGGGGCGAGTACCCAAGAATTGCAAAATACGGCACGTGAGGAGGGTATGCAGACTCTTCGAGATGCCGGACTGATTCACATTTACGACGGTGTCACCACCATTGAAGAAGTCGTCAAGGAGACCATCGTCAGTTAGGGAATCATCGAATAGGATGTGATCCCACCGGAGAGAGAACTCCGGTTCAGATAAAGGAGCAGCCCAAATGGCGGTATTCGAGTTCGAAGCCATTGGACCCGGCGGACAGAAGAAGCGCAGTACTATCGAAGCAGCCAGTCAGGCTGAAGCGATCAAGCAGCTACGCTCCCGGGGAATGAAGCCGACCAAGATTCGCGAGAGCAAGAAAGCCGCAGCAGCCGCAGGCGGTGGTGAGAAAAAGAAGAAGGGTGGGGGACTCTTTGCGGGCGGTGTGTCCCAAGCAGACCTCGTTCAGTTCACCCAGCAGTTGGCGACATTGCAGGATGCGGGTCTGCCGATCGTGCGCTCTCTGAAGATCCTCGCCGATCAGATGAAGCCAGGAACCTTCCAAAACCAACTGATGCAAGTGACCGAGGACGTCGAGGGTGGTTCCACCCTTTCGGAAGCACTTGAGAAGTATCCGAAGACTTTTGACACACTTTTTGTGGCGATGGTCAAGGCGGGTGAGGCCGGTGGTGTGCTCGATACGATCCTGCAGCGTCTGTCGGACTTCCAGGAGAAGTCGATGAAGCTGCGTAAAAAGGTTCAGGGCGCCATGGTTTATCCGGTTGCCGTCATCTGTGTGGCCGCATTGATCCTCGGATTCATCATGACTCAGGTGATTCCCCAGTTCCAAAAAATGTTCGCCGACATGAATACCGCCTTGCCGGGGCCCACTCAGGCACTCCTGGGATTCGCGGAGGCAGTTCAGGGATACTGGTGGGCAGCGCCCGTGATCATTTTTGCAATGTGGGGCGCATTGAAAGCTCTCGGCAATACCAGTGCCGGAGAGTTGATGATCGACAAATCGAAGTTGAACGCGCCCATCTTTGGCCAGATTGTTCGCAAATCGACGATTTCCCGTTTCTGCCGTACCTTGGGTACCCTGATCAGCTCCGGTGTGCCGATTCTCGAAGCTCTCGAAATCGTGCGGGCTGCGGTCGGCAATCGGGTGATTTCGGACGCCATCGAATCGGTTTGTGGGTCTATTCGCGAGGGTGAAACCATCGCCGAGCCATTGGGGACATCCGGAGTCTTCGACCCGCTGTTGGTCAACATGATCGACATCGGTGAGGAAACCGGTGAGTTGGACAAAATGCTCAACAAGATCTCTGACAACTACGACCTCGATGTGGACGTCCTCGTCGATTCACTCTCGAGCCTGCTCGAGCCGGTTCTGATCGTCGGAATGGGAGGAGCGGTGGGATTCATCGTCGTCGCTCTCTTCATGCCATTGCTCTCGATCATTCAAAAGGTCGGATAAGTCTGATCTCAGATTGCTTGGAAGCGGGCCGTGTCGGGTATGATCCTGACACGGCCCGCTTTCTTTTTTGGTTTTCGAAACAGGTGAATCTTGAATCCCCAGTCTGAACTGATCACTGCGATCCGATCTTGGTACAGAAGTGATCAATATCAGCCATTTAAAGTGGCGGATATGAGAGAGTTGCCCGGTTGGGGAAAGGTTGAGACTGCCGAGTTGGAAGCTGCGCTGAGCGATCTGGAAAATCGGGGTGAGATGGTTTTCCTTTTCGCCCGTGGCTGGTTTGCGACGAGCCGCGAAGGTTGGTTTGTGGGCACACTCTCCATCGCCCGTCGAGGTTTTGGATTTGTTCGAGCATTGGCGGTAGATCCTCGCGGGGATGTTTTCATTCCGATTCGCCGATTACGCGATGGTCACCATGGTGATCGCGTTCTCGTCGCTTTGGAGAAGACACGTAAGGGGAACCCCCCGCTGGCCGGGGAAGGACGCTCTGGAAAGATCCTCGAAGTCATCGAGCGAAGCCCCAGGGTTTTCCCAGGATACTTTTATGAGGCAGAAGGTGGTGCGGGTGTCGTTGAGCCTGCTCGACATGAAAGTGTCCGTGAGGTTTGGATCGACCCCAGTTTTCGTAGCGGCGTTGAGGACGGAGATCGCGTTCTGGCAAGACTGAGATCTGGAGCGGCCATCGACGGATTGCCTCCCGGTGAAGTGTTGTGCAATTGGGCTCCCGAGGGCACATGGTTAGCCGACTTACAAATCGTCTGTGCGGAACATGAATTGCGTGAAGAGTTCCCTGCTGAGGTGGAGGAGCTCGCCGCCGCTTTCCCGGAGCAGATTTCCGCGGAAGAGTTGGAAACTCGCGTCGATCGCCGCGAGTTACCCTTCATGACTATCGACCCGGTCGATGCCAAGGATTTTGACGACGCCATCTATGCCCTCGAATTGCCCGAAGGGGGGTTTCGACTGGGTGTCGCCATCGCTGATGTGAGTCACTTTGTCAGTCAGGGTGACCCCATCGATCAGGAGGCTTTGCTTCGAGGAACCAGCGTCTACATTCCGGGAAAGACGATCCCGATGTTGCCGGAGAGATTGAGTAATGGACTCTGTTCTCTTAGACCCCAAGAGGACCGTTTGGCAAAGATTGCTTGGATGGACTTGGATTCGAAGGGGAACTTTACCGACATCCAGCTGGAGAAATCGGTGATTCGTAGTGCCCACCGTTTCACCTACGAAGGGGCACAGGCCATCTTGGAAGGGAACTCCACTGAGGAAGTCAGTGGTGTTTTGAAGGAGCAGGTTCAAGTTTTGAATCAGCTTCGTGAAATTCTTCTGAAGCGTCGATTACGCCAAGGTGCGTTACAGCTGGAAATCGAAGAGATGAAACTGGTTTTGGATGACGAAGGTGAAGTCATCGACGTCATCAGCCGCGAGCATCTAGAAGCCCATGGTTTGGTTGAAGAATGCATGCTCGCCGCCAACGAGGCGGTGGCGACCTTTGCCTCGCAGCACCAATTGCCGATTCTACGCAGGGTCCATGCGCCCCCCGACGAATCGGAACTGGACAAGTTTATCAAGCTGTGCAGGGTACTCGTGTCTGAAGCGCCGGTGAATTCGGTGGACGACTTACCGAAGCTGATCGAAGTGGTCACCGGTTCTGACCTTGCTCCTGTCGTCTTTTTTGCCTTGCTAAGAAGTTTGACCCGGGCTGAGTATAGCCCCGCCAAAGAAGTGCATTTTGCACTGCAGAAGCAGGAGTATTGTCACTTCACCTCGCCGATTCGAAGGTATCCCGATCTTCAGGTTCATCAGATCCTCGACCGTTTCTTTTCGACAGGCGGTGAAGGTCCGAAGTTGAGTCACGAAGATGTTTCTCTTCATGAGCTGGCCGAAAATTGTTCGACGAGGGAGCGTGCAGCTGAGGCTGCAGAAAGAGACATGAGTCGATTGCGGGCGATTTCATGGTTGCGCCATCGTGTTGGTGAAAGATTTCCAGGGATCGTGACATCGGTTCGTGACCAAGGCTTCCATGTGCGCCTTGATGGGGTTCTCGTCGATGGATTTGTTCATGTTTCAAGGCTTCGGGATGACCACTACGTCTTCAATGAGACTCATTTTGCACTGAGGGGCGTCAACAAGGGCAACATGATTCGCCTCGGAGATCCGGTCGAAGTTGAATTGGAGGGTGTCGATCCACTCCAAAGAGACATCGATCTGAGGTACCTTCATACGAGGCCGGGGGCTCGAAGGGGACGAGGCACAGGTGGGCATGCGGAACCCAAGGGGGCTCGCTCATCGAAGGCCAGCAAGCCGCGATCACAAAAGTCAAAGCGGGGCGGAAAAAATTCTGCAGGTCGAAGTCGTCGCAGGGATAGAAGGTGAAGATACCAATGGCAGAGCCTGATTACAGAATTTGGACAGATGGAGCCTGCAGGGGTAATCCTGGCCCTGGTGGTTGGGGATACATCGTTCGCGATGTGCATGGTGAGGAATCGGTTCAATACGATGCCGAAAAGCAGACCACCAACAATCGGATGGAACTGATCGCCGTCATCGAAGCGTTGAAATCTCTACCGGGTCCCAGTTCGGTGGAGTTGTTCAGTGATTCCCAATATGTGGTCAAGGGAATGAGCGAATGGATTAAGGGCTGGCAGCGTCGAGGCTGGAAAAAGGCGGATGGCAAGCCTGTCGTGAATGACGATCTATGGAAAGAACTGGTCGATTTGGCTTCTCGGCATCAAGTTCAATGGAGTTGGGTTGAAGGCCACGCTGGCCACGAAGAGAATGAACGTTGTGATGGACTCGCGAATAGAGCCATCGACGAAGCATCTTGGACTTCTTGAGGAGGATTTGAAATGAATGTTTTGCAGATCATAATCATCTTGATCATCGTTGCGCTCGCCGGAGCGTTAACGGCAGCCATCGCCGATTACACCAGTATTCCCCCTGCCGCCAAGGACCTCTTTGAGAGAGTGAGCCTCTCAGAAACGGACCTTACGGCTGCGATCGCCATCGCTAAGGAGACGACCGGTGGAGCGGTCAACTCTGCACGCTTCAGGCCAGATACTTCGGTCGTCATGATCGAAGTCGAAACGGTGACGGCTGAAAAACGAGAGCGTTTGATGATCACATCCGATGGCAAAGTGAGTAATCGGGAAGACATTATGCGGTTTCCGGGAGTCGATACCTCGAATCCTCTTCAGCGCACCGATTCTGGGCTGATGTACATCGATGTCACCGAAGGAACCGGAGAGACTCCACCCTCTGACTCCACCAATGTGAAGGTGCACTACACGGGGTACCTCGTCGATGGAACAAAGTTTGATAGTAGTGTCGATCGTGGAATGCCCGCGACCTTTCCGCTCAACCGAGTCATCAAAGGTTGGACTGAAGGAGTCGGTTCGATGAAGGTGGGTGGCAAGCGCAAGTTGATCATCCCCTTCGATATGGCTTATGGGGCCAACGGACGTCCACCTTCGATCCCGCCACGGGCAACCCTGATTTTTGACGTCGAGCTGCTAGAAATTGTAAATAACTAGTCAGCGGCAAAATTGGGCCGGTAATCGGCCGTGAATGGCGAGTGGGCGGCCCTGCGGGAGAAATTGTCGTATTCTCCTGACAGGGCCGCTCTCCCGATGGCCCTGCTTCCTTCCAAGGCATGCACCATGGTTTCGTTGCAGGATTGCTCTAATCGATCTAGGATCTTCGTTTGGCCGCCCTGAACTCCAGCGCGAGTTCTGTTCACCGATAATGTGGGTCAAGCCCCACGCAGAGAGGGGACCGGGATGTCCACCGGCTTCTTCAAAAGTAATGAGAAGGTCATCATGACCTTGCTCCTGTTGATTCTTGCTCCGACCTTTGCCGCCACTGGTCTGGTGGAATCATTCTTCACAGCTGCAAACTCTGAAGCGTACGTCGTCTTCGGCGAGACTGTCGATGTTGATACTTTTGTCAAGACTCGTAGAAGTCTGTCGGAAGCCCTTTGGGTCAATAACATTCGCAGATTTGGGCCCTATGCAGCCAATAACCTGAGACGTTTTCAATCGGCGACGGTAGACGACGTGTTGAGGCACATGGTTTTTGTTCATGACCTCAATGAACGAGGTATCGAACCGAGTATGGAACGAAAAAAGGAAGAGATCCGCGAAGCTGCGCTCGATCTGATCGCCTGGCACAAGACGATGGAGCAGGCCGGTTGGACCGGAACCTATCAGGATCGCTTCCCCGATTACAATGCATTGAGAACCGATCCAAACTTCCGTTTCACACGAGCAGAATACGAAGCTGTCTTCAAAGATGAGAACTTTGGACTTTTCAATAAGTCACTCACCATCGGTGAGTTTGAAGACTGCGTAATCCGGAACTTGAGAACTCAAGAATTGCTCGATGTGGTGACTTCTTCCGTCGCCGTCTCCGAGCAGGAAGTTTTCAATGACTTTTCGGCAACTTACGAGAAGCGAATTTTGGATATTGTCCAAGTACCTGGTGAAACGTACATCGACGAGGCTCGTGACAGCGTGACCATCGAAGATTTCGAGAATCACTACAATGAAAACAGCGAAGATTTCGTACTTCAGAATCGTCTTTCGGTCGAAGTCGCGCGCGTGAATCGCAACAACCTCATCGCCTCCATCGAATACGAGCCTACCGTCGAAGAAATCGAAGCCAAATACGCTGAGGACAGGGATATTCTCTACCGAATTCGCAGACCCGAGGGGTATGTGCCGCCAGAGGATGGTAGCCCTGAGGACGAATATCGCCCCCTTCCGGAGGTCTTCGAACGGGTCGTTCGCTCGATCAAGCAGGCAAAGGCCCAAGAGCTTGAAGGGGAGCTGTTGCAGAGCGCGCTCGACGCCCTCAAGGAGTTTCGTGCTCAGGGGGAAGAAGTCGAGCTGTCACAAGTGTTCCCTGAAAACTTGGAGTATGTCGAGATCACTGAAGTCGAGCCCTTCACACAGAGGGAGCTGAGCCAGGTCGACGCTCCGTTGAGAAACCCTGCTGCTTACAGTGATTTCTTCACACGTGAGAGATTGACCCCAGGTTCGGTCGTTCCCGGTGATCTTTACGAATCCATCGCGACCAATAGCCAGGGCAACTTCATCATTCGGGTGAAGGAAATGCTTCCTCAAAGACAGATGACTTACGACGAAGCTGTCGAGGATGTCATCAAGGCGACTGAGGAAGCCAAGGCAAAGTCATTGGCCGCTGCTGCGGTTGAAGGCTGGGTCAGTGAAATTTCTGCTGAGGATAGTGAAGCTTCTCTGCAATCGGTTGCAGAAGATAACAACTTCACGGTCAACACTTTGGAGCCTTTGACGCGAACCCAGTCTTTCAATGTTCGCATTAATGGTAACTCGGTTCCCTCTGCCAGGGATCTTCTCACCGAAGCCTTCGACATTCAGGAGGTTGGTGGAGTGATCGGTCCTGTGACCAGTGATAATGACAAAGCGGTCTACATGGTTCGTCTAGGGGGAATGGGAGACGCCGACATCGAGCTCTTCGAAACCCTCAAAGAGACGACTGAGAGACGCTTGTTGCTCGATAAGCAGAGAGCTTTGCTAGATGCTTACGAGGCAGAACTGATGACGAGAGCCAACATTCAGCAGTTCCTGGAAGAAGGAGAGTCTGTTTCCCGGGAGGAGCTTCTGAATCAGGAGCTGGAGACCGATTCTGAATCGGAGAACGAGGCGACCTCTGGCTGATCGCAGCTGAATCGACAATGCGCTTAAAAAAGGAGCACGCGGAAATCTCCGCGTGCTCCTTTTCTTTTGATCGGTCGCGGTAGTTTTTTCCGCTGTGGTTTCTTTTTGCTGTGGTTTCTATCCTGGAACGCGGTCAATCTTGTTCACCCGATCTCCATGACGCCCTCCTTCAAAGGGGGTATCCAGGAAAACTCCGAGCAGCTCCGTAATCTTGTCAGCACCTAATACTCGCTCACCGAAGCAAGCCACATTGGCGTCATTGTGACCCCTGGCCATTTCAGCCGTAAATGCGTCGGTGATGACAGCCGCTCTGATTCCACAGTATTTGTTGGCAGTCATCGCCATACCTTGGCCAGTCCCGCAGACGAGAATACCTATCTCCGCGTCTCCCGAAGTCACACCCGCTGCAACGTCGTGGGCGACATCGGGGTAATCTGTTTTCTCATCCACGTTGGAAGGTCCGAGGTGTTGAATCTCCCAACCGCGATCTGCGAGTACGGCAGCGACAGCGTTTCTGCCATCGATCCCTGCGTGATCTGAACCAATCATAGCCCTCATGGCTTGGTGATCCTCTCCAGCCATTGATTCGCAATGGCATTGCTGATTTCAGCGGCGCAAATTCTGTAGATTTCCAAGGGGCCACCCACAGGATCTGCGACGCCGGTTGCATTGATCATGAATAATTTGTCGAGAACTTCCTTCTGCCCATTGCACAGGTGTCGAATTCCTTCGAGGTGATTGGGTGCGAGGGCAAGGATCAGATCCGCTGATTCGAGCATCTCTGGGCTTAGCTGCCGCGAAATGTGTCCTGAGGCGTCTGCTTCCAGCTCTCGCATGGCCGTGACAGCATTCTCGCTGGCAGGACCCCCTCCTGAGAAGAGGGCGGCACTGTGGACATGAATGCCATGCTTGGGTAAGTCCTCGACCTTCACATCTTCTCTCTGTGAGAGCATTTTTTTGCAGAGGGCTTCAGCCATCGGGCTTCGGCAGGTGTTTCCTGTACAGACGAAGAGAACTTCAAATTCACCGAGAGCTTTGCGGATCATCGATCGATTGATCAGCCCCTCTCGGAGAATTTCGAATGAGCCTTCTTGATCAAAGCGGACGATAGTCGAGGCCTCGCCGACTTTGCAGGGACCTCCATCGATGGCTACAGCGACCTCCGAGCCGATACTTTCGACCGCTTCTTTGCAAGAGAGGGGCGGCGCGGCACCCCTACGGTTTGCGCTACTTGCGATCAATGGGCCGGTTTGTTGGATCAGTTTGCAGGCGACTTCGTGAGCAGGGAAACGTACTCCAAGCCCCATGTCGGTCCCATCAGGAATGATGATCGTCATGGGTCCTGGCCAAAAGGTATCGACGACTCTACGAATTTTCTCGGGAACTTCATTCACCAGTTCGTCGAGTTGCTCCATCGATCCGATGTGGACGGTAAAGGGTTGATCTGCAGGACGCTCTTTCGCCGCTGCCAGCTTTTCGCGTGCTCCAGGAGCGCGGTAGAGCGCTCCGATACCGTAGACCGTTTCGGTTGGGAAGATTCCCAATTCACCACTGGAGATGATCTCTGCTGCTTGCTGGAGAAGATCTGGCTGGGATTGAACGTCATCCAGATTCATGATCCTTGGATTCACCTGAAACCACATTTCATGGAGGAGAGTCAACCGGGTTCATCGACCCTTCAGCGGGCAAGGGTCGCAACCGGGGCAATTCTGCCACTCTCCAGCGGGCAGGACAACCGATCGGAATCAGACGGAGGCGTGATAGGAGGATCGAACCAAGGGTGCCGATTCGACTTTGATAAAGCCGAGCTCAGTGGCGAATTCGCCCAGCTGGGTGAACTCATCGGGGGTCCAATACCTTTTGACGGGGATGTGGCGATCCGAAGGGGCAAGGTACTGTCCGAGGTTGATTCTTCGGGCTCCTGCACGGTAGAGATCTTCGATCGTCTCCCTGACTTCATCTTCTTTTTCGCCCAAACCAAGGATCAAGCTCGATTTAACACGATTCCCACCGATCCGCTTGGCTGCCGCAGATAGAAGGGAAACGGAGTGGTCGTAATCGGATCCGGGTCTGGCTGCGGGATAAAGTCGGCGTACCGTTTCGACATTGTGGGAAAAAATAGTCGGGTCTGCAGCCAGTACGAGATCCAATCCCAATTCGGGATCGGGTCTGAAGTCAGGAACCAACACTTCTGTGGTGGCTTCCGGCAACTTCTCTCTTAGTGCTTCGAGGGTTTTTGCAAACTGACCCGCTCCGCCATCGGTGAGATCATCCCGGTCCACACTGGTGATCACCACATGCTTGAGATTTAGACGCGCAGCAGCTTCAGCCAACTCACGGGGTTCGTCTGAATCGACCGGTGAAGGTGAGCCTTTACTCACTGCACAGAATCCACACTTACGGGTGCAAACTTCCCCAAGGATCAAAAAGGTGGCGGTTCCCATTTGCCAGCACTCATAGATGTTTGGGCAGTGTGCTTCCTGGCAGACGGTGTGCAGGCCACCTTGGTTCATCAAATCACCGACACGTTGCAGCGAGTCATCGCCAGGGACTGCGACTTTGATCCATGAAGGACGATCGAGTTTTGGTTTTTTACCGCGGTACTCGACGGGGCTCATGACTCCTCCACCCGATTCAACACCGTTAGCAGATGGAATCGAAGCCGATCCTCTACCGATTTGAAGTCAATTGAGGTCCCGAGGAGGTCTTCCATGGTGACGACCTCACAGTTTTGAAGTCCACAGGGGACGATCCAATCGAAAGCTCTCTGGTCACCATTGACACATAATGCGAGTCCGTGACCTGTGACCCAGCGGCGAACACTCAGGCCAACGGCGGCGATCTTCTCGTATCCGATCCACACGCCGGTGTGGCCTCCACGTCGTTCTCCGACGATATGCCAGTCTGCGAGTGTCAGGATGACCGCTTCCTCCAGATTGCGTAGGAGGTTGTGCAGGTCGCGCTCTTCTTCGCGCAGACGGATCACTGGATAAGCCAAGAGCTGTCCTGGTCCGTGATAAGTCGCTTCTCCACCGCGATCGACCTCACGAATCTCAATCCCTTGTTCTTGCAACTTTTCAGGGGCGAGGATCGGTGATTCTTCACTGTTTCGGCTTCCCACAGTCACGACCGGGGAAGGTTCGAAGAGGAAGATTCGCTCCGGTGATTCATGATTCGGGTGCTCTCCCAGATCAGACTGGAGCTCAAGCATCCGGGTATGAATCTCTCCAAATGAAACCTTGCCGGGAGTCTCGACCTGGACTTTTGAAGGGTCAGTTCTCACGGCGGTATTCATCATTTAGCCAATCGCAGATTCATCAAAGTTCTCAAGGGTGTGTTTGACGTGCGCCATGAACTGATCTGCTAGTGCACCATCGACGAGGCGGTGGTCGTAGGAGAGGCACATGTAGAGCATGTCTCGAATTGCGATCTTGTCGCCATCGACGACGACAGGACGTTTGATGATTCCACCCACTCCCAAGATGGCGACTTGGGGCTGGTTGATGATGGGAATCCCAAAGAGTCCACCGAACTGACCCGGATTAGTGATCGTAAAGGTGCCCCCTGCGACTTCGTCGGGAAGGAGCTGCTTGTTACGAGCCCTTTGTGCCACATCGGTGACCGATTTTTGGATTCCAGCAATACTCAAGTCTTGGACATTTTTGACGACTGGCACGATGAGTCCATTGTCGAGTGCAACAGCGATGCCGATGTTGACATCGTTGTGTAGCAAAATGTCATCCCCGTCGATGGAAGCATTGACGTGAGGGAACTGGCGTAAAGCATCGCAGCATGCGCGAAGGAAGAAGGGCATGTAGGTGAGCTTGGTGCCATTGCGGGCGAGGAAGTCATTCTTCCACTTCTGGCGCATATTTGCGATGGCGGTCATGTCTGCTTCGAACACGGAGTGAACGTGGGCAGAGGTTCTTCGGGAATCGACCATGTGCTCTGCGATTTTACGGCGCATCACCGACATTTTTTCGACCTGGCTTCCACCGCGAGGTAGTCCCTGTGGTGCCAAGGCTGGCGCAGGAGCAGCAGCGGGTGAGGCTGGAACAGCTGCGGGCATTGCTGGTGCAGGTGTCGCGGGAGCAGGTGTCGCGGGAGCAGGTGTCGCGGGAGCAGGTGTTGCAGGAGCGGCAATGGGGGCCGCCGAGGGGGTGCCTCCACTGGCGATAAACTGAAGGATGTCGTCTTTCGTGACGCGACCGCCAGCTCCAGTGCCCGGTATGACAGAGAGATCACCGATCCCATTGTCGCGGGCGATCCGTCGCACTAATGGCGAGGAGCGCACCTTGTGGGATCCATTGGCGACCGCAGCCGCGACTGGTGCAGCAACGGCGGCAGCCGGAGCGGGCACCGGTGAAGGTGCAGGTGCAGGTGTGGGTGCAGGTGTGGGTGCAGG
>NHDG01000118.1 GCA_002167285.1 Planctomycetia bacterium TMED53
AGCGTTGTCGATCTTGAAGTGCCGACGATCATGGGAGAGCCTACTGACATCGTAGGGATTGCTGATCTGGGATCATGTGCGACAGCAATTTCTTGGGCAGAGCCTACTGCCGACGATAACTGCAGTGTCCAAACGTTGATTTCAAACTATTCCCCAGGGGATAGTTTTGAAGTTGGTACCACGACAGTGGCTTACACCGCGCAGGATCCGACTGGAAACATTACTAATGTTCAGTTCAACGTTACGGTATTGGATGAAGAAGCTCCTGGATTCTCAAGTTTCCCAACCCCAATCACCGTAGGAAATGACTTTGATCAGTGCAGCGCAATCGTGACTTGGGAAGCTCCCCAAACGATTGATAACTGCTCTGTCGCAACCATCGAATCAAATCATCAGCCTGGAGACATCTTCTCATTAGGTTTCACCGTTGTGGAATATGTCGTCACCGACGCTTCTGGAAATTCTTTCACGGATAGCTTCACTGTGACTGTCGAAGACACCCAGGCGCCACAATTCCAAAATTCCATCAGCAGTGCTGTGCTAGATACGGATCTTGGTCAATGTGGTGCGATTCACACTTGGGGCGTGCCAGAGGTTCTTGAGAACTGCCCGGAAGTGACCATCACTTCTAGCCATAATCCGGGTGATTTCTTCAACACCGGATTAACCGTAGTTCAGTACGCCGCAACTGATGCTGCTGGAAATACCAGCAACCTCATGTTTACGGTGGTTGTCCAGGACTCTGAAAGCCCGCTCATTAGTGGAACCCCCACTGACATAACACTTGAGACTGAAATCGACACCTGTACTGCGGTCGTCGATTGGGTGGCGGCTGAGGCGTCTGATAACTGCGCGATTGTTGAATTTAACGCCAGTCATGCACCAGGAGACGTGTTCTCACTTGGAACGACTACAGTGACATATCATGCTGTAGACTCTTCCGGTCATATCAGCTCAAGTAGCTTCAATGTCACCATTGTGGATGAGCAAGCTCCAGAGATTACAAATTTCCCACAAGGTGTGACTCTCACCAGCCAACCGGGCTTATGTGGATCATTGCACGCCTGGGATCTGCCAATCGCTTCAGATAACTGTCCGGATGATCAGTTGGTTGCTAGCCACAACCCCGGAGATTTCTTCGANGTTGGTTCGACCACTGTGACTTANACCGCCACCGATTCCTCCGGAAACTCAACTGAGCAGAGTTTCGTCGTTACGGTTAATGACAATGAATCACCTCAGATTTTGAATGTCCCCGGCGATATCGTAAAAACTGCGGATGCAGGATTGTGTCAGACATCGGTCGAATGGGATTCACCCAGCTTCTTCGACAACTGTTCCATTGCTGATTCGACGATTTCCCACGAATCAGGAATGACCTTCGGTGTTGGTAATACAACAGTCGTTATCGAAACCACTGATATCCACGGAAACACTTCTTCTGCTTCCTTCTTGGTTACGATTCTCGATGAAGAGCTTCCGCAGATCTTAGACTTGCCCGCCAACATCAGCCTTGAGGCAGATACGGACGGATGTGGTGCCACTGCGGGTTGGATCGAGCCCACCGCTAGTGACAACTGCGAGGTGGTCACCTTCAGCACCGAGCAAGAAAATGGCGGATTCTACCCAGTCGGCAACTCTACGGTGACTTACACAGCCACCGATGCTTCTGGCAATATTCAGGAAGGCTCCTTCCAAATCGAAGTCGTGGATACGACCAGCCCTCAGTTGCTGGGTGTTCCTGCAGGCTTTGAGGTCTCCAATGATTTGGGATCTTGTGGAGCAGTGGTTTCATGGGATGAAGTCACCGGTTCTGACAACTGTGGAATCGCCAGCATTGAGACGACTCATGCATCTGGGTCCTTCTTCGATAAAGGACTGACTCAGGTGGAGTACACGATTACAGATCTGCACGGAAACCAAGTTTCTGCCAGCTTTGCTGTCGTTGTTCATGATCATGAGTTGCCAGTGATTAACGGCATCGATTCAAACCTCACCATCGCAACAGATTTGGGTGAGTGTGGTGCTGTTGTGACATGGGAAGAGCCGGTACCAACGGATAACTGTGGAGTCGAATCGATGTCCTCTGATTTGGCATCGGGAACCTTCTTCAGTGTAGGTACGACGAACGTCACTTACTCAGCTCTNGATATCCATGGAAATCAGATCGAAAAGTCATTCAGCGTAACGGTTGAAGATCATGAGCTTCCTGAGTTCTCAACGATTCCTGAACTATTGGAAGGAACGACTTCATTAGGAACGTGTGATGG
Source organism: Planctomycetia bacterium TMED53 (assembly GCA_002167285.1). Taxonomy (GTDB): domain Bacteria; phylum Planctomycetota; class UBA8108; order UBA1146; family UBA1146; genus UBA12191. Next base: position 2,271 of record NHDG01000118.1, read on the forward strand.
AATCGTGATGTGGGACGCAGTGACGGCAACGGATAACTGCCAGGTGAGCTCCATCGTGACGTCACATGAATCCGGTGGGGTATTTGCACTTGGCGATACCACTGTGAGTGCGCTGATTACAGACATTAATGGAAATCAGAATAGTCGAGAGTTCACAGTCAGGATCACGGACACAGAAGCCCCACAGCTTCTGGGAATGCCTGAAAACCTGATTCTGACAACGGATCCAGGTGAGTGCGGAGCGATCGTTACTTGGAACGCACCTACGCCCGCGGATAACTGCCAGATTGCTGAGATTTCTTCAACCCGTGAATCAGGAAGTTTCTTCGATAAAGGTGTGACGGTTGTTACCTATACCGTCACCGACATGTCAGGAAATAGTTACGCCGAAGAGTTTGAAGTAAGCATTGTAGATCTTGAAGTGCCGACAATCCTAGGAGGCCCCACTGATATTCAAGGTGTTGCCGATCCAGGTAATTGTGGTATTTCGATCAGCTGGGTTGAGCCTACAGCTACGGATAACTGCGCTCTCCAAGATTTGATCCCAAGTCATAATTCCGGCGCCATTTTTGAAGTAGGAACGACTTTGGTTTCGTACACCGCTACAGATAGTACCGGAAACATCAGCACTCACCAGTTCAGCATCTCGATTGAAGATCTCGAGAACCCAGTGATTACAGATCTACCTCAGAGCTTTACAGTCTCAACGGATTTCAATCAGTGTGACGCAGTTGTTCTTTGGGAAGAACCTGTTGCTTCTGATAATTGCAGTGTTGAGAGTCTACATTCCAATATCACACCCGGTAGTGTCTTTAGTACAGGTACTACTGTTGTTACGTACACAGCGACAGACTCTTCTGGGTTAGTTACAAGTGAGAGTTTTGAAATCACTGTTGTTGATGAACAANCACCAGGAATAGAAGGCGCACCTCAAAATATAGTACTTCAGACTGACCCAGGTTCATGTACGAGTGTTCACACATGGAATGATCCTGTCATTACTGATAACTGCCCTGGATTGGTTGTGACGTCAAGTCATCAATCCGGTGAGGCTTTCGATTTGGGCCTGACGATCGTGAACTACACGGCGACAGATGCCATGGGCTTAGTTTCGACGGTGATGTTCACCGTAATCGTCCAAGACGAAGAAGCTCCAACAATCTCTGGAGTTTTAGGAAATATCAATATCGCCGCGGATCCAGGATCTTGTGGAGCAGTGGTTGATTGGGCTCTTCCTGAAGCAATTGATAATTGCCAACTTGCCAGCTTCTCTTCTGACTCTGCGCCAGGAGATTTCTTCCCCATAGGTCAAAGCATTGTGACATACACCGCCATTGATTCTGCTGGGTTGGAAACGAATGCTAGCTTCACCATCTCAGTAACAGATACACAGAGTCCAGTGATTTCTGGTGTCCCACAAGACTTGACGATCAATAGCCAAAGTGGGCAATGTGGATCTCTTCATGCTTGGGAACAGCCAGTTGTGACTGACAACTGCCCCGACTTTGTATTCACTTCTTCACATCAACCTGGTGACCTCTTTGAAGTGGGATCTACTATGATTTCATTTACAGCTGAGGATGCTTCAGGAAACATTGTCATTGAAGAGTTCACGATCACCGTAATCGATAATGAAGATCCTCAGATCATTGGCCTTCCTCTAGATATCTCTGTACCGACAGATTTGGATCAGTGTAATGCAGTTGTGAATTGGCAAGAACCAACCTTCACAGATAACTGTACAGTGGTTGGTTCCCAGTCAAGCATTGCAAGTGGAAGCATATTTGAGGTAGGCACTGTTACGGTTACTTACACCGTCATCGATTCAGCTGGTAGAGAGACTATCGCCTCGTTTGATGTGACAGTTGCGGATCAGCAGATACCAGTCTTTGAAAATATGCCAACTAACCGCGTTTTGAGTGCTGATCCAGGATCGTGCGATGTTGTGCATGAGTGGCTTGAACCAACGGTTCTTGACAATTGCCCAAATGTTTCTGTGACCTCCAGTCATCAATCAGGCGACACATTCCCTGTAGGTTTGAATATCGTTACTTATCAGGCAATGGATGCCAATGGACTGAGCAGACAAGCGATGTTCACGGTTGTTGTTCAAGATAACGAAGATCCAGTTTTGAGTGGTGTTCCAGAAGATGTCATCCTTGAGAATGACTTGGATCAATGCGGTGCGGTGCATCAGTGGACCGAACCCACAGCGACAGACAACTGCACCACAATTTCTATCGGTGTAAACCATGAAAGTGGTTCCTTCTTTAATCTGGGAACAACGACGGTGGTCTACTCTGTAACTGATAGCTCTGGAAACATAGTTTCTTCTAGCTTCAATGTGACGGTTGTTGATTTGCAGATGCCAGAGTTTATCAGCACTCCCCAATCCGTATCACTCCTCACGGATCCTGGTGTATGCGGTGCTGTGTATTCATGGGATTTGCCGCAGGTCTTTGATAACTGCGAAGAAGTTGATTTGGCTTCCAGTCACCAGCCTGGAGATCTTTTCCCTGTGGGAGAGACACTGGTTACTTACTCGGTTCAGGATATGACAGGAAATGTAATCAGTTCAAACTTCACAGTAACAGTTGAAGATTTTGAAGATCCTGATTTTGAAGGAATCCCCCAGACTTTAGTTGTCTCAACTGAGACAGGGTTATGTGATGCAGAAGTAAACTGGATCGAACCGACTGCTGTTGATAACTGCGAAGTTTTGACACACTCAAGCAGCCACCAGCCTGGTGAGAGATTCGCACTCGGTGAAACAACCGTTTCGCTATTCGCTACAGACATTTACGGAAACGAATTCAGTACATCATTCTTGATCGTGGTTGAAGACACAGAAAGCCCGATCATTAGCCAAATGCCTGAATCGGTGACTATTGACAGCATGAGCGGATTCTGTGGCGCGGTGCATCAATGGGATACGCCAACGGCTTCAGACAATTGCGATTCAATAGATCCAGTTTCAGATCTCCTGAGTGGGCATTTCTTCCCAGTGGGAACGACCACGGTTGAATACACAGCCACTGATTTTGCCGGTAATAGTTCAACAGAATCCTTTAACGTCACAGTTGTCGATGTTGAGGCTCCTGTCTTTACAGAGGTGACAGGGGACTACACTGTTTCCGCAGCTGCTGATCAGTGTGGAGCTGAAGTTACCTGGCCTGAGGCAATCGCTTCCGATAACTGCGATATAGTTACCATAAGTTACGACAGAACAAATGGTTTGTTCCTTGGATTAGGAGATCATCCTGTCAATGTAACTGTGGTTGACCAAAGCGGTTTGGAAGCACATCACCAGTTCGTGATCACCGTTGTCGACGATACTGCACCAGTCATTCATAATATGCCTACGGATATCGTGCTCACAGCAAGTGAAGGCCAATGTGGAGAAGTTGTTACGTGGGTAGATCCAGCTACCACTGACAACTGCCCAGGTAGACTTCTTGCCAGCAATATTCCATCAGGAAGCTTCTTCCTTGTTGGAACAACATTGGTTTCATACGTGGCTACTGATGCTTCAGGTAATACGACAACTGAATCATTTGCTGTGACAATCCTTGATGACCAGTTACCAACATTGACCGATATCCCTGCTGACATAACTGTTAATAACGACCCAACAATCTGTGGTGCACATGTCTCATGGACTCAGGCAACCGCTTTGGATAACTGTTGGATTCAAAGTTACGTTTCGTCTAAGAATCCTGGTGACTTGTTCGATCTAGGTACTACGACAGTTGATATTGTTGCTGCGGACGCAAGTGGCAATGAAGTTACAGGATCATTCACGGTTACAGTGATCGATGTTGAAGCGCCAGAGATTGCCAATCTTCCGGAAGTTCTCACAGTAGATAGTGATCCTGGTATGTGTGGCGCAGCTGCAACATGGACAGAGCCGTTTGCTGTCGATAATTGTGCAATGGGTACGCTCACCTCCAGTGTTACTAACGGATCCTATCTGCCAGTTGGATCACATGAGATTACCTACACAGCAACAGATCACGTCGGCAACTCTTCGACGAGTTCGTTCATTCTTGAAGTTGTAGACGTTGAGCTTCCTGTGATTCAGACAGCTCCTGCTTCTGTCGAGTTGCAGACTGATAGCGGATCGTGCCATGCCACTTACAGTTGGAACGAAATTCAAGCTTCTGACAACTGTGGTGTACAGGTGATTAACTCGAGCCATGCAAGTGGATCAAGCTTCGATATCGGTACCACTGTTATTGAGCAACAGGTGATTGATACCTCTGGAAACGTTGTTAATCACCAGTTTGAAATCACTGTGATCGATACAGAGGCTCCACAATTCTTGACATTGGTTTCCGATTTGTTGATAGAGGCCAGCCTGTTTGAATGCGGAGCTTTAGTCTCCTGGATTGAACCGGAAACTACCGATAACTGTGTGATTTCAAGCGTCATTACCTCGCACGCAAATGGTTCATTCTTTGAAGTTGGCCAAACCTTGGTCACTTACACATTAGAAGATAATAGTGGGAATATCACTTCTGCTGAATTCTTTGTGACAGTTGAAGATACAACTGCTCCACGAGTTTCTTCGATACCGAATACTATTGTGGTTGGTAACGATTTGGGATCGTGTGGCGCGATCGTTTCATGGGCTGATCTTCATATCGGCGATAACTGTTCCATTGATAACGTTGTTTCTACGCATCAATCAGGTGATTTCTTCCCAATCGGTAACACGGTTGTAACATTTAGTGTGTCTGATTCTGCAGAGCTCGTCACGAGTGTTGAGTTTTTAGTTACCGTCATTGATGAAGAAGCTCCGACATTCACAAATGTTCCTGATCTTGGAATCATCAATACTGACCCTGGCTCCTGTGGCGCCAACATCTTCTGGAGCTCACCTCTGGCTTCCGATAACTGTGAAGTTTCTCAGTTAAGTTCAGATGTCCAAAATGGAGCGTTCCTAGGGGTCGGCGATCACACAGTTGTTTACACGGCAGTAGATATCAACGGAAATCAATCGACTGCCGAGTTCTCCTTTACGATTGTGGATTTTGAAAGCCCAGTCATTACAGGTCTTCCGACTTCAATAGAAGGTCAAACTGATTTTGATAGTTGTAGCGGTTCGGCTTCATGGGCCGAGCCCGCAGTCAGTGACAACTGCCAGCAAGTGACTTTGGAGAGTACGCACCTTAGTGGATCTACATTCCCACTTGGAGTTTCGCTAGTCACATACACGGCAACCGATTTACATGGAAATACTGAAACAATCAGCTTCGAAGTGATCATCGAAGATGCTCACGGACCTGAAATCTCTGGAATGCCTGCTACTGTTTCAGTCAACACTGACCCAGATTCCTGCACCGCTCTAGTTGAATGGGTTGAACCTACCATTTCAGATCACTGCAGTAGTGTGACCGTAGAGAAGTCACATGAACCTGGAATGGAATTCCCAGTTGGATCTACTGTAGTGATATACACGGCAACGGATCTTGCAGGTAACGTTTCACAAGCAAGTTTCCAAATTGATGTCGTCGATTTACAATCTCCACAGATTACTTCATCAGTTGTGAATCAAACGATAGTCGCTCCTGATAATGAATGCTCAGTGGTGGCAAACTGGAATCCGCCGACTGCTGCGGATAACTGTGAAGTCGCTTCAGTCGTGACGAGTCACGCTTCTGGAGATCTGTTCCCAGTGGGGATCACGACCGTAGAGATCGTCGCAACAGATGTCAGTGGTAATGTATCCACAGCATCTTTCCAGATAACAGTTTTGGATAACTCCAATCCAGTGATCACAGGAATGCCGGCATCCATCAGTACAGTTTCTGACCCCACGATATGCGGAGCAGTAATCACCTGGATTGAGCCCACCTTCTTTGATAACTGCCAGCTTCTGCAAACTGAGAGTAGCCATCTTCCAGGTTCAGTGTTCCCGGTTGGTGAAACTATTGTGACATATGTTGTTACAGACGATTCTGGAAACAGTTCTTCTGATTCGTTCACTATTACTGTGATTGATAATGAATCGCCAACAATTCAAATACCTGTTCCGGTTGTTGTGACAGCCCCTGAAGGTACCTGTGAAACTTTCGTCGAAGTGCCGCAGCTTGAGGTGTTTGACCGCTGTGGAGTCACCAGTATTGTCAACAGTGTCAATGGCACTGCAGATGCTTCAGGAGTGTATCCATTAGGAGACACTTTGGTGGATTGGGTAGTCAGTGACGGAAGTGGTAACACTTCGACGATATCTAGTATCGTGACAGTGATCGTCAATGGACCTGATTGCAACGAAAATGGAATTCCGGATGTCTGTGACATTGAAAGTGGATCTTCCAGTGATTGTAACTTGGATGGCATCCCTGACGATTGCCAGGCGGATTGCGATGGCGATGGAATTCTGGACGTTTGTGAGATTGAGCAAGGACTAGTCATTGACTGTGATGCGGATGGCGTCCCTGACGACTGTCAGATTGCATCCGGTATTGCTGCTGATTGTGATGAAGACGGCCTGATTGACGCTTGTGAAATCGCCACCGGATCAGGGCTCGATTGCGACGAGAGCGGAGTTCTGGATAGTTGCGAAATCAGCCAAGGTACAGTTGCTGACTGTAACGGTAATGGTCAACCTGATATTTGTGATATTGCAATCGGTGTTGAAAGTGACTGCAACAACGATGGTCTTGCAGACGATTGTCAGCTCTCAAGTGGTTCTGTGCCAGATTGTAATGGAAACGAGATTATCGACTCTTGCGAGTTGGTCAATGGAACTGCTTCTGACTGCAATGAAAATGGAACTCTTGATAGTTGCGATTTAGCTAACGGAAATGCTGATGACTGTAACCAGAACTCGATTCCTGATTCATGTGACATTGCGGTAGGCATTGAGTTTGATTGCAACAGCAACGGGCAGCTTGATATCTGTGATATAGAGGCTGGCTTGGTTGAAGACTGTGACTCAAACAATGTTCCAGACGCATGCGATGTTGCCAGTGGCGGCACACCAGATTGTAACGCTAATGGAATCCCAGATTCCTGCGATTTGAGTAGTGGAACTTCCTTGGATTGTGACGGCTCTGGTGTACCGGATAGCTGTGAAGTCTCAAGTGGATCAACCCCAGACTGTAATGAAAATGGAATTCCGGATAGCTGTGATCTTGCAACAGGAACTCCTGATTGCGATAGCAACGGTGTGCCGGATAGTTGCCAGGTAGTTTCCGGACAATCGCCGGATTGTAACGGAAACGGTGTACCGGATTCCTGTGATATCGCCACCGGTCTAGTGGTGGACTGTAATGAAAACGGAGTTCCTGACTCTTGTGAAGTTGGCAATGGTCAAGTTGCCGATTGTAATGGCAATGGAATCCCTGATAGCTGCGATGTGGAATCAGGCCTTGAGGCGGATTGTAACTCTTCTGGTGTTCCTGACAGTTGTGAGGTCGCCAGTGGTACGGCCCTCGATTGCAACGACAACGGAATACCTGACAGTTGTGATATCTCCTCTGGTGAATGGCAAGATTGCGATTCAGATGGACACATCGACAGTTGTGAGATTCTTGTTGGATCTGCTGAGGATTGTAATGGCACAGGTATCCCTGACGCTTGTGAGATTCTCTCTGGAGCTGCAAACGATTGCGATGGCAATTCAATCCCTGACAGCTGTGACCTCCTTAGCGGTGTCTTGTCGGATTGCGATCAAAATGGAACGCCAGATTCGTGCGATGTTCTCGCAGGTGGTGTTGAAGACTGCGACGGAAATCAAATCCCTGATAGCTGCGACATTCAAACGGGAGTTCTTGAAGACTGTAATCAAAATGGCCTTCCAGATTCCTGTGAGATTGCTGCTGGCCAAGTTGACGATTGTGATACAAATGGAATTCCGGACTCCTGTGACATTGCTGCTGGAACGCTTCCGGATGCGAATGCTGACGGAGTGCCTGATCAATGCCAGCTGAACTTCCTCAGGGGAGATGGTAATGATGACGGAATCGTCAACATTGCGGATTGCATCTTCCTTCTGCAGGCGCTCTTTGCAGAAGGCCCAGATTCAACTTGCGCCGACGCTGCGGATACCAATGACGATGGTGCAGTGGATGTTTCCGACGTGATCAGCATTTTGGGATTCCAGTTCAATGGCACTAATCCTCCTCCTGCCCCATACCCTGATTGCGGTGTTGATCCTGCAGGTGGAACGACCCTTGGTTGCCAAATCTACAATAGTTGTCCCTAACCCCCAGCCCCGGGGCTTGATAGAGCTTTGAGTGGGGATCGGCGTCGATGACGTGTCATTCGTGACCGCATCGGCGCCATTTTTGTTAAAAAAAACACAGGTAGTTTGTAAGCTTCTGTGTCAGTTAAGATACCTACGCAGGTTCATTCATGTATTCATTCCGACATTTCCATAAGTCTATGTTATACATTGTGATAGATAGTCCCCTCAGTAGAGTTTTACGAGAAAAAAGTGGTTCTGTATAGTTAACAAAACCAGTATAAAATGCAGATAGTAACCTTCCATTTAGACCGTGGGTAAGGCCACTGTATTGCGGTTATTGGGATCGAATCAGGGGATGAAAGCCAATATTCAGCGGTTGTGGGAGCTTCAAGAAGTTGATTGTCGTGCGGTGAGTCAGGGGAGTTCCCTGGTTTGGTACGGCATTTCATCAGGGGTTGTTTATTCGACATTCTTATTCAGAGAGTGGGAGGGTTTCCCATGCGTAGTCTTTTAGGTGTGATCACTGTGCTTCTGATCCTTGGTGGCTCGACAGAGAGCTACGGTCAGCTGTGTGCGCCAACGGTGGATTGTAATGCCAATGGCCAAGCTGATTCCTGTGATATTACTCAAGGTCTTAGCGACGATTGCAATTTCAACGGTATCCCAGATGAGTGTGATCTCACGGCGGTACTCAATGCTGATTGTAATATGAACGGGATTTTGGATTCATGTGAACCATTGAATCCTTCCACGTTAATCGGTGCGGGCCGGACCTCCAATGCAGTCATGAGTTCTGACTGGTTGCTCGTTACAGACCCTGCTGAGCCTCCTCCGGCAAATGAGCCTCCTCCACCGCCTGGTGAAGTTGAGCCCTTCGTGATTCGAATTGTCGATGTGTACAAACGTGTTGGAACCCGTTGGGTCCTAGATGGCTTCTTAGTTCCACAAGATGCTACTGATCAGGACAATCTGGATGGTTTCGGCTTCAGTATGGCGATCTCAGGCGACACAGCAGTTGTCGGAGCTCCCATGGGTAACGGTAATACCGGAAAAGTTTATGTATTCCAGCGTACTGAAGGTGGCTGGATGCAAGCACAGATTCTCGAAGCAGAGTTGCCGGTATTCGGCGCACTCTTCGGGTTCTCAGTAGATATTTCTGGAACTGACATTGTTATTGGTGCCCCACAAGCTCCGCTCGGCGACGATGACGACGATGATCCTGATCCAGTGGGTCCAGTACCCGGTGGATTTGCTGAAATATGGTCACAAACCGGAACCGGTTGGGAGCGTGCGGCAAGGCTTGCGCCGACCAACCCGACAACCGGTGGTGGTGAAGAAATTGGAACTTCGGTGGGATTCGCTTCAGGTAATTGGGTTTTCTTGGGTTCTCCAGGAACCAATGGACCGAACTCATCCGGAAGGGTCTTTGGCTACCGTAACTTCGGTGGCGGTTGGGTCTTGATGGAAACACTTCAAGCCTTCGATACGACACAAGGTCACCGTTTTGGGTCCCAGTTGGCGGTCAGTGGCGACACCATCGTCGTCGGGGCCGAAAGGGCTCCAGCTCCAACAGCGGGGGATGGACCTATTGGAGCGGTTTACACATTTGATCGCTCTGAGGGTGGCGGAGATTGGATTGCCGGGGGAAGAACCATCAGTAATGCCCCTGCAACAAATGGATACGCTGATTCCCTGGATATGAGCGGCGATCTGATGATCGTCGGAGAACCAAGAGTCGACGGCTCTCGTGGATTTGCCCACGTATACAACAGAGCAGCAGACGGAAGCTGGACTCTCGTCGATTCGATTCGCCCTGTGGGTACTGCTGCAGGCAATGCAGTGGGCACAGGTGTTTCGACAGATGGAGAATGGATTTTTTACAGCGCTCCTGAAGTGATGGCGTTCACAGATCATCGTGAAATCGTTCCTGATTGTAATAACAACGGATTTGATGATCGCTGCGAAATCAGCAGTGAGTTACAGCCAGATTGTAATGGTAACGGAGTCATCGATTCTTGTGATACCGCATCGGGAATCTCTGAAGACTGCGATGGGAATGGAATCCCGGACTCATGTGAGCTTGCGAGCGGTGCAGCAGATTGCAACAACAACGGCATTCTGGATGCCTGTGATATCAGCACAGCCTTGAGTGGCGATTGCAATGCCAATGGAGTTCCAGACGACTGTGAGCCCGACTGCAATGCCAACGGAATTCCAGATGAATGTGACTTGTTGGCAGGAGCAGCAGATTGTAATGCCAATGGGGTTATCGACAGCTGTGATATCGCCAGTCAGACCGACCCAGATTGCGATTCCAATGGAACTCCTGATTCTTGCGACCTTGCTTCAGGAGCGGGAGATTGTAATGCCAATGGCTTGATCGATAACTGTGAAATTGCCACAACCGCTGGTGATTGCGATAACAATGGTGAGCTAGATGCTTGTCAGCTTGTTTTACAGCCGGCTTTGGATTGCAACGGTAATTTCGAATTGGATAGTTGTGATCTTGCTAGCGGTCTTTCATTAGACTGCGACAACAATGCAGTTCCTGACGAGTGTCAGCTGACGACAGGAAACTCTCGTGACTGTAACTCCAATGGAGTTCCAGATGAGTGTGAATCCGCAGATACAGTTGATACTACTCCTCCGGTGTTTGTCACGACGGTGGAAAACATCGTCAAAGACGCTGACCCTGGATCATGTTCTGCTCCTGTAAGTTGGATCGGCGCAGTTGCAGAAGATGACTGCTCACCTCCTCCCATCGTCAGTGGATCCCATATCAATGGCGGAACATATCCATTAGGTGTGACGACGGTGACATTGACAGCCACCGATGATTACGGAAACTCCAGCACTAGTTCCTTCACAATTACGATCGTGGATTCGGAGAGTCCCACCATTTCAGATATGCCAACTGATTTCACCCAGACCAACGATGCCGGAGCTTGCGGCGCAGTTGTGTCATGGCTGGAGCCGAGCATTTCTGATAACTGCAGTATTGCCAGCTCTGGAGCTGACATCTCAAGTGGGGCATCGCTTTCAACAGGAATGCACACGATTACATACACTGCGACGGATGGGGCTGGAAACGCGAGTACCTCCTCGTTCACCGTGACGATTCTCGATGATGAGGATCCAAAATTCCTGAACCCTCCAGCTTCGATAGCAGTTGAAACTGATCTCGATCATTGTGGAGCGGTTGTGAGTTGGGATCCGGTACAGGTATCCGATAACTGCGAGATCATTTCATCGACGAGCAGTCATGGATCTGGAGAGATGTTCCCTAAAGGGGATACGCTTGTGACGATGACTATTTTGGACAGTAGTGATAACCAGTCTACGCACAGCTTTAGCGTAACAGTGACCGACACCCAGGCCCCGACCCTTTCGGGGTTGAGTGGCAATATTTCTTCTACTGCAGATCTTGGAATGTGTGGCGCGTTCATTTCATGGGATCCTCCAACCTCATCAGATAACTGCCCTGGAGAAATGCTCAGTAGCAACAATGATCCTGGTGATTTCTTTGCAGTTGGAAGTCACACCGTGACCTACACGGTGATGGACTCCAGCGGATTAACGTTGAGCGGTAGTTTTGAGGTTACTGTTACCGATGACGAGGCTCCAGCTTTCCAAACGGCGCCTTCTTCGCAGACGCTCTCCGC
>NHDG01000119.1 GCA_002167285.1 Planctomycetia bacterium TMED53
GTGCCGTTGCTTGAGAAGATCGCCCAGTCCGGCAAGCCGATCCTCGTGCTTGCCGAGGACGTCGAGGGTGAAGCTCTGGCAACCCTCGTGGTCAACAAGCTTCGTGGAACCTTCTCCTGCTGCGCCGTCAAGGCCCCGGGATTCGGTGACCGTCGCAAGGCCATGCTCGAAGACATTGCCATCCTGACCGGTGGCCGTGCCATCTTCGAAGATCTTGGAATCGATCTGAAGAACGTCGACATCTCTTTCCTGGGTCGCGCCAAGAAGGTGATCATCGAGAAGGAAACCACCACCGTCATCGAAGGTGCCGGTTCCTCCGAGGACATCAAGAGCCGCATCGACCAGATCCGCGCCGAGATGGAGAAGGCTTCCTCCGACTACGATCGTGAGAAGCTTCAGGAGCGCCTGGCCAAGCTCAGCGGTGGAGTCGCCCAGATCAACGTCGGTGCTGCCACTGAAGTTGAGATGAAGGAGAAGAAGGCCCGCGTCGAGGACGCCCTTCACGCCACCCGCGCTGCCGTCGAAGAGGGCATCGTTCCGGGTGGTGGAGTGGCCCTGATTCGCGCCAGTCTTGCTCTGGATGAGGTCAAGCTTGTCGGTGACGAGATGATCGGTGTTGACATCGTTCGTCGCGCTGTCGAGGCTCCGATCCGTCAGATCGCCGAGAACGCCGGTGTCGATGGCGCCGTCGTCAGCGAGCGCGTCAAGAAGGGTGAAGAGGGCTTCGATGCCCTGCACCTGGAGTACGTCGACATGATCAAGACCGGAATCATCGATCCGACCAAGGTTACTCGTACTGCTCTTGAGAATGCCGCCTCCATCGGTGGCCTTCTGTTGACCACCGAGGCTGTGGTCAGTGATCTTCCCTCCTCCGACGATGCTGCCGGGGCTGCTGCTGCTGCCGCGGGCATGGGCGGAATGGGCGGAATGGGTGGCATGGGCGGCATGTACTAGCCGACCGTTTCACTTGAAACGTTTGCCAATCAAAGAGGCCCCGTGGAGTTCACTCCGCGGGGCCTTTTTTTGTTGAATCGGAGAAGCGAGTTAAAGGGACTCAATCTTCAAATTGCTTTGAGGAGAGGTGCTTCTTGTAGATGAGGATCGAGATGACGATGCCCGGTATCAGGCCAATAATGGCGGCGAAAATAAACATAGCAATGGTCACCTCGCCCTCGAAGGTGGAGCCAGAAATCAGAAAAGAACTCAAACCGGCAGTGATGGCGATGAGCAACGGTTGGATGAAAATCAGGATCCACAAAAAGAGCTTTTTCATTACGGCACCCCCTTGGGCATCAGGTAATTTTTAGCGTCCCGGTTTGCTGCGGCGATTTCTGTTGCCTGTGCCGCCGGATCCTCTTCGGGGTCCACCGCCTTTGGCGCGCCCTCCGCCACCGCCAGATCGGGGTCCAGAGCCGGATCGAGGTCCAGAGCTACGAGGTCCAGAGCTACGAGGTCCAGAGCTACGAGGTCCTCCATGGCGGCCACGAGCTGAGGGGCCCCTTCTTCTTCGATCTCGGGGATCTGGGCGAACCCCTTTCGGCGGAGACCATTCCTCTTCAGAGATACTGAAGCCGGTCTCCGAAACGATTCTGTTCCAGGATAATTTGTCTGCAGGATCGACGAGGCTGAATGACTCCCCTCGAGCTCCGGCCCTTCCGGTCCTGCCGATTCGGTGAACGTAAGTCTCGACTTCGTCGGGGACGTCGTAATTGACGACACGGGCGACCGCTTCCACATCGAGGCCTCTTGCAGCGACATCTGTTGCCACCAAGGTTGTGATTTTGCGATCCCTGAAGCCTTCGAGAACTTTGAAGCGGCGTTCTTGATCATGATCGCCATGAAGAGAGCCCGCGGGGTAGCCTCGTCCCCACAAATCGCGATCCAGTTCGATCACTGCTCGACGAGTGTTGCAGAATATGATGCAGGTTTCGCCGGGGTTCGCATTCAGCAACTCATGGACCCAATACTTTTTCGTCCAATCTTGGCAGCGAACAAACTTTTGATCGATTTCTGGGACGGTGGCCATCTCCTTGATCGTTGAGATCGTCTCTGGCTTCTTCATAAACTTTCGTGTGAGAGATTTGATTTTTGGCGGCAGTGTTGCGGAGAAGAGGCAGGTTTGACGTTCGGGAGGAGTATGCTCAAGGATCTTGGTGACATCATCGATGAAGCCCATATCGAGCATTCGGTCCGCTTCGTCGAGGACGACATGCTCTACCCAACCGAGTCTAATTTTACCGCTATTCAAGAAATCCAAAACGCGGCCAGGGGTGCCGACGACCATTTGGGCACCCTTTCGAAGTTGCAGTAATTGTTGAGCTGCGTGGATTCCGCCAACCACCAGTGCAACTCGGATGCCGACCGCTTCTCCCAAAAGGGAGGCGACCTCTTCCACCTGCTGCGCTAACTCTCTGGTAGGGCAGAGGACGAGGGCTTGGATTCCGACCCTTTCGGGGTCGAGTTTTCCCATGATCGGAGCGGTAAAGGCGAGGGTTTTTCCCGTCCCTGTTTCAGCTTTACCGATCAGATCTTTACCCTCCAGGGCTACAGGAATCGAAAGTTCCTGGATGGGTGTTGGATAGATAAAACCGTTTTCCAACAAGCGATCATGGATTTGGACCGGAAGCGCTAAATCATTGAAGCGTACCTTTTCCGCGTCAGGATCGGGACGATCCTGATCCTCATTTTGGGATCGATTCTCGTGAGAATCTTCAAGGCCAGAGAGAAAGTCGTCTCCATGCATAATTGGATTGTACGGGCAGGAATGTCCAAAAACATCAGACCTTGGAATTTCTGTCGGGACACTGTGGAGAGGGGATCGCTCTGATATCATTGAGGCCTCAGGAATACCCTTCAGTTTGGCTGTAAACGATACCTGGCCAAATAAGCGGTCAATGAGCTTATCCACTCAAGTAGGAATACAGAGCGATGAAAATTACTGTTGTCGGAACCGGATATGTCGGCTTGGTGACCGGGACCTGCCTTGCAGATAGCGGAAATCAGGTGATCTGCGTAGACAATGACAATAGCAAAATTGAAAGTTTGCTAGATGGGCAAATTCCAATTTACGAACCGGGGTTGGAAGAGCTTGTCGATAGAAATGTGAAAGGCCATAGGCTGCATTTCACGACCGACCTTATCAGCGCAGTTGCGGAATCAGAAATCACATTTATCGCTGTTGGAACCCCTGAATCAGAGGATGGATCATGTGATCTGACAGCAGTCAAAATTGTTGCTGCTGAAATTGGATCTGCGATGAATGGGCCTCAAATCGTCGTCAATAAGTCCACGGTCCCTGTTGGAACCGTGGATCTTGTAAAAGGAATTATTGAGTCCAATACAGATCACCCCGTCGAAGTTGTTTCGAACCCTGAGTTTCTCAAGGAGGGCGCAGCGATCGATGACTTTATGAAGCCCGACCGAGTGGTGATAGGAACGACTTCAGACGCCGTAGCGGAAAAGATGAAAGAGCTGTACTCGCCATTTGTCAGAACAGGTAAGCCGCTGATGGTAATGGATCCCGCATCTGCAGAGCTCACGAAGTATGCTTCCAATGCAATGTTGGCAACAAAGATCTCTTTCATGAACGAACTCTCTCGCCTCAGCGAAAAGGTGGGAGCAGATATCTCTAAAGTTCGTCAGGGGATGGGAGCCGATCGTCGGATTGGGCCACACTTTCTGTTTCCCGGCGTTGGGTACGGCGGTTCATGTTTTCCAAAAGATATTCGAGCACTTTCTCACTTGGGAAAAGAGCAGCAGGTTCATCTGGAAATTTTGAGCGCAGTCGATTCTGTGAATGATTCGCAAAAACAAGTTCTGGCCAATAAGGTCGTCGCCAGGTTTGGCGAGGACCTGACGGGACATGTATTTGCATTTTGGGGGCTGGCATTTAAGCCCCGAACAGATGACATGCGGGAAGCTCCATCCATCGTTATCGCTCAGGAGTTGATTCGCAGGGGGGCTCAAGTTAAAGCTCATGACCCAGAGGCGATAGAGACCGCTCGTCAAGCTTTAGGCGATAGCATTTCATTCTGTGAAGATCCATACGAAGCGGCAGACGGTGCTTCGGCATTGTTATTGATCACGGAATGGAATGAATACAGGGGCCCTGATTTCGGTCGATTGAGATCTCTTCTCAAAGAGCCGGTGCTCTTTGATGGAAGAAATATCTGGAGTAATGACTTGGCGAGCAAACACCAGTATGAGTACTTCGGAATTGGTACGAGAGGAAACCTGTGAGTTTCAAAAGCAGAGTTTTGATCACTGGTGGAGCAGGATTTATCGGCTCATACCTCGCAGAGTTGTTTATAGATCGCGACTGGGATGTTGTGGTCATGGACAACTTGATCACCGGAGATCTTGGGAACATCGATCATTTGATGGGGCAGCAAGGCTTTCAGTTTTTCAAGCAGGATGTAACAGAGTACATCCATGTACCTGGGCAGATTGATGCCATCTTGCACTTTGCATCTCCTGCGAGTCCTATCGATTACCAAATCTATCCGATTCAAACACTCAAAGTGGGTTCATTGGGTACGCACAAAGCTCTTGGCCTTGCTCGCAGCTGTGGAGCAAAGTTTTTGCTGGCAAGCACCAGTGAAGTTTATGGCGACCCATTGATTCATCCACAACCTGAGGAGTATTGGGGAAATGTAAATCCGATTGGAGTTCGAGGGGTCTACGATGAAGCCAAGAGATTTGCTGAAGCGATGACGCTTGCTTATCATCGTGCTCACGGGGTCGATACGCGTATCGCACGCATCTTTAATACTTATGGCGCAAGAATGCGATTAGATGATGGTCGAGCATTACCAAATTTTGTTTGTCAGGCGATTCGCGGTGAAGATCTGACCATTTATGGAGACGGTTCTCAAACTCGCTCCTTCTGTCATGTTTCTGATCTCGTCGAGGGGATTTGGAAGCTACTTCATTCCGATACGACGAGTCCTGTAAATTTAGGAAACCCAACAGAGATTCCCATCGTCGATTTTGCACGCAAGGTTCTCAAGGCGACCAATTCATCCAGTGAGTTGAAGAACCAGCCGTTACCAGAAGATGATCCAAGAGTGCGTCAACCGGATATCACTAAAGCGCAGGATGTATTGAATTGGCAGCCGAAAGTGACTCTCGACGAAGGTCTTGGATTGACCGTGCCGTACTTCGAGAAGAAGATTAGGGAGTCAGGTACTGAGAGCTCTACACTCTCAGAGAGTTAGAGTTTGATTTAGAAGAGTGGAGAGGCGGCCCTTGGACCGTTGCAGCAATGTTCTCATTCTAGGAGACGTGGGAAACAAGCCTGGAATCGAATATTTGGAGACTTTGATTCCCGCGTTCTCTGACCGGGGTGTTTCCGCTCAACTTCACAAAATCGAGCTACGAAAGAATCAACCAGAGCTTCCCGATCTACGTGATATAGATCTGATCATTCTTGCCGGTGGAGATGGCGCACTGATGTCTTTGTTGCGCTCGCTCGACAAAAATCAAATCCCTGTTTACGGAATCAACTTTGGTAGAGTCGGATTCTTGATGAACCCTGCCAGGGATCCCGCTGAATTAGTCGAGCAGATTTTGTCCGGTAAGTGCGTTGAGCAACAGTTACCGGTTTTGGAGGCTCACTGGAAAACCACTGCCGGAGAAGAAGGACATGCTTCAGGGGTAAACGATGTCGTTTTAGAAAGAGCGTCAGGCCAAACAGTTCATCTCGATGTATTCATCGATGACGTGAGGCTCAACGCCTATTCAGGCGATGGCATGGTTATCGCGACTCCAGCTGGCTCAACCGCATATTCTTTGGCCGCTGGTGGGCCGGTGATTCATCCAGACGTCTTCGGAATATTGATGACTCCCCTCAATGCTCATAGGCCTGTTCAGTTTCACTCACTCCAATTCCCTGTGGTGCTTCCGTTACAGACTGAGATTCGTCTTGTCGGTAAGGGGTTGGACAAACGACCGATTCGAGTGGTCGTCGATGGCGAAGCAAACATGGATATCGAAGAATTGAGGATTCGTGCCCGTGGGGATTTCGTCAAGTTGTTGCGACTGGAAGGGTATCAATACGTCAAAGGCCTCGTATCGAGAATCATTGGCGAGGTAGATCATGACGATTGATGCAGTGAAGCTTAACATTTCCGCATTCTGATCGAGGTTAGATGTCTGAAGATCTTGATCAACTGCTGATGCTCTTAGCAAAGCTTGGTGAAGAGAGCCGAAGCCGCACTCATTTGCTGAGTTGGCTTCTGAGTAAATATAAGAATGCCATGGGGGCGGAAAGAGCGTTCCTCATCAGCATTCCAGACTCCAAAGACTACAAAGTGTGGTGCTCTAATGACGCCGGAGGCAAGCAGGTTGCCGAGGCAAAGAAGAGCCTTTCTCACCATGCGTTGAATCTCTCACTCGATTCTGATTCTCCAATATTGTTTAAGGACACCCACCAAGATCGACGCTTTAGAACCGCTTCGGATGGAGATTCTGGAAAGAGGGTTCGCTGGATTCACATCTCTCCTCTGGCCAAGTCTCAGACTCCAACAGTTTTGTATCTTGATTCCCGTTTCTCTCAACAGGATCAACCAGCTCAACTCAGTCTTTCGGAAGAGGGAATTCTGGAATTGATAATGATGCTGTTGCCAGAGATTGATGGCAGTTCTGCAACTGTATCGAAGCAGTCAAAGACAGAGGCTGCATTAGATCCTGTGAAGAATCCTTTTATCGAAGAATCAACAGAGGTTCCAAGCGGAATGAATATCGGTAAACCGGTGAAATACGGATCTTTTATTACTCGTTCGAGTGGCCTGGTCGCGCACCTCGAAGAACTCAAAAAAGTGACGGAAACTGAGATCCCTATTTTAATTTCCGGAGAAAGTGGAACCGGAAAAGAGCTCCTCGCCCGAATGATCCATCAGGAGAGTGGGCGAAGTGGGAAATTCATGACTTTGCATTGCGGTAGTGTCAATGAGTCATTGGCAGAGGTGGAGCTCTTCGGCCATGAAAAGGGAGCCTTCACTGATGCCATCGAACAACGGCCAGGAGTTTTTGAACTGGCTGAGAATGGAACAGTCTTCCTTGATGCGCTTGAAGAGGCCCCAGCTTCACTACAGGCAATGTTATTAGGCGTGATTCAGACAGGGCGGTATCGAAGAGTCGCTGGTGAAGAAGATCAAATAGCAAATGTTCGTATGATCTCCTCAGTGAGCAATCAGGATACGGATGCTCTCGTCCGGAGTGATCTGACCTATCGTCTTTCTGGATTCCGCGTTCATTTGCCACCTTTGAGAGAAAGACCGGAAGATGTCTTATTGATCTTGGATTACTTGCTTGAGCAGGAGAATCGATCAGCAAATATTCGCCCTGAAGTGCAAGCTCTTTTACTCACTCAGCAATGGCCAGGTAATGGTTGGCAGCTTCGTCATTTGGTGAGTCATATGATTGCCAAGGATGATATGGAAGTTTCAGCTGAGACGCTCGAGGCGGTCATCAATCCAGGGCTTGAACACCCTGTGGACACCAAGCCTGTGGGAGGCTTGTTGGGAATGGCCGAAAGAGAGCTGGTGATTCGCGCGCTTAAAGAAGCCAAGGGGAACAAGACAGAGGCTTGTAAGCTCCTCGGCATTTCGAGGCGAACCTTATACCGTCGTTTGGAAAAGCATGGCTTATTGGCGGATGACGAAATCGTCGAAGACCAGGGAAGATAATCAGGCGAGCGCTTTTCGCCAACCCTCACAGATGACATCCACAGATGGAATCCGATCGCCCTCTAAGCCTTTATTGAATGGCGAAGGGCTATCGGGGTAGGTGATCCTTTGAACTGGACCATCTAGGTTCCAGATTCCATGGTCACTGATCTGAGCGGCTAACTCGGCGCCAAAGCCACATGTACGGGTCGCTTCATGAGTGATCGCTGCGTGCTCTGTTTTCTCGATCGACTCCAGAATCGGATCTAGGTCGAGTGGGGAGAGCACAGGGAGATCGATGACTTCAACTTCGATACCCTCTTTGGCCATCTCTTCGGCAGCTTCTAGTACTCGGTGCGTCATCCAACCCCACGAGATTGAAGTCAGATGGTTTCCTGGCCGGCGAATTTTTGCTTCACCGCTGATTCTGTCGGGAATATCGATTTGGGTGAGGTCAGTTCTTTCACGACGGTACAAAAACTTGTGCTCAAAATAGATCACAGGATTGGGATCATTGATGGAAGCCCTGAGAAGCCTGTATGCGTCGTCTGAAAATGCGGGAGAGACGACTTTGATCCCCGGGGAGTGGAGAAACCAGGATTCGACATTTTGTGAATGGAATGCACCCGCACCCATTCCGCCGCCGCCAGGCATTCGGATCACCAGTGGGACAGAACACTCTGTTCGCCAGTACATTTTTGCTGCGACATTGACGAGCTGGTTGAAACCACAAGAGATGAAATCTGCGAATTGCATCTCGATCACAGGACGTTCGCCAAGGATTGCAGCACCAGTGGCGATCCCGATAGTTCCGCTCTCCGCGATTGGAGTATTTCGCACTCGACGAGGGCCAAATTCTTCTAGGAACCCCTTGGTGATTTTGAAAGCACCTCCGTGGCCAGCGATATCCTGCCCCATCAGCATGACGGATTCATCCTCGCGCATCTCGTCACGGAGTGCGTGACTCAAAGCATCGATGTAGAGCACATCCTCTTCGACAGTGACATTATTCGGCATAGATGCTCCTATCACTGTTCGGAGTCGGTTCGGGCATCGCCATCGCCTCATCGACCACTTCCATGATCAATGTGGAGCAACGTTCTCGAATTTCTTCAAGCCATGCTCTGGATACAATCCCACTATTGATCATTCGGGTTTCGATCAAATCCATGGGGTCGTTGTCGAGGTATCCTTTTAGCTCGTCAGAGGGAACCTGATTGAGGGAATCATCTCCTTCAGAGTGGCCTCTGTGGCGGCCAACGTGCGCCTCCACCAGAGTGGGCCCTTCTCCAGCTCGGGCTCTTTCGACAGCGCTTTTCATGACCTGATGAACAGCCACGGGGTCATTTCCATCAACTTCTATCCCCGGCATCCCATAGCCCGCAGCTCTACTGGCAAGGTTGTCGCAGGCATACTGCTGTGAGGTTGGTGTCGAAAATGCCCAGTGATTGTTTTCGATGACGAGTATGAATGGCAGCTTCCAAACGGAGGCGATATTGAGTCCTTCATGGAAGTCACCGGTAGAGGTGGCGCCTTCGCCGATGAAGTTGATCGCGACACGATCACTTCCCTGTTGTTGGAAAGAAAGTGCAGCACCCGCAGCGACGGGAATCATCGATCCGAGGTGGCTGATCATACCGATATGAATCAACCCATTCTCAGGTTCCAGATGGTTGTAGTGGTAAGAACGCTCGTGGCCGCCGGAGAATCCGTGTTCCCTGCCTAGCATTTGGCAAGCGAGGCGAAGTAATCGTTCTCTGGAATCGCCACTGAGAGGATCTCGAACTAGTGTCATGTTCCCGGGGAAAATCTCGGGAAACAAACTTTGGATGTCGATGTAGTGCCTAAGAATCGCACCGACGTCTCTGTGCAAACTGACGAGAGCATCTCCACTCTCAATGGCGCTGGCACAGGCAACGGTCGTCGCCTCATTACCGACGGAGGAGTACCACTTGGAGAGAGCCCCAGTTTTGAACATTTTTTCGTAACGAAGATCCCACTCACGGGTCAGTCGCATGTAGGCATGCATCTCTCTGACGGTGTGATCGGAGACGGTGTCGAGCCAAGAAGCATTGGAGGTCGCTTCGGCAGGGGCACCCGTTTCACTGGGAGTGGTGTTCGGAGACTGATCCATCATTCAGGGATGGTATCAGCGACCTTCCTCTGTGACCACTCCGTCTGGGGAAGCGGGGCCAGGAATCGTGATTTTTCCGTGCATGTAAGGAGCCAATAATGTGGCGTCATCGGCCTTCTGCTGCCTCCAAAGCTGCTGAAAACGCGCAGGCTCCCCCCTCCAACGTTTTTGGGTTTCTTCGTCGAAGTCTACCCGGTGAACACGCTTAGCCCGCATAGGACCGATATTGAGAAGGAAGGGCGCAACCTCCGGGGAGGTGGGTTTGAGTTTGAGGGTTTCTCCCTGAATCAGCCCTCCGACCAGCTCCACTGGATTACTGTCAGCTGGTAGGTCATAGAGGAGAAAAGTGATCCGCGGATTTCTGTGCAGATCGACAGTTTCTTGCAGGAGATTGATCTTTTGGAGTCTTAGATCTTCGACTCTGCCAGCCATCAATAGGGGAGCGAGGTCTTGTGATGCTTTCCATTCGACTGCGCCACAGACAAAAAAACCTTCTTCACCCTTGAGGTCCATCACTGGAAGGCAACCCAAGAGCAATCCTGGAGATTCTCCGCTGGGCGGGGCGGCGTCGAGTTCGAAAATGAGCCCGGCCCAAGGGGAAGTGTTTCCAAAATCAAGTTTGCCGCTGGGCCAATTGAAAATGATCAAGATAACGAGGAGCAGCAGTGGTAACCAAGTCCTGACAAAAGTGTTTAAGGACATGAATACTCGTAGCAGCGCAGGAAATCTGGAGTCGGATCCGGGCCGCAATCGGGCCAAGGAGCTCCAGGCGGAGGCCCGACCCCAAAGAGTGCATTCAATGCGAAGATCACGTCAGAGATGTTGAGGCTGCTGTCGTCATTCACATCTCCGGCGATGGGGCACAAGCCGAAATCGTTACCCAAAAAGAGCCAGCCCAAAAGGGTGATCGAATCGGAGAGATCGATGGAGCTATCGGCGTTGGTATCTCCCCTGACGAAAGGTTCCAACCCGAGCTCAACATTGTACTCGTCCATGAGTATCGGAGGGCCTTTACCGTGCTGGAGCCACTGCTCGTAAAGGATGTTGCCGGCGTCGTTGGTGACATTTTCGTTCTTCAGGAATTCGATGTATTCCTTTGAAGCGGTTTGGTACCAAACCCGTACATCGAGAAGAACCGCCTCGTTGGGGATATCGTAGAAGGTGTCATGCCAATGTTGGCCATCTGGGTAAAAGATCCCAATCGGTTCCGCCTGAACTTCAGCAAAACCTGCATTGGTGAATCCCATCGGAGGAATCCGATTGTCTTTGTAGATTTTGTTGTTGAGAGCGAAGTGGAAGGACGGACCCACAGGGAGCCCACTCACTTCTGCTGAGTGCTCATCCAGGCCGTGCTTTGCTTCGAAGACGGTCGTCGTCGAGGATTCGAGAACTGCGGTACTGAAGTTGTATTCACCGTGGTGTTCCAGCGTCATACCGAACGCATTTCGGAAGTGAACTTCGATCCAAATCCTGCGTCCTTCGGGGTAGCCGGTGGGTAACTTGTGGCCTGACATATTGATGACGCGAACTTTGACTTGCCCATTTTCTATTGAGACTTCGAGGTCGCTCGCATCCTGGAGCATGGCGATGTTTCTCGCCTTAGCTTGTTCGATTTGGGCTTCACTCATGTAAGCCGGTGTATCCCACAGAAGGAAGCTGGTATCCAAGGAGTGAATCGCATCGAGAATCCATGTTTGGGTGCCCATGAAGTAATGGCGGGCGAGATCGGGGCGGGCGGGGTAGCCCATATTGCAGCCGATCGCATTGATCCTGGGCATGTGACAATCCTGGCAAGAGCTGACATTCGGATTGTTGCCACCGAACCTTCCATCCATATTGACAGGGCCTTGCCCAAAGAGACTTTGACTCCACTCTCCATAGGTTCTCTCGACAGGAAATTCTTCTGCGGGATCGTGACTGTCGTGGGGCGCGTCCAATTCGTTCATGACGAAAGAGTCTCCGACCCTTTGATATACCGGATTGGAGACATCGTGGCAGGTTCCGCACAATCTTGAAGAGCTGTGGAATGGAGACTGGATTGCAGGGTGAAAGGGAAAACCTGAGCCCAAGTTGTAAGGGCCTCGCCGATTATCCACAGGATCGATGACGAATTGCCCTGTGTGAGGTTGAACAGGGATTTCATCGAGTGCGTTGAGAATCCCAAGATCGATCGATGGACTTTGACCGCTGACATACTGGGGGTCGATCATTCGGTGACACAGATTGCACGTCACACCATCAAAATCATTGACCCCCGACAGATTAGATCCGTCGGTAGGAGTACTATTGCCAGCAAGCCAAGCACCAGGTGTATGACAGCGAAGGCACAAGTCGCCAGATTCTTCGGCATCCTGATTGGCAATCGCCAAGCAAGCATGGAACAGCGGGTCCCTGCCTGCTTGCGCCATGATGCTTGCCTTCCATGAGTCGACGGGAGAATTCGCAAACCCTGAATGACAAAGGTTGCAGGCGCTTCCTGCGATGATGGGTTCACTGAGAGTTCCCGGTTGAGTCCCTGGTTGGGCCCAATCTTTGATGGTGGTGGGAATCGGTAGATTTTGGGAATGTGCATCTTGCAAAGACACCACCATCGTGGTGATCAGCATGATTCCAGCCCAAATCAAATTCGAAGTTTTCACCGTGTTGACTCCCCATTTTATTACTTAGACGTAATAAGTTTTATCCATCGTACCTCACATCATCATACACCAAATCGGTCAACAAGCCCAACTAGACCGAAGAGACAAAGCAGACGAAGTTGACAATGGAATCCAGATTTGGTTATCCGCTCAAACCCTCTGACTGGAGGAGGAGCTGCATTTGAGCGATTTCGAGTTGTGGTTCCAGATCACTGCGAAGCTGAAAGTCGTCCTCGACTGCCGTTCCTCTCTCATCTTTGACTGCTGGCTCTCTGCGGATGACCAGGTGGGTGCCACAGTCTCTTAAGCGCGAGCTCTCGTGGAGTGAGGTGAGGACTTCATGCTTTTTTTCTCCAGCTCGGATTCCCAACACTTCTTGATCCGCTTCTGCATCGATGGCGGTCGCGAGTACGTCGATTCTGCAGGCCGGAGATCGAGGGACATGGATTTCACCTCCTTCGCTCTCCATTAAGCAGCGGTGAAAGGAATCGATGAGTTCTTCTTTTCCGATCCAAAATCGGGTCATCGCAGGATATGTAAGGGTCATACAGCCCGCTTTTGCTTGCTGAATAAAGAGGGGAATCACGCTCCCCCTGCTGCCGATTAAATTGCCGTGGCGGACAATATCAAAACGGGTGACATCTTTGTTCTCGCGATCTGCTCCCATCAATTCGAGCTCCATCATGAACTTTGTATTTCCGTACACATTGATGGGGTCAACGGCTTTGTCGGTGGAGCTGGAGATCACCCTGTTCACTTTGCAGTCGATGGCAGCTTCGATCACATTCCGAGTTCCGAGAACATTGGTTTTGTGTGCTTCGATTGGGTGTTCTTCTGCGAGGTGCACATGTTTCATCGCCGCCGTATGAAAGACCAGGGACACGCCGGACATGGCGACTTTCAATTGGTCGATATCCCTCACATCCCCGATAAAGGATCTGACTCGTGATAAATCGATACCATTGTTCAACTGCAGATCATGGTGTTTTTGTTCGTCACGGGAGTAGACGATAATCTCTTCGGCATCGGTTTCTGATTGAAGCCATTGAATCAAATGTTGCCCTGTGGTTCCTGTTCCCCCGGTGATCAGGATCCTTTTCCCGCACAACTTTTCGGGGAGTGGACGTGCATTTTTGTCCTTTGAATCAGGGGTAGGGGAAGTGGGTGCGGACAAGGGGGTTTCGCCTTTCAGGGCCGGTCAAAATCTCCGGCAGTGTGACCTCTGACTGGCTGAGAAACAACAGTTCAGGGCTGTGGAGGAGCACCCGGCTCAGCGAATTTGGGCCCAATAACAGTAGGGCAAGATACTGGTCGCGAGCTGCCGAGGGGGCTTGGGGGCAGCCCAATTTTCTCGGTAACTCAGGGGTGAGCTCTCCGTTTCCCTTGACGATCCTCAGGATGGATGGTCCCATCTTGGACTGTCCTTGATCAGGTGTATTGGTCCCTGATCATCGCAAAACAGGTCGTCGAAGGAACAGGAAGTGAGTGCGTCGTGGCCAAGAATAAAGTTACTGAATACGTCTGGCTTCAGTGCACGGAGACAGGTGACCTTAACTACAGAACTTCCATCAATGCCAAGGGAGGAATCCCTGAAAAATTGAAGGAAGGGCTGAAGAAGTATTCTCCAAGACTTCGCAAGCACACCCTTCACAAGATCAAGCGTAAGTAATTCACCCGTTCCCGATTCTCATTCGGCGAGGTGACCTCTTCCTTATCCATCTTAGTTGAGTAGAGCTCTGGTGAGAAATCCAGACTCCTACGCCCTCATTGCTGCAAAAAAATTCAAATACTCTACTTCGCTTTTCGGGTCGTCGGCTTCGTTGCGCAATATGATGTATGTATCTACGAAAGTCGCCTTCAGTGAGAGGTGGCTGAAGATTGGATACTATGCAGCAACCTGTCGTTTGGATCTTGGGAGCCGGTGGAGGCATCGGCGGGCGCGTGGCTCGTCAACTCGCTGAATCCGGCTGGAAAATCATCGGAAGCGGGAGAGATCCCCAGAAGCTCGAGCAATTGTTGGCGAATATCGCCGCAGGGGTTTCTCTTCCGCTCGATGCCAGAGATCCCATGCAAATGGAATCTGCTGCTCAAAAGATCTTTGCCGANCATGGCCGCCTCGANGCNGTNGTCGTCGCAGTNGGTTCCATNTTTTTGAGNCCCCTCCATGCGACATCTCCGGAGCAGTTTNGGGAAACGATGGATNCCAATCTGCTGCCGGTNTTTCACGCATTGAGATATGCNATTCCNGGAATGCTGANNCAGCAATCGGGTCGTATCGTGGTCTTTTCTTCNGCNGCGGCNCAGGTTGGCATGTCGAATCATGGAGCGATCTCTGCAGCCAAATCAGCGGTNGAGGGTTTGGCTTTAGCNGCTTCNGCAACCTATGCCCGTCGCGGTCTACGCATCANCACAGTGGCTCCTGGTCTCNCCGATACGCCGCTGGCTGCCGGATTATTGGGAGATGAAGCACGAAGGGCCATCAGCGACAGTATGCATCCGGTCGGCAGGGTTGGCGAAGCGGAAGAGGTTGCTCAGGTCGCTTCATGGCTCGTGAGCTCCGCGCCCGATTGGTTGACGGGTCAGGTGATCGGAGTCGATGGAGGGTTGTCGCGCTTAAAAGCTCAAGAGACGCGCAAGGCTTAAAGCTGGATACAAAATTAGCCCGATCAAAAGGCGAGTTCGGGTCTGCGCAGCAAGCCGCCTTGGTGAGCGGTCCATATGAGTGAAATGACACCCGTGAAAAGTAACCACCAAACGAATCTGAAAATTAAGGGGTGAGGTTTCTCTTCCTGAAGCTCACCGATAATTGTCATCAGTGATCCGACCCCGGCTAGTGTTAAGAGAGTGAAAGAGATTCTTCCCCAAAGACCATGAGCTTCCACCGCTTCCTGATCAAACTGAACCTTTTCCTGCCACCAATCGACGGTGGTTGGACCGGTGAAGTAAGCCACCGCCGAAGTCAGGGTCACCAAGAGAACCAGCGTGTGACCCAGCCGCAAAAAATCAGCGGATTCGTTTCGTTTCCCCTTGGTCAGTAAGAACAGAGAGACGGGAGCGATGATCACAGGGATGTGAACTATCGCCACATGGAGCCAAGCTTGCAGTTGGCTGAAATCCATTAGTCCCCGGTTCCGATCGCCTCGGCGGGGTCCACCCCTTGATCAACCTTGGAGTAATCGAGTTCGGAACCTCTCATACTATGTGGAATGGCGTAGACCGCAGACATCACCAATGCTGCTGCAAGAACCACAGCGCGACTAATGCCCTCTTTTTTCTTGGGGCGGGTGCCAATCATCGCTGCCGCAGCGAGCCAACTGACCCACATGATCAACATTTTGTTGTCGGTAAGGTCTCCCCCAAATGGGAATCCGGTCCAGTACTCACCAAATGCAAATTTTTGAACGATAGGCCCGAGGATCATTCCCCCGAGAGTCATGCCGCCCAGCGTGATAAAGGCCAGCTTCCTCATGTCATCGCTGTTAAAGATGGCGGCCAGACCTGTACGCATTCCGAATAGGACTGAAAAGAACATCAGGAAAATGTGAGGCCAGAGAATCCATGAAGGAACGGGGTCTTTGTATCGAAGAATGATGTTTTCTTCGCCCAGTTCAGGAATTCGAACTTTAGAATCGCCACTGACAACTTCGACGAAGTATTCCATTTTTCCTGCTGCAGGTTGAACCGGAAGTGATGCAACCCAGCTCTTCTCTCCTGATTCTGAGGAGGCCGGCTCAAACGTGATAGCCGTGTATTCATCTGCGGTCTTGTAACGTTTGTGGTTCAGAGTTGCCGTAACAGACGGCAAACCAAGATCAGGGAGGCTGATCGGGGCTCCTTGAGTCGTTTCATGGGAGCGCAGTAATTTGTATTTGAGTGTTTTCCCAGCCAGTTGGACTTCTCCTCGATAAGGATAGGTGGGTCCGGTGGTACGCTGGTAAATGATGGCAGAAATCATGATCATGAGAGCAAGGCACCAAAGCGCGAATTTTTTCATGTTGATTCAGCCTTCCATGGAGATTTGGGCCTCGAATCGTTGACGTACCAATACTACCTGAAGCTGGGTCTGACTTGGATCTTTTCCCCTCGCAAAGGGCATTATCCGCAACTATTCTCTGCTATTCAGGAGTGTCCTGTCGGTCATTCACTTTCGATCATTAATTGGGTTTGTGGAGTTGTCTCCAGCAGCAAGCGATGGAATGGCGTCATGAGTTTATATTGCCGAGCCTTGGCAATTTTGTTCATTCCTCTGATCTTCATACAGGGCTGCGAATCACCCCGTACCAAAAGTCAGCTAACGGTCTTTGCGGCGAGTTCACTGACCGATGTTTTACAAGTGCTCAAAGAAGAGTTTGAGAAAAACAACCCACAGGCAGAAGTTCGACTGATTTTCGGTGGAAGCCAAATTCTGCGCTTCCAAATCGAGCAAGGTGCAGCTGCTGACTTGTTTATCTCTGCTCACCCAGAGCACGTGCGCTCATTGATGGATCAGAGGTTGATGAAAAGCCCTGAGCCGGTCGCAGAAAATCCATTGGTCGTCATGGTCGCTCCCCAACTCGTAAATCAGATCACCCAGTTTGAAAATATCGTTGAGGTGCAAAGCATAGTGGTGGGCGATGAAAATGTTCCATTAGGGACTTATACTGAGGAGGTTTTGGATAAAGCCGCTGAGGTGTTCGGTCAAAGTTTTTCTGATCAATTGAGGTCGTCGATCGTATCCAAGGAATCAAATTCAAGGCTCGTTCGTAGCAAGATTCTTCTCGGCGAAGCAGACGCAGCAATCGTCTATGAGAGCGATGCCATATTGACAGAGGCTGGAGTCATTCGATTGCCTGAAGTTTTGGCGACCAAAGCACGATATACGTTGGCTGAAAGTGTGGAACCAAGATCGCTGGTGGTGAACGATTTTCGTAAGTTCTTGTCTAGTGAACGAGCGCGAAGAGTTTTCACAGAGTTCGCGATGCCGGTGGTTTCTGAAAAACAGGGATCGGCAGATGAGTAAATCTGGAGCGACTTCAGATTTTTCTCGTATATGGGGCTTGGTTGCAGGGATTCCCCTGCTATTGATTTTGCTTCTTCCCGGATTGGCTTTGGTGATTTCTGTGGGAGGGGCTCAGGTTTGGGCTGCCTTCAGCAATCCAGTATTTGCGGAAGCATTGGCCGTTAGCCTTTCTTCTTCGTTAATTTCGATACTGATGATTCTGATAGCAGGAACTCCTCTTGCGTGGTGGCTGGCCAGGTCTTCATCCCGATTCTCAAGATTTATCGAGCCGCTACTCGATCTTCCCGTAGTGATGCCACCTGCTGTAATTGGGATTGGGTTATTGCTGGCCTTTGGCAGGAATGGAATCTTTGGACAATTCTTCGATTCACTGGGTTGGACCCCCGCTTTTTCTTTTTCAGCGGTCGTCATTGCACAGGTAGTGATCGCTGCACCATTTTATTTACGTGCAGCGATTGTGTCCTTCAGGAACCAAGATCAGGATTTGGAGGACGTGGCAAGAACTCTTGGACATTCTCCATCACAGATCTTTTTCAAGATTGTTTTACCTCTGTCCAGACCGGGGTTGGTTGCAGGGGGATTGTTATCTTGGGGCAGGGCATTGGGGGAGTTTGGAGCGACGTTACTTTTTGCGGGCAACATGCCCGGAGTGACGCAGACATTGCCCTTGGCCATCTTTAGTGAACTGGAGAAAGAGGTCCATCTGGCTATTGCGCTCTCTCTTTTACTTTTCGCACTTGCAGTGATTCTGTTGGGTTTCATGCGTCGATTCGAAAACTTAAAAGAAAGGGTCGGTCGATGAGTACATGGCATATTCGCTTCCGGCTCACTCGGGCCCTATTCTCATTGGATATCGATTTGTCGGGGGGAGAGAGACCTTTAGCTTTGATCGGTGCCAATGGCTCAGGGAAAACGACTATTTTGAAATCTGTTCTTGGTTTGGAAAAGGTACAGGATTGCACGATCCGTATCGGCGATAGGGTTCTCCATGATTCAGAGTCGGGTATCGAGGTTGCGGTAGAAGATCGTAACTTGGCTTATCTACCCCAGGGTTTAGGCCTTTTCCCTCACATGTCGGTCAAGGAGAACATTGGTTTTATGAATAGAAGTGTTGAGGCCACTTCTACCGATGTTCACGAGGACGAGATTTTTCAAATCATGAAACAGGTGGGAGTGAGCCAGCATGCGGACAAGTTGCCGAGTCAGCTCTCTGCGGGAGAGCGCCAAAAGGTGGCCTTGGCGCGACTTCTGTTACAGAAGCCGGGTATGGTTTTACTCGATGAGCCGACCAGTGCGCTTGATATTTTGGCGCGCAGAGAAGTTCGAAATATCCTTGCCTCGCATCTCGCAGATTTTGCTATCCCAACAGTTTTAGTCACGCACGATTTCCGTGATGTAAAACAGCTTTCCGCAGATTTGGCATATCTTCATTGCGGCAAGATTGTTCAACAGGGATCACTGCAGGAGTTTGAGAATGCGACTGAAGATGTATTCCTCAGCGAGTTTCTTGCTCAATCTTGAGAAGAATTTGTGACCCGATAAGTTTTTAATTGCCTGGAGGAAACCAAATCGCGAGCAGTGCGAGCCTGGCAGTCCAAGCGCAAGTTCTGATCCAGTTGGATTGCACAAGGTGTCGGATGGCCGACTTTTCGATCGCAATCGTCTCAGCAGTAGGATTCTTCGTACCTCCGATTTGAGAGTGACGGGGTATTTGGAAGATCAAAGTGGAGAGCCAGATGACGCCCAATAATCCCAGGCCCGAGAGTGCCACCCAGCCGCGATCACCATGCCATTCACGGAGCAAGAGTAGCCCTCCGCCCAGCAATTCAGTAACCATGAAGGGGAAGACGACCATCGTTGTTCTGCGAACGTGAAAGGCTTGGTAATCAGAAAGGTCGTTGTGGCCGACGAAGGAATAGATCGGGTAATGGACAATCTGGATGAACCAGATCAATCCAGTCATGAAGCCGGTGGTTATCCACTGGGACAGAAGCAGGACATCCATCAGGTCCCGGAGTTTTCACCGCTTTTTTCGGCAGTCTCGGGCTTGCTCTTCGTGCGCAGCTTTACCGGGATTTGAGCTTCACCCCACCGCTTTGCACTACGGACTTCAGGGCCATTGTAAAAGAGTGCACGGGGCTTCCCCGCCAGTTCCAGGTGTGGGAGCTTTTTGAGTTCTTCGTTGAGTTGGTCAATTCGTTGAGTCAGCTGACTGACCCCATAGCCGCCTTGAAATCCGATAGAGATGACGGTGAGCTCTGCTTCGTCTTCGACGACAACTGCACCAGCGATTCCCGTGGGTCCCAGGTCCGGAGTGCGGTATAGAAACGACATTGCCCACCCCGCGACTTTGGGAGATGGTGCGCCGATGTCGATGTCGTACTCCATCTCCACTGGGGATGTCATGGCGATTTCCCGGGATTTGATGTGGTTGAACAACTTCCAAAAACCAAAGTTACTCGCTAAATCGGGAGCAATTTTGCCTTCGACCTTTGCTCTGCGAACCAGAGGGTAACTCTTTAATTCGATGATTCCTGGGGCCGTTGGAGCGGGATAACCAGCGGGAAGGGGAGTGTCGATTCTGGCATCGCCACAGCGCCAGGTTCCACTTTCGTCCTGGTTAGCGGTCACTACCGATTCTCCACCGAGGTGAATCTGTTTTCCGCTCGGAGGTAGGGACTTGGGCGTTGTTGAATCCAAATCAATCGAGGTCAGCGATCCGATGAACACGGCAGAGATCCAAACCAGGCTGCTCATAATGAAAGCTCCAAAGCATGGGGGCGGAAAGTAGAAAAATCGTTCATAACGTCCAAATATATCGAGAATGTGGACGAAATTTCAAGGCCAGAAATACGAAATTGGGATTTTAATGGCCCTTTTTGGGAAATTTGGCCACGATATATTGGCTTTAGTCCAATTCTCGCTCGACAATCGGGAAATGGCCAATACGATCA